>DLRK01000179.1:0-10164 GCA_002501065.1 Akkermansiaceae bacterium UBA7890
GAGGAACACAGCCACGATCACAGCCATCAGCCGGGCCTGGCGGCGGGAGAAGACCGCGAGCTCGACTACCTGGTCAGCCTGCTTGAGGAGGGCGATCACCAGTGCGAACACGAGGAGTGCGAACACGATCACTGCGATCATGCGCATGGCCCTCCCGTCGCAGTCAGAAAGGAATTCTCCGGAGTGCGCCCCTATCTCCTCGACAGGATCGAGACAATGCGAACCGCATACAATTCACGGACCAACCGGACTGCCGAGTCTCCCCGCCATAAGGCCTACATCATGGGAGAGATGGAAAAAAAACTGGCGGTCGGCTACGAACTGGACCCCAGCAACCTTGCCGCCTACGGGGCCTACTTTCTCTTCAAGAGCGAAGCGCTTGCCCGGGTGGAGGGAGAGTCCGGGGAGAGCCTCCTCATCCTCGATCGCCGGCGTGAGGCGCACACCCTTGCCCACCGGACGCTCCAATACTGCTGGGCCTTGCCCGCAGAGGCCCCCGCCATGATCACGGGGGCCTCCGCCGCCCACGACTGTCTCCAGATGCTGACGGAGCATCCGGAACCGGACATGCAGCTCGCCCAGCGCTATCTGCAACGTCTCGAAATGATGCTGGGGCAATACGAAGTCATCCGGCAGGCCATGATGGAAAACGGCACCTGGGAGGACTTCCCCACGCCGAGACGCATCGAAATGGAAAAGAGCCACTCTCTCATCAGGGCCCTGCAACGCGCCGACCTGCATTACTGGAACGGTCTCCTCGCCCGAGCCACGCCGGGCCCCCGGCCTGATCCCGGCGCCGGCAGCTGAGTGCCACTTTCCGCTTTCTGGCTACGGCGTCCGGCCCTGCTGCTGACGCCAGCGTGGCAGGTCCCTGGCGAGGAGATCCCGGGCGTAAGATCCGAGCCATGAGTAACCGGTGCGCCGCTCATGGGGGATTCCGGCAAGGCTCTTCTTCGGGACGCCGTCGCGGCCGCAGAAGATGGGTTGGTTGGAGCGCAGGTCGTAAAAGCGGGCCCATAGCGGAGGGGCACCGGGATCCTTGACGACGACGTGGTCGAAACCGTTGGGCTTGCTCTTGTCGGCCAGCCGCTTCAGCCGAATCCCGTTTAACTTCGATTGCTTGAACCACGCGATGGCCGCTTCGATGGCACGGATGACCTTCTCATCCGGTTTCTCAATACGCATGAGGAAGCGGACGATGCCGACCGATTCGGATCCGCTGAGGGACGGGAGTTCGTAGGACCTGGCCTGGCATGGACGAAAGGTGCGGCGGTCGTGCTGGGCGCACCAGGTCGTGGGGACGTTATCGATGACGACCTGGCACTTGAGGATGCAGGCAATGCCGCGCTCAACCGCTTCTGCACATTCGCGGCGGGTGCGCCCGGGGACAAAGGAGAAAGACGGATGTCCGTCCGTGATGTTCTTGAGCAGGTTCATCACCCCGATCATGGCATTGTCGTTGAAGGTGATCTGGGTGGCATATCCGCGGCCACCCGGGAATCGCTGGGGCCATCCTCCATTGTGCATCTGGCCGTCCAGCAGATAATTGATTCCATCCAGAACCGCCTTCTCAAAGCGCGGATCAGCGGTGCGGGTGAAGGCTTCCGCCAGAAGATGGATTTCGGTGTGGGTGGCCCCGTTGTCAATGGTGGCATCGCCCTGGGAGCGTTGCCGGCGGAGGTCGCGCTGCTCACTACTGCTCAGCTTCCGGGTGCGATCGTAGTTCTTCGGCCAACCGCCGGACTGGCGTTGGCAGGCCAGCATGGTTTCCGGGAGATCGACATCCCTTGCGGAAGCACCGATCCCCAGGGCGAGGAGAGCACACAGGATTCGCATCATGGCATCGGGGGGCGGGCTGGAGGGCTAACGATCACTGTCCGGGGCAATCCCCGTTTGCCGGAACCACCTGGTAGAGCGTTTCGCCGTAGTGGGGCTTGAGGGGCCAGGTATCGGTACGGAAGGGGAAGGCCGGCAGTTCCTTGCCATTCATGAGGGAGCCCAGGGGCAGGTTGGACCAGGCGTAGCGGACCGCGACGGGGTTGGGGACATCGGCGGACCAGACCTCCACGCCCGGTGGGGTGTTGCGGTCGCCGGTGACCCGGGCCTCGGCGTGGTGGAAGACCTGGTCGGCCCCGGCGACATAAAATCCCCGGGCATCGGCCCTGTCGAGCCGCAGACCTTCCGCGCCTTCCTTCTCAAAGAGAATACGGATCCTGCCCTCCGTGTTCTCCATCGATTTGTAGACCGGCCCGTGCCACTGCAGCGGTCCCCTGCGGACCGCATCGGTGAGGCCATGGACTTCGGAGAGGGCCCAGCGGGCGGCCCGGTCACCGACCGGGTATTTCCGTCCCGGATGGATGTTACTGTTGCTGTTGGCATCGAAACTGACGATCAGGCCGGTGTTCGGAGTGGCGCGCCAGGTCTTGAACTGCACCTCCCGGACGACGTTGGTGTGGTGGTTCATGTCGTAGGTCATCGAGCGGCGCGTGCTCCACCCGGCGATCTGGATCATGCCGAAGGGCAGTTCGTCGTTTCGAAAGAGCCTGCGCCAGTCGGCGATGACGGCGGGGAAGGTTTCTCGGAAGGGGATCCAGGTGTCGCCAAAGGAGTTGTTCTCGCCCTGGTAGAACAGCGCCCCGCGGATGCTGAGGCCGGCGATCGGCATGATCATCGCATTGAGGGGCCCGGCCGGGATGCGGCCTTGAGCCGGGTTGAGGTAGCTCCTCGGGTTGGGTTTGCCCGACGGATCCTTCTCTCCCTTCTCCCTGGCGACCTTGGCGAGCGCTTCCCACGTCTTCTGGTCGGCGGCGAAGCGTCTGGTGGCGCCCTTTTCGCCTCCTCCCTCGATCCAGGCACGGCACTTTTGTTCGTATTTTTCGAGGGAGGGTTTGGCGGCAGGGAGAGACTCGAGGGTTTGGCGGGTGACCCAATGCTGGGCCATCGTGCCGCCCCAGGCGGCGTTGACGAGGCCGATGGGAACATCAAGCCGACGGTGAAGGCGCTGGCCGAAGAAGTAGGCCACCCCGGAGCAGTCACCGATCGTCTCCGGTGTGCACGGCAGCCAGATTCCGTCGCTGTTCTCGGCCGGGAAATTATCGCGGGGTTCCGGGGTTCCCTCCGGTTTGATGCGGATGAAGCGGATGCCCGGGTAGTTTGCGGAAGGGATCTCGACATCGGCATCGCGCGTGCTGCGGAGCCGCCATTCCATGTTGCTTTGACCACCGCAGAGCCAGACGTCCCCGATGAGGACATCCTCGAAGCTGAGCGTGCTGACCGCGCTTTTCACGGTCAGGACCCGCCCGGAGGATTCGGCTGGCAGGGCGTTCAGGGTCACCGACCACCTTCCATCCGCGCCCGGGGTGACGGTGTGTGTTTGTCCAGCAAAGGCGACGGTGAGACCCTGTCCTTGCCCGGCCCAGCCCCAGAGACGGATCGGCTGATCCCGCTGCAGGACCATGTGGTTGCCGAAAATGTTAGGCATCCGCAGTTCCTGCCCGGCTTGTACGGTCGGACAGAGGAACAACAGGGCACCGCAGAGGGGGAGGAGGGTGGGCCGAGGAGTCGTGTGGATCTTCATGGATGGGGCCGGATTGGGAAGCGGAGGGCTCAGCTCTTGTCCGTCGCGCCCCCGTCGGATGCGTTACGTCCCAGGCCCATGCTGACATTTCAACGAACCTTCCGCCATCCCATGATTGCGGTTCCCGCTGCTCTCCTGCTCGCCGCGACCGCGTCACCGGTTGCTTCTTCGCTCGAATCATACGCGGCTCCAGCAGTTGGCCACCATTTTCCCGACCTCTCGCACGGGGAAAGGGGTGGCGGCAGGTCTCCCCTTTCTCTTCGCCGGGGTTCGCATCCGCTCTCGACATCTCCATCCTCCTCCGCAATCTGCCTCCTGTGCCAACCCTCATTGAAGCTGCCAACCAGCTGCGCAGGGCGCTCCGACCCCTCACTTTCTCCTCCCCGGTCACCCACACCTACAATCCCCTGGACTACGCCTGGGAGCGTCACTGTGACTACCTTGAGCGCTTCGGGAAGGGGAGCGGACGCGTTCTCCTTCTCGGCATGAACCCCGGACCCTTCGGGATGGCCCAGACCGGTGTTCCCTTTGGCGAAATCTCCTCCGTCCGCGACTGGATGGGGATTTCAGGGCCGGTAGGAACACCTGATCCTGAACACCCCAGGCGCCCCATCACCGGATTTGACTGCGAACGATCGGAAGTGAGTGGCCGCCGTCTCTGGGGGCTCTTCGCCGAGCGCTTTCCCAACCCGGATGACTTCTTTGCCGATCACTTCGTGGCCAACTACTGCCCCCTGGTCTGGATGAAGGACACCGGGGCCAACCTGACCCCGGACAAGATTCCGGCCGAATCCATGAAGCCCGTCGATGAGGCCTGTCTCGCCCATCTCCGCACCCTCGTCCAACTCCTCGACCCGCAGTATCTCATCGGGGTCGGCGCCTACGCCGAAAAACAGCTGGCCGGCACGGCGGCGGATCTCGGATCCGGGGCCACCATCGGCAGGATCCTCCACCCCAGTCCCGCCTCGCCCGCCGCCAACAGGGACTGGGCGGGAACCGCCACCAGGCAGTTGCAGGAACTGGGAATCTGGTAGCGCCTTCCGGCCTCCCGGATCTACCGCAATAGATTCCAGGCACTCACCAGCGCCTTGAGCCCTGCCATCTCGATGGAGGGATCGATTCCTGCCCCCCAGACCAGCCGCCCGTCATCGTGCTTGAGCTGCACATAGGCGGCGGCATCGGAGCTGGATCCATCCCGCAGGGCATGGGACCGGTAGTCGGTGAGAACGAAATCCTTGTGATCGTTCTCCTCCAGCGCGTGCACAAAGGCATTGATGGGTCCGTTGCCCCGGCCCACGATGTGACGCTTCTCTCCGTTGAGAAGAACCTCCGCCCGGCAACACACCGTTCCCCGTTCACCCGCCTGCTGATCGAGCTCGTAGTCGATCACATGCAGCGGCTCCCCCACGTTGGCGAAATACCTGAAGAAGGCGTCCTTCACCTCGCCGGGATTGAGTTCACGTCCCAGTTGATCGGCGAGATCGTAAACCTGTTTTCCAACCTGGGGGTGCATGGTCTTGGGGAGATCGAACCCGTATTCGCGGTCGAGGATATAGGCCACCCCGCCTTTCCCGGACTGTGAGTTGATCCGGATAATCGCTTCATAGCTGCGGCCGATGTCCTCCGGGTCGATGGTCAGGTAGGGCACGCCCCACTTGACCACTTCCCCTTCCTCCCCGGCCGTCTCCTTGCGGCGCCGGTCAAAACCCTTCTTGATGGCATCCTGGTGGCTGCCCGAAAAGGCGGTAAACACCAGTTCCCCGGCGTAGGGCTGGCGATCGGGAACCTCCATCCGCGTGGTCCGCTCGTAAACCTCCCGGATGCGCGGCAAGTCAGTGAAATCGAGACCGGTCGCGATCCCGTGGCTGTTCATGTTCAGCGCCGCAACCACGATGTCCAGGTTCCCGGTCCGTTCCCCGTTGCCGAAAAGAGTGCCCTCCACCCGATCGGCACCGGCCAGCAGGCCCAGTTCGGTGGCCGCGATCCCGGTGCCCCGGTCGTTGTGGGTGTGCAGCGAAACGTGCACGCTTTCCCGGTTCTTCACGTTGCGGCAGAACCACTCGATCTGGTCGGCGTGAATGTTGGGGGTGGTCCACTCCACGGTCGCAGGCAGGTTCAGGATGACCGGCTTCTCCGGGGTGGGCTCCCACACGTCCATGACCGCCTCGCAAACCTCCAACGCAAACTCCAGCTCGGTGTCGGAGAACGACTCCGGCGAATACTCGAGGTTGATGTTGGTCCCCGGGACGGTGGGGATCAGTTCCTTCACCATTCTGGCTCCATCCACCGCGATCTTCCTGATGTCCCCGCGACTGGCATCGTTGAAGGTCACCCGGCGCTGCAGCGGTGAAGTGGAGTTGTACATGTGCACGATGGCATTCTTCACGCCCTCGAGCGCCTCGAAGGTGCGGCGGATCAGGTGCTCGCGGGCCTGCACCAGGACCTGCACCTGAACCTCATCCGGAATCAGTTTCTCCTCCACCAGTCGACGCAGGAAATTGAACTCGGTCTCAGAGGCCGAAGGAAACCCGACCTCGATCTGCCTGAACCCCACTCCCACGAGGAGCTCGAACATCTCCAGCTTCTCTTCCACGCTCATGGGGACGGGCAGAGCCTGGTTGCCATCCCGGAGATCGACCGAACACCAGATGGGCGCCTCGGTTATCGCACGGTCCGGCCATTGCCGATCCGTAAGGCCGACCTCGGGGAAGAGCCGGTACTTTCGGATGTTCTGGGTGTTCATGGTTCGGTTGGTTGGTGTTGATCTTTTGTCAGAGCCTTGGCAAGCGCATTGGACACAGTTCGCCCCGAAACCCGGGAAAGAGAAGTTGGACCAACACACATATGAGCCCGGACTAGCGTCCGAGTCGCAGCACGGGAAGGGTAGATGCCGTGGTCCAATTGCTCATCGGCCGGACAACTCGCACGGGTCGGGGCCTCCTGTCGAGGGAAAAGGATTCCTCCCCTCCACCCCGTCCCGGAGAAATCAGGCTCCCGAATTTTCAGCCGAAGAGCCGGAAAACTCCCGCTTTCATCGTCTGTCGCCTTGCCGAACGGCCCGGCATGCCGTTGCGTATGGCTCGCGCCCGCGTTTTGCTCATGCACGATCCCGCCCGTCGCCACGCTTCGAACCTCATCAGGGGTTTTGAACGCGTGCTGGTTGCCTTCTCAGGTGGAATCGACAGCACCCTCGTCCTGCGACTCGCCTGCCAGGAACTCGGGGCCAACGCCGTGGCCGTCACCGCGGTCTCGCCCAGCCTGGCCCGCAGTGATCTGGAAGCATCCCAGGACATCGCGCGCGAGATCGGAGCCCCCCACGAACTGATCAAGAGTGGTGAAACCGAGGATTCCCGCTACCGACGCAACGATCCGCAGCGCTGCTACTTCTGCAAGACCAACGTCTATCAATCCCTCATCGACTTCGCGGACCGGGAGGGCTTCCCCTGCATCCTCGACGGCACTAATGCGGACGATACCGGGGACCACCGGCCCGGCTTGCAGGCCGCCCGTGAACACGGCGTGCGCAGCCCTCTCCAGGAAGCCGGAATCGGGAAGGAGGAGATCCGGACCTGGGCCCGTGAGCTGGGACTTTCCAACTGGAACCGCCCTGCCAATGCCTGCCTCTCTTCCCGGGTTCCCTACGGCTCCGAGGTCACTCCGGAAAAACTGGCCCAGATCGAACAGGCCGAGGCCGCCCTGCACAAACTGGGCTTTCACGAACTGCGGGTGCGCCATCACGGCCAGGTGGCCCGCATCGAGGTGAGCAGGGACGAGCTCCCGCTGGCGGTGGAGCATGGGGAACACATCACGGGCGCAATGAGGGAGGCGGGCTTCCTCTACGCCACCCTGGACCTCGCGGGATTCCGTTCCGGCAGCATGAATGACGTTCTCAGAAAGAAATGAGTCCGGAGCACATTGAGAAACTGCTCAGGCAGGTCGCCTCTGGAGAGATTTCTACCGCCGAGGCCATGGAGAAGCTGCGGGAACTGCCCTTCGCAGAGCTCGCTCACACCACCATCGACACCCACCGCGAGCTACGCCAGGGAGCTCCCGAGGCCGTCTATGGCGCCGGCAAGAGCGCGGAGCAACTGGTTGAAATCCTCGATCGACTCTGCCAGGCCCACCAGCGCGCCCTCGCCACCCGGGTCAACCGCCGCAAGGCACGGGCCGTGCAGGAGGCCCTGCCCGAGGCCCATTACAACAGTCTCTCCCGGCTCCTCACCCTCGGCGAGCGCCCCGAAGCTCCCGCCCACCCCTACGCAGTGGTGGCCTGTGCGGGCACTTCCGATCTTCCCGTGGCGGAGGAAGCCTCCCAGACCCTGGAGTTTCTCGGCCACCGCGTGGAGCGCCTCACTGACGTGGGTGTAGCCGGCCTTCACCGTCTCCTCGACAAGCTGGGGAAACTCCGCGGGGCCGGCGTGGTGCTGAGCGTGGCGGGGATGGAGGGCGCCCTCACCAGCGTGATCGGGGGACTGGTGGCCTGCCCGGTGATCGGAATTCCCACCAGCGTGGGCTACGGGGTCTCCCGCGGCGGGGAAACCGCCCTCCACGCCATGTTGTCCTCCTGCGCTTCCGGGGTGGCGGTGGTCAACATCGACAACGGCTTCGGGGCCGCCATGGTGGCCAGCGCGATCATGCGGACCGGCGGCTCCTCCTGAGGCCGGAAAGGGTTGGGGCTTTCCTTTGCAGCCATTCCCCGTTCCAATCCGTCCATGCGTACGGCCTACTTCGACTGCATCGCGGGAGCGAGTGGAGACATGATGCTGGGAGCCCTGGTGGACGCCGGGCTCCCCGCCGCCCAGCTGGAAGCAGAGCTCGCCAAGCTCCACCTCAAGGACTTTCACCTCCACATCAATCGCGTTTCGAAGAATGCCTTCAGCGCCGTCAAGGTGGATGTCCATGTCCACGACGACGCCCCGGAACGCCACCTTGCCGATATTCGCGGAGTGGTGGAGGGCAGCCACCTTTCGGACCGGGTGAAGGAAACCGCCATTCGCATCTTCACCCGGATCTGCGAAGCGGAGGCCGCCATTCACGATTCCACGGTCGAGAAAGTGCACCTTCACGAAGTGGGCGGGGTCGATGCCATCGTTGACGTCTGCGGCACCCTGGCCGGACTGGAAGCGCTGGGGATCGAACAGGTCCGGGTCTCGCCCTTCCCCCTCGGTCGCGGGTTCGTGACGGGGGCTCACGGCCAAATTCCCCTGCCCGCTCCCGCCGCCCTTGCTCTCATGAAAGGGTGTCCGGTGACGGGCACCCGCATCGATGCCGAGCTGGTCACTCCCACCGGGGCGGCCGTCCTCTCGGAGGTGGCCGCCGGCTTCGGTCCCATCCCCGCCCTCACCCTCGATGCCATCGGCTACGGCGCGGGCAGCAATGACCATGAGATCCCCAATGTCCTGCGGGTCATCATCGGGGAGGCGGTGGGCACCACCGGGCTCCTCACCGAGACTCTCGTGCAACTCGAGACCAATCTGGACGATGAGTCACCAGAGCTCGTCGGCCACCTTGCCGGCCATCTGATGGAAGCTGGTGCGCTGGACGTTTCCGTCATTCCGGCCCAGATGAAAAAGGGCCGCCCCGGAATACTCCTGCAGGCCCTCGCCAAGCCCCAGAACGCCGACGCTCTGGAGCACCTCCTCTTCCACGAGAGCTCCACCCTCGGGGTGCGCCGCCAGGAAGTGCAACGGGACTCCCTCCCCCGGCGCAGCGAGGCGGTAGACACCAAGTTTGGCAGGATCCGCGTGAAGATCGCGACCCTGCCGGGGGGGCAGTCCCGCGTCACCCCCGAATATGAGGACTGCCGCCAGGCGGCCGCCGAGAGCGCGACCCCTCTCCGGGAGATTTACGACCAGGTCAGGCACGAGGCCGTCCACGCCCTGCATCTTCCCCACTCCCACGGGCATGACCACAATCATGATCACGACCATGGGCATCACCACTAGAGCCCGGAGCTGAGGTTCAAGCAGGCCGATCCTCTTCCATTTTCCCGTTTCATCCGGCCTGCCACGGTGTAGCATCGGGCGTGCTCCAGATCGTCTTCAATGAGGTCAGCGCGGCCGAAATCTCCCTGCTCGACACCTTGGAGCAACTTGAACTCCTCGACGAGTTCAAGGTGAGCGAGGACGACCTGGAGCATCTGGAGGACAATCGCTTCGGCAGGATCGAGAGGGATGGCAAGACCCTCTACCGGTTCCGTTCCCGCGACTGGCGCTTTTACTTCGAAGTGATCGATGATCATGTGAGGGTCCATCGCGTCCTCCACAAGAACACCTTCCAGGACTTCATCTTCCGGTCCAAGCTGCCATTCCGGGCAGAAGACGAGGAACTCGCGCAATCCAAGCAGTTCTGGCGTCTCATCGACGAGGGCCGCCAGGCCAAACCACGCAGCTGAAGACTCCTCCCTGTCCGGACATTGGAGCCGAAGGTCCCGGGGCCCGGGTTGAATCAGGTTCGATCGCTACAGGTTGCCCCCCAAACGACGCGGGTTAGCCATCCTCCTTGGGCTTTTCCTCGCCCTCGGGCTTCTCCTCCTCGGCCTTCTCTTCCTTGGGCTTCTCTTCCGTATCGGCCTTCGGCTTCGGCTT
>DLRK01000179.1:10496-13002 GCA_002501065.1 Akkermansiaceae bacterium UBA7890
GGCTTGGGCTTGGGCTTATTGTCCTCCCGGTAACGCAGGAAAAAGGTGTAGTCGGAGGGCAGCGCCTTGCCCCCACCGAGGGCTTTCTTCCAGAGATCGCACATGGCGAGCCCCTCCTGCAGAAGGAAATAGCCGGGGGAATTCGGATCCTCATCCTCCGTCCCCCAGAGCTGGATGGCCAGCTTCACCTCTTCGTTAGCCTTGATGATGCGCAGGCAGGCCACGGCCGCCGCCTGGGTGAGTTCTTCCGAGGCGGTGTAGTCCGCAGTGAACGCCCCGTTGAAGGCGATCAGGGCGTCGGTATCGCGGCCCAGGCCTTCGAGAGCGAGTCCGTGACAGTATTTGATCTGGGCCACGTGCTCTCCAACCCACTTCTTCTTCTCCAGGACTTCCACCGCCAGGGCATCGAGGCGGGACCAGCTCTTGGTGCGCACTGCATCCCAGACGGCATAAACTTCCAGCTGGTTGCGCTGGTGTTCCCGGGCCAGGGACCCGAATTGGTAGACAGCGAGCAGCTTCTTGAGGCTCTCCAGGTCGAACATCTTGCGGCAGGTCTCCAGCTCGTAGAATCCTGCCAGGGTTCCGTAGTTCCCCTTGAGGTTGTCGAGCTTGTCGAAGGCTTCCTTGCACGCCGCGAATTTTTCGCGCGCGCCCCGGTAATCGCGACTTTCATAAAGCTCCACGGCCTCCTTGAAGATGGGAGGCTCGAAGAAATAGACCGATTTCACCTCTGAGCGCTTGATCCGGTTGCGGTTCAGGCTCTGCGGAGTGGTCTTGTACTCGATCTGGGTGGAACTGGCGGCCGTGATCCACACTTTCATGATGTCGTCCTGCTTGCTCACCGGCTCGGTGTAGCCGATGAGGGACAGGGCATCCGCAGCGGTAAGCCTGACCACGCAGACAAACAGGAAGATGGTGCCGAGAATCAGTTTTTTCATGGTTTCAGTCAGTTGAGTGTTCGTCGGTGGGTGAGAACCTACCTCCCCTTCTTTTTCTCCTCTACGATCTTGGTGACCGAACTATGATCCTCATACTGCTGGACGAGTTTCTTCACCTGCTCCCAGGCCTCCTTTTCCTCATCCTTCATCTGCGCCAGAAGGTGCTCCGTCGAAGCACAGAACTTGTAGCCGATTTCATACGCCTGCTGGTGGTCCTCCCCGGCGTCGCGCGCCCAGACCAGTTCCATCACCCGCGTCATGGAGGGGGCGGAAATCCGGATGAGGCCGGTGTAGCTGGCCCACGTCTTGTTGTAGGATGAGATGGCATCTTCCTGCATCCCGCGTTTGTCATAGGACTCGGACAGCATGAACGAAACCTCTGCCGCGTAACGACGGTAACCCTCGGTCGTAAGGTATTCCTTCGCGCGGGTGGTCACGTCCCCCCAGTCCTTCTTCTCCGTCAGGATCTCAACGATGCGATAGAGGGCCCTTTCCTGTTGCTTCTTCTGCGGGGCATTCTTGAAGATGTGCTCCAGGTTTTCTACTGCCTTCCCCTTCTCCGTCGGGCTGTCAGAGTCTCCGAGGATATCGGCCAGTCCGAAGTTGGCATTGAACCGGTAGGACTGATCCTCGCGGCCCACCACCTCATTGTAGTAGGGCAGGGCGTCCCGGGGCTTCCCAGCCTTTTCCCGCAGGTAGTCGCCGAGGCGCACGAGCACGTAGTTGGTGAGCTGGGAGGGCTGGAACTCCTCCTTCAGATCGCGGAAAAGAACGCCAACCATGGCATCCGCAAGCCGCTTGTCGCTGGGGTTCTCCTCCTTGACGGCCTTCTTGCTCTTCTCCTCAAACACCGTGATGAGTGCGATCCGCAGGAGGGCCTGGGCTTCCTTGTTGCCGGAATCGATCCCGGGGAAGTTGTAATAGTGCTCCTTGAGCTCGTCCTCGCTGTGGTTCTTCAGATAGGCCCGGGTGTAGGAATTGATGGCCTCCTCCAGCCCGAAGGCCCCGGCCACGGCCGCGAGTTCTGCAATCACTCCCTGCAACCGCTCAAGGGCTTCCTCTTCACGGCCCACCACCGTGAGGGGATGCACCCCGGCCACCGCGGTCTGCGCCTTGAAGGGCGAGGCCGACCCATGATCCTTCCAGAACTCGTCGTAGTAGGGAACGGCGTCCTCCACCCGCGGGTTCTCTTTCTTGCCCCGCTTCTCCGGACCCAGAAGCCCCACCAGGTAGAACAGGGACTCGCCCACCACGATGGTGTTCTCACGACGCTTGGCGAGCTCCATGGCCTTCTTGTAGTATGTCTCAGCTGGATCCCACTCTTCCTGCGTCTGGAGGACGTTGCCCTTGAGGTTGAGGGCCATGTCCATGATGTCGCTGTTGGGAAACTCGCTTTCAAGACGGTTGAGCTTCACGAGGGCGGGGTCGAGCTCGTCCTCGGCAAAGTGGCAGTTGGCCCGGTCATACAGCGCAAAGGGCAGATAGATGTTCTTGCCCGGGTCCGGATACTTGGAGAGGAAGGAGTCGAGGAGTTCGGCCGCCTTGCCCCAGTACTGAAGCCGGGAAAG
>DLRK01000179.1:13393-15067 GCA_002501065.1 Akkermansiaceae bacterium UBA7890
TCCACGTGCTCGTCGAGATACTTGCGGGCCACATCATACTTCCCGGTGTAGTAGTAGCTCCCACCCAGAACGTGCAGGCAGATGTCGTGCTGCTTGGAGGGCGAGGCCAGCTTGGGCAGCATGACCGTGGCCACCTCGATGCACTTCTCATACTCCCCTTCCATGAAGAGGCTGGTCAGCATCATGCTGCGCACCGACTCCACGTGCTTGCTGTCCGGGAAGATCTTCAGGAAGAGGCTCCCGTATTTCTCGGTCACCAGCACTTCCCCGATAATGGCGGAAGTCCGCACCAGGTTATAGAGATACTCCTCGCGTTTCTTCGACTTGTTGTAATAGAGCTCCAGTTGCTCGTAGGCCGCGAAGGCTCCGCGCACGTTCTTGTGTTGTTCGTGAATGTAGGCCGTGGCCGCGGTGGTGATCACCTCATGAGGATCCCCGGAACTCCACTGTCTGGTCAGTTCCTCCAGGTCAGCCTCCAGCACCTCCTTGTGAATCTGGCGGTTGCTTTGCGGCGGGTCCTGGAACTGGCGATCGACAATCCCGATCTGGGCCAGGCGGGCCTTGATGTCGTCAATGGAGGCCCTGGTACTGGGCACCAGGGCATAAAGTTCAAACGCGGAACGTTCCATCTCGGCCGCCAGGGCATCCGCCGCCAGTTTCATGAAGACCGGAGCAAAGCTGTGCATCTTGAAGGGTTCCAGCCTGATGTCAGCCCGGTTCTTCCCGAGGAAATCCAGCAGGGCCTGCTCGTTCTCCTTCTCAATAACCGCTTCCACCATGGCCTGAAATCCCACCATGATGCCCTCGTCGGGAGTGGGGAAGGTCTCCTTGTTGTCGATCGCGATCTCGAGATTCTCGATCCCTCCCGGAATCTGGAAGAGCTTGAAGTGCGCCATCGCCATGTTCACGTAAAAGGCCCCCTTCTGATACGTGTCACGCTTGGGGTCACGCTCCTGCAGGAATTTCTTGTACATCCTGATCGCAACTTCCCACTCCTGCGCGCCGATGGCGGCGTCCCCCCACTTGAGAAGGGCCTTCGTGTGGTAATGGTTGAAGCTCCCCTGGGTGGCCCCGTCCAGGCCCGCCCCCCCGGCATTCTTATTGGGGTACTTGGTGTAGCACATCTTGAAGGACTCCATGGCCGGCTCCCATTGCTTGAGCTTCAGCTCGCAGTATCCCTTGTGGTACCAGAACCAGCCGAACTTCGGGCCAAAGAGGGTCTTGGCCCGCCCGTCGTACTGCGCCACCGCCTTGGCGAGAATTGCATGGGCCTTGGCCCATTCCTTGGCCCGCATGGCGGTAAGTGAATTGGACCAGGCGGTATCGATCCCTCCCTGGGCGACCGATTTTTCCGGCAGACAGACCGAGGCGCAAAGGGCCAGGAGCCCGCACAGGATCCGGTTCTTGGTGGATTGAATCATGACGTATGGGATTTCTAGTCTGGGTTGTCCTTCTCTCAAAAACCGGGCCCTCCAGCAAGAACCCCAACGGACAAGCTGGGTTTTTCTTAGATCCTGCCCGGGGAATCCATCAGAAAATCGCTGTGCCGGGGCGGCGTCGGGACGAACCTATACCCTATTTGTGCTGCTCGTCCTGGACCACCAGATCCGTAAAGGTGACCGTGCTAACATCGTGCTTGGCGAGATGGTTGAGCACATCGGATACCACCTGCTG
>DLRK01000206.1:0-4069 GCA_002501065.1 Akkermansiaceae bacterium UBA7890
TGCGGCCGAAGAGAAGCCTGCGGCGGACGAGAAGTCTCCCGCCAGTGACGGCAAACCCGAGGGAAAACCCGTCGCGGAAGGCGGGGAGTCTGCCAAAGCCAAGGAAGGTGAAGGGGGCGAAGGCGGAAAGAAGGAAGAGAAGAAAGATATTTTCGCCGAGATCATGGGCGAAGAGGCCGCCGACGCGGTCAAGATCCACAAGGCCAAGAAAAGCAAAAACATTGCCAAGGGGATTATCCATATCGCGGCCACATTCAACAACACGATGATAACCATCACCGATGAGGTCGGAAATACGATCGGATGGTCGAGTTCCGGCAAGATGGGATTCAAGGGATCCCGCAAGAGCACGGCCTACGCTGCCCAGGTGGTTTCGCAGGACGCCTGTCGCCAGGCCATGGGCCACGGCCTGAAGGAAGCGGAGATCCGGGTCAAGGGCCCGGGGGCGGGCCGCGAATCAGCGGTGCGTGCGGTGCAGGCTATCGGCATCGACGTGTCCGGAATCAAGGACGTGACGCCCATTCCCCATAATGGTTGCCGGCCGAAGAAGGCCCGCCGGGTGTAACGAGAACGAACGACCAAAGAATAAACCTTTTTCCTCATGGCACGTTACACCGGTCCCAAGGACAGAATCAGCCGCCGCTTTCTGGTGCCGCTGTTTGGTTCTTCCCGCGCTCTTGAGCGCCGCAACTATCCTCCCGGCCAGCACGGTCTCCGCGCGGGCCGCCGCAAGAAATCCGATTACGCCATCGCGCTGGGCGAGAAGCAGAAGCTCAAGTTTCAGTATGGAGTCCTGGAAAAGCAGTTCCGCCGTTGCTACGAAGAAGCCGCCCGTCGCCGGGGGGTGACCGGCGATATCATGCTGCAACTTCTTGAGACCCGTCTCGACAATGTGTGCTTTCGTCTTGGGCTTGGAAACACCCGTCAGGCCGCCCGTCAGCTGGTTGGCCATGGCCACGTGCTGGTCAACGGCAGGAAGCTGGACGTCCCCAGCTACCACTGCAAGCCAGGCGACAAGATCAAGATTGGCCCCAAGCCCTCATCGCAGCAGCTGGGGCTCCGGATGATGGATCTCACCCAGGCTATTGCCCTCAAGGACTGGCTCGCCCTGGATCGCGAGACTATGGAGGGCGTCGTCGCGCGCCTCCCCGAAGTCGAGGACATCGATCCCCTGGTCAACGTCCAACTGATCGTCGAGCTTTATTCCCGTTAACGAGCAGGTTGGCAAACACACAGAGAATCCGGAAGGCCTTGCAGCGATGCGGGGCCTTTTTTGTGGAGCTGAGCAGGAGCAGGGCCCATTCTTGAAGGGCCAGCCACCAATTTTCGTATGAATCATCACCCTCAGGCAGGCACTTCAGCTTGAAACCTGAAGTCTTAAACTTGAAGCTCAGGAAAATGGCAGACGACAAAGAGCGCAAGACTCTCGAAGAACGAAACCAGATGAGTGATCTGGAGCGTCTCCGGCACTCGTGTGCGCACGTGATGGCGACCGCGATTGCCAGGCTCTGGTCCGATGCGCAGTTCTCGGCCGGCCCGCCGGTGGAAGGCGGGTTCTACTACGATGTCGATCTTGCGCACCGCATTTCGCCGGATGATTTCCCCGCCATTGAGGCCGAGATGAAAAAGGTGGTGAAGGAGAACCAGGTTTTTGAGCGGGAAGTGATCAGCCGCGAGGAGGCCATGGACCTGGCCCGGAAAGGGCGACTGGCAGCCCTGGGTGAGCGTGATACTCCTTCAACCTTCAAGGTCGATCTTCTGGAGGACATCCCGGATGACGAGGAGATCTCCATTTTCAAGAATGGGGATTTCTGGGATCTCTGCGCGGGTCCGCATGTGGGACGGACGGGGAACTGCAAGGCTTTCAAGCTGATGAGTGTGGCCAGTGCCTTCTACAAGGGCGATGCCGACAACCCGCAGTTGCAGAGGATCTATGGAACCTGCTTCAAGAACAGGACTCTGCTGAATGAGCATCTTGAGTGCCTGGAGGAAGCGAAGAAGCGTGACCACCGGCGACTGGGCAAGGAACTGGGCCTCTTTCATTTCGATGAGATGGTGGGACAGGGCCTGCCCCTGTGGAAACCCAAGGGCTCCATTATCCGGCGCCAGTTGCAGGACTTCATTGCGGCTGAACTGGACAAGCAGGGTTATCATCAGGTCTTTACGCCGCATATCGGCAAACTGGACCTCTATCGTACCAGCGGACATTTCCCCTATTACGAGGAGAGCCAGTATCCACCCTTTGCCGAGCGCGAAGCCCTCAGAAAACTTTCCGACGATGACAGCAGCTGCGGTGACCTCATGAATGCGCTGCGGAATGGAGAGGTGGAGGGTTTCATGTTGAAGCCCATGAACTGTCCGCACCACATTCGCATCTTTGCGAGTGATCACCACAGCTACCGCGATCTTCCGGTGCGCCTGGCTGAGTTCGGAACCGTCTACCGTTGGGAGCAAAGCGGAGAACTGGGAGGCATCACACGGACGCGTTCCTTCACGCAGGACGATGCTCACCTCTTCTGCACCCCGGAGCAACTGAGTGAGGAAATCCAGGGATGCCTGGGTCTGGTCAAGACGGTCTTCGGCGCCCTGGGCATGTCGGACTACTCCGTGCGGCTTTCTCTGCGCGATCCCGATTCCTCAAAATACGTGGGGGATCCTGCCAATTGGGACAAGGCCGAGGAGGCCTTGCGGGATGCAGTTCAAACCCTGGGCGTGGACTACACCGAAGAACCCGGGGAAGCCGCATTCTATGGGCCCAAGATCGACTTTGTAGTGAAGGATGTGATTGGACGTGAATGGCAGCTCGGCACCGTGCAGGTGGACTACAACCTGCCTGAGCGATTCGATTTGAGTTATATCGGGCCGGACAACTCGCCGCACCGCCCGGTCATGATTCACCGTGCACCCTTCGGGTCACTGGAGCGCTTTATCGGGCTGCTCATTGAGCACTTTGAAGGGAAGTTTCCGGTCTGGCTTGCACCTGAACAGGTGCGTGTGCTCTCTATTTCCGAGAAGCACAACGCGTACTCCGAAGGAGTGGTGCGCATGCTGGCAGAAGCCGGAGTACGGGTGGCAAGCGATCTTGCGGCGAACAAGATAGGGGCCAAGATTCGTCTTGCGAGGCTGGACCGTGTACCCTATATGCTGGTTATTGGCGCGCGCGAGGAAGAGTCACAAAGCGTAAGCGTGCGTCATCGGGATCGCGACGATCTCGGCTCCATGACTCTTAATGATTTTGTCGACCAAGTATGCGAAGAGATTCGAAACCGCTCGCTGTGAGCGGAGCTGAGCTGTGTTGCTTTCAATGATGCAGCGACTCGTTGACCTCGGCCTTGGCATGACGCCCGGAGCACCTCTGCGTCTCCGTTCGCGGATTCATTCCGCACCCTCAACAACACTGGAGAGATACTATCGCTAAGAAAAAGAAGAAGAGATTTCGTCCACGTCGTGACATGACGCGGGTTAATGAGCGGATCAGGGCCCCACGTGTGCGGGTCGTATCCGGCAAGGGTGAACAACTTGGGGTCATGGATACCCGGGAGGCTGTCCAGAGAGCCAAGGCCATCGGCCTCGACCTGGTGGAAGTTGCTTCCAAGGCCGATCCTCCGGTATGCCGTGTGGTCGACTACGGAAAGTGGAAGTACGAACAGTCGAAGCTCAAGAAGACAAGTAAGAGCAAGTCCGTCACGCGCCTCAAGGAGATCAAGTTCCGGGTGCGAACCGAACTGCATGACTACAATATCAAACTGGGGAGGATCGAGGCCTTCCTCGAAGAAGGTCACAAGGTGCGCGCGCAGTTGCAGTTCCGTGGACGGGAAAATGCTCACCGGGAAATCGGGTTTGAAAAAATGGAGCGCATCAAGGGGGACATCAAGGGTATGGCCAATGTTGATCAGGAGCCCAAGCTGGTTGGGCGGAACGTCGTGATGGTCCTCTCGCCACTCCCAGCCAGCCAGCAGGTGCGCAAATTCAAGTTGAGTCATGGTGACCTGATAGAGGAAGATGACTTCGAGGAAGATGCCGATCTTGGTGACGAGCATGACGAAGCAGAGGGAGCAGAGGGAGCAGA
>DLRK01000206.1:4415-31238 GCA_002501065.1 Akkermansiaceae bacterium UBA7890
AGCAGAGGAGAAAGCAGAGGAGTAGTGAGGCGGGCTTTTTCCCCTCCGGTTTGTGCCCGGCGACCTGGGTCTGTATGATATTGCCGGCCTCCTGATCGGCACCAGGGGGGCCGGGGTCGCACTGGTGTTGCTCACCGGAAACATGGAGGCCAGAACCATGGCGGGAACCCTCGGCGGCTCTTTTCTCGAACAGTGAGGTGCCTGTAATCCCACCCTGGTGGGGTGTTTCCGGGAAAAATTCAGGGAGATTCCGGACTGGTGTAAAAGCTGATCTGACAAGGAAATTGAGTGCGGGGGTGATCGCGGGCATACTGCCTGAGCTTCCCCGCGCGAGTCGAATGTCCCAGCAACTCTACAACCTTCTTTCGGGTGAATGGCCCCTGGTGGCCGAAAGCCGGGAACATGACTTGGTCAAGCCCGAAGGGATGGACGAACTCTGGGCGGTGGGCTGGCGCCACTTTGGGACAGATTTCTTCCGGGCCAGTCTCATGAGTGATGGGATGTGTCTCAATAGGCAGATCGCTCTGCGGATCGAAGTGGCCCAGTTCATGAGATCAAGAAGTCAACGGCGGACCTTCCGGAAGAACCGGGACTTGGAGCTCAGTTTTGACGGTGCAGCTCCTGGGGAGGCGGAGAACCGCCTTTTCGACATCCACAAGATGCGTTTTGCGGGCAACGTGCCGGATTGTCTCACGGACTTCCTGGGAACCCAGCCCGACGGGCGTCCCTGCGAGTGCCTGCAGTTGAGCGTCCGTCTGGAGGGAAGGCTGATTGCGGCCAGTTTCTTTGCTCTCGGGCGACAGGCATGTTCCAGCATCTATGCGGTGTTCGATCCAGAGTTTTCGCGTCGCCGCCTGGGAGTGTTCACCATGTTGGCCGAACTTGAGTTCGCCAGGGAACAGGGGTTCCGATTTTATTACAGTGGCTATGCCACGGTGGAGTCGAGTTGCTACGACTACAAGAAGGAGTTCGGGGCATTGCACTATTACGACTGGAAAGGGCGATGGTTGCCAGTCGGAGAGCTGAGAGCCTGAAGGCAGCCCGGAGGGAGATCCTGTTTCATCCTGCGAGTTGCATTTCGTGTGAGATTTCATACGATGCTGGCCTCCCATGAGCGCAATTGAGCGACGGACAATGCTGTGTGGATCTGCTCTGGCGGGAGCTTCGTTCCTTCTTCCCCGGCGAGGGCATGGGGCGCGGGATCCCAGGAGGATCAAGACGGTTTCGATTTTTCACACCACCGACCTGCATGGCCATATCCGTCCGACCCGGACCTACCGGGGGATCACGAACGTGGGGGGGTTGGCCCGTTGTGCCTCGCAGATTCGACAGTGGCGGAAGACCAATCCGCACTCCCTGCTGCTTGATATGGGGGACGTGTATCAGGGCACGGCGGTGGGTTGGATCACCCGGGGCCGCCTCATGATCGATCTCTTTAATAAATTGCAGTATGATGCCTGGGTTCTCGGGAATCACGAGTTTGACTGGGGACCGGAGGTCGTCCTCGATGCGGTGACGCGTTCTGCCATGCCGGTGCTGACGGGAAACATCAACCTTGAGGGAAAGCCATCCGGCACACTGGGGGACTCGTCCCATCCTCTGGCCCGGATCGTTCCCCACCTGGTGAAGACGGTGGCGGGGTTTCGTATTGGCCTGATTGGTCTGACCACCCCGGGCCTGCCCTACTGGCTGCGTCCGGAGTTGCTCAATGGCTACGAGGCTACCGATCCCGTAAAGATCCTGCGGACGAGCCTGAAGTATCTTCGAGAGGAAGCCAGGGTGGATGCCGTGGTGGTGTGCGGACACATGGGACTGAAGGAGACCGATGACTTTGCCAATCCAGTGCTGGCCCTGCTTGAGGCGGAAGACGGACCGGACATCTACCTCGCGGGACACACCCACCGGGACCAGGGCAGCAGATTTGTAGAGGGGACTCTCTATACCCAGGCGGATTACTTCGGGATCCACTGTGGGCGGGTGGATATTTCCTTTGACGTTGAGAGCCGCAGAATCGTGGAGAAGCGAGCCTATACCGTGCTGATGGATGAGCGTCTTCCGGAGGATCCGCTCGTGCTGGAGATTGCGGGGAAGGACCTGGACGACGCCAGAGGTTACCTCTCGGGCGAGATGGGGGAGTTGGCGGTTGAACTGCCTGACAGGCAGCCGGCTCCCGGAATGCCAAGTCCGCTGCAGACCCTGATTTCCTCCGCCGTGCTGCACACTGCCGCCAAGCACAAGCTTGACCCGGATGGTGTCTTTCATGGCACCTTCGGGAGCGGCACCCTTGCAGGGGGGAAGAAGACAGTCGCGGATGCCTGGTCGATCCTTCCCTACGACAATCGTCTGGTGGCTCTCTATCTCACCCGGGAAGAACTGGTGGGCGTGCTCAATGAGTCCTTCCAGGGGGGAGGGGATCGCGCCCTCTTCGGTTTCGAGGTGCAGGTGACGGAGGCCGGAGCCGCCAGGGGCGAGACAAGGAAGAGCCGCTTCGTGCGCAGCTTGCGGTGCCTGCGTCATCCGGGTCCCCGTCCGGCTGGACACCGTTATTGCGTCATCTTCAATTCCTATGACGCGCAATCAGGGGGCAAGCAGCTCATGCGCCTGCGCGCCCTCGCCCAGAGGCCCGAGTGCAAGGCCAGTCTCCTGCCGCCGAACAGTCGACAGGCCTTGATTGACTTCTTCGCGGATGCAGGGACGGTCACCGCCAGTCATCTGACTCCAGGTCCGGTTCAACCGGCTGCGGACAAGGAGGACCGGTGATGATGCCACGAGCCCGTGACCATGGTGTTTGGCTCGTAGATTTTCCGTTGCGGGGGGAAGGTTTGCGGGCCTGCCCCGTTCCTCCCCGCAGGCTGGATCAGTGCTTCAGATTGTGCTGGCCGCGGCCCGCAGGAGACGCTCCGTGGTCTCCCAGTCGATGCACTTGTCGGTGATGGATTGACCGTAGGTGAGATCCGGAAGGGGTTGGGGGAACTTCTGGTTCCCGGCTACGAGATTGCTCTCCAGCATGGCGCCAACGATCCCGTTGTTGCCCGCAGCCCGCTGACGGATGATCTCTTCGAACACGGCGGGCATCTTCTCGTCGTTCTTCCCGCAGTTGGCATGGGAGGCATCGATCATCACGGAGGCGGGGAATCCTGCTTCCCCGATCTGGGTGAGAGCGTCCCGAACGCTCGTTTCGTCGTAGTTGGGACCGCCCTCGCCACCCCTCAGGATGACATGGCAGTCGGGATTGCCGGAGGTCGAGATGGCGGAGGCAACTCCCTGTTCCGAAACCCCGAGGAAGGTCTGTGGTTTTGTGGCTGCTCCAATCGCGTTGATGGCGGCCTTGAGATCACCACTGATGGTGTTCTTGAAGCCGATGGGCATGGAGAGGCCGGAGGCCATTTGCCGGTGGGTCTGACTTTCACTGGTCCTCGCCCCGATGGCGGACCAGCTGATCAAGTCGGCGATGTATTGAGGGGTGATGGGGTCGAGTAACTCGGTGGCGGTGGGGATGTTCAGGTCAATGATCTGGCGGAGAAACTCGCGCGCGACCATCAGGCCGCGTGGGATATTGTCGGTGCCATCCAGATCGGGATCCATGATGAGCCCCTTCCAGCCCACGGTGGTGCGGGGTTTTTCGAAGTAGACCCGCATGACGAGATAGATCCTGTCCTGCAACTCGGAAGCCAGTGCGCTGAAGCGTTCGGCATACTCCAGGCCGGCCCTGGTGTCGTGGATGGAACAGGGTCCCGCGATGACCAGGAAGCGCTCGTCGTGGCCGCTCAGGATCGCCCGGATTGTCTCGCGGCTCTGCGCTACAAAGGCGGCCTCCCCGGTATCACGCTTGATTTCGGAGAGGACGAAGGCTGGCGCCGGTAGCGGGACGTTCCGGACGACGTGGAGATCAGCGACTTGCGGAGTGGTGTTCATGAAATGTGGACCGAGTTGAGATAGTGGATCACGAACAGATGCAAACCAGAAAGAGAGGAGAATCCGTATTTTTCGTGGAATCCTTCCAATGGATCGAAGATCTTGCACCGTCCAGGATTGTTTCTGGGGAACATCGTTCTCCTCCGGAAGCGAGGGAAGAGCAACAACCTTGGGATGGCCCGGAAGCAAATCAAGGAAGGCCTCCGGGCAACAGGGCCTGACGGGCACCGGATCACTTTTCCCTTCCGTGCCCGGGGAGGCCTTCTAGTCTCCGCCCATGGCAACAAAGTCGGAAACGCTTCTGAAGCGGTTTACTGAAGCCCATGGGCCGTCGGGATTCGAGGCCGAGGTGCGTGAGATATTCGTGAAGGAATTGGAGGATGCGGGTTCGTTCTCGACCGATCGGACCGGGTCGGTGGTGTGCGACCTGGGAGGGAAGGGTCCGCGAGTGATGCTGGAAGCTCACATGGACGAAGTGGGTTTTCGGGTGCAGTCGATCAGTGCAAAGGGGTTCCTGCAGCTCATCGCGGTGGGCGGCTGGTGGCCGCATGTGGTGCTGGCCCAACAGCTGGTGGTGAAGACGAACAAGGGAAACAGGATCGTGGGAGTGGTGGGATCCAAACCTCCGCACTTCCTGCCCGAGGCCGAGCGCAGCAGGGTGATGTCGCTGGAAAGCATGTTTGTTGACGTGGGGGCCACCTCGAGGGAAGAGGTGGCGGAGATGGGCATACGAGTGGGCGATCCTGTTGTTCCGCGAACGTCCTTCGAACCGATGGCACGGAAAGGGCGCTACCTCTCCAAGGCCTTCGACGACCGGGTAGGGATGGCGGCCGTGGTGGAGGCCGGCCAGAAACTGGCCAGGCTCAAGCGGAGCAATCGCGTCCTCCTGGCGGGGAGTGTGCAGGAGGAAATTGGCTTGAGGGGGGCGCGTACGCTGGCGTGCCATGCCAAGCCCGATGTCGCGGTTATCCTGGAGGGTACGCCTGCTGATGACACACCGGGGTTCAAGCCCGATGAATCCCAGGCCGTGGTGGGGGCCGGGGTGCAGATCCGCATGCACGACCCCAGTGCCATCATGAATCCACGGCTCACCGAACTCGCTCTGGAGACTGCGGAGAAGGAGAAAATCCCCCACCAGCTGGCAGTCCGGCGCGGTGGAGGCACGGATGCGGGCGAGGTGCATCTTTCCGGGGGGGGAGTGCCATCGGTAGTGCTCGGGGTGCCCGCGCGCTACATCCACTCCCACAACAGCATCATCGATCTGGCGGATTATCGGGCCATGGTGGATCTCAGCGTAGCCCTCATCAGACGGTTGACCGTCCGCCAGGCCGCCAAGCTGGTGGAGTATTTGTAGTGTTTGCCGGGGGGAATACCGAAATAGTGCTGGCAACCGGTCTGCGATGAGTTCTCTTACGAACGTGCACGTGCTGGGGACCTGGGTCCACAACCTCAAGCCGGAGATCGTCGAGATCTCCGACACTTTTGCGTTGCGATGGTATGGGCTGGCTTATCTGGCAGGATTTATCGTGGGCTACTATGGGTTGAAGTGGCTGGCGCGGAAGGAGCTGTGGGTGGTGCGGCCCGAGAAGGTGGCTGATTTTATCGCCTACGCGGCGCTCTTCGGAGTCTTCCTGGGTGGCCGGCTGGGCTACGTTCTTTTCTACATGATTCCCGAGAACGGGATTAGATATGTGCTGAACGACCCCCTGGTCATCCTGCAGGTATGGAAAGGAGGGATGTCGAGCCACGGAGGCATTCTGGGGCTGACGATCTTCACCTATTTCTATGCCCGGCGCTCCGGTTATTCCTGGACCGGGGTGGGAGACGGGCTGGTGATTTTTTCCCCTCTGGGAATTTTCTTTGGCCGGATTGCCAACTTCATCAATGGCGAGCTCTATGGCAGGGTCACCAGCGCGGGGGTAGGGATGAAGTTTCCCAAGGAGTTGCTGGAGGAAGGGAACGAGGACCGCTTTAGGAATGCGATGAGAGAGGTAGTGGAGGCCGATCCGGAACGCCTGGACGCGCTCTGGGATGGCTATCTCGCCAGTCAGGGGAAGGAGAATGGGCGGCTCCTGGAAGGAGTTCTGGAAGCGAGCAGGGAGAACCCGGCTATTGGGGAGGTGCTGGGGAACTACGTCCAGGTTCGTCATCCATCGCAAATCTACCAGGCCTTGCTGGAGGGGCTGGGCCTCTTTGTGATCCTCCTGGTTCTTCGTCTGAGGTTCCGGAACCTGGGACATGGGGTGATCACAGGGGCCTTCTTTGTCCTTTACGCGACCTTCCGCATTGTGGCGGAACAATTCCGTGAACCCGATTCGGCCTGGGTGATCGAAGGGTTCCTGACCAAGGGCCAGTTTTACTCGATCTTCATGTACGCCATCGGAGCGGTCTTCGTGGTGGCTGGCCTGAAGGGCAAGACGGGGTCGCTGGAAGGGCAGTCCGGCGGGAAGAGCGTTTCGTCCGGGAGCTGAACAGAACAAGCCGGGGCCGGGGCCTTATCTGGGGATCCTGAGCTTCTGGCCGATGCGGATGGTGGTCCCACTGATTCCATTCGCTCGCTGAATGGCGCCGACCGAAGTGCCATAGCGGCGGCCCAGGGAGTAGAGGGTATCGCCCTTGACCACGGTATGGCGAATCGTCGGCTTGGGTGCAGGCTTGGGGGAAGCGGGCCGGGGTTTTGGTTGCACTGCGGGAGCAGGCCGGGAGGGAGGCGTCTGGGAGGCCACGAGGGGCGGGCGTTTCTCCGTGGGTTTCTTCCGGCTGGCCGACACGGGGGGATCTTTTCTGGCGACCAGTTGGGTGGCAGTCTCCGGGGGCTTGGTCCCCCAGCGATGTTGTCGCACCGGCTTGTCGGCCCAGGCCTCCACGTAGTTGCCGTTCTGGTCGAAGGGACCGTAGCCAGGATTATAGGAAGCGGTGGAGGAGATCTCGCGTCCCCCACTGCAGCCCGCCAGCAGGGTGGCAATCGCCAAGGCCGTCGTAACGAGATTCAAGGGGGTGCAGGTGGGAAATAAGCAGTTCATCAAGTGAGGAGTTCGGAAGGCACTTCAGAGGAGCTTTCTGTCGGGCATTAGACTAACTCGATATTGCCTTCACAGTAGCGGATGCATGTTCTTCATCCGATGCGGTTCAGGGGTGTTGGCGGTCACCTTTTAGCGTGATGGACTGCGGATTCAAGTGGATAGGAACATTTGAAGTTGCTGATGGGCCGATCGCAGGATTTGAGACAAGAGAGGGAATCATTTTCCTTGCAGACCAGATTCACGATCGGGCCCATCGACTCGATGAACAGAGTCAATCATCCGGGGTATTTGGCACCTGCCGAGAACTGATCGGCACCTGCTGGAAACTGATTGCGATCTTATCCAGGCCGAGTAGACTTCCTCTAGTCTGAGACCTTTCAACTGAGAATCCGGTAGATCTGAAGGCGCCACAATGACCGACGCTTTGCGGGCAATATCTTCTTTCCTGTCATCTCGCAGGAAACTTTTGCTCTCATTGGGGGTAATGACGTTCGGGTTGGGCGCATGCTCCGACCCCGGAGGAGAGCAAGGTGGCGGGGAAGGCGAGTCCCGGGAAGAGGCCCCACCACAACCCGTTGGTCACCAGCGGATGGTTGAAATGCTGGCTAGGATTGTGGAGGAAACCGAGGTTGGAAACCCGTTTACCGGGGTGGCAGAGGTGAGAACCTGGCGCAAAAAACTGGACTCTCTTCCGGACAGGCCGAGTGCACAACACTTGGAGGCTGTCCTGCGTCTTGCGGAGGCGGAAGCTGTCCAGGGGAAGGAAAAGGAGGTCCTCACGCGGTTGCAGAGTGCATATGATAGATACTCCCGCCTGGGGGCAGCAATTCCTCAGAAAGCACTCAATGACATCCGTTACCGTCTGGCAGTGGCCTATCTTCGTCATGGAGAGACCCGCAATTGCTGTGCCCGCAACAATGAGAACAGTTGCATCATGCCGATTCGGGGAGAGGGGATTCATACGGATCAGGCGCAATCACGAAGTGCCATTCGCTATCTGGAAGAGATCCTGATGACGCCTGATGTTCCCCGCGTTCTCAAATTCCGCGCGCTCTGGCTTCTCAACCTGGCTTACATGACCATCAATGGCTATCCGTCGAAGGTCCCGGAGGATAAACTGATTCCCCCTGCCGTATTTGCTTCCGACGAGCCTTGGCCAAAGTTCGTCAACATTGCACCCCGTCTGGATCTTGATACGTTCAATCTGGCAGGTGGAGTGATCGTGGACGATTTTGACGGGGATAATTTGCTCGATATAGTGAGTTCCACGTTCGATTCGCGAGGGCCGATGCGCTACTTCCGGAACAAGGGTGATGGGAGTTTCCAGGAGAGATCAAGGTCAGCCGGACTGACAGGCCTGACCGGTGGATTGAACCTGGAGCAGGCGGACTATGACAATGATGGTGATCTTGATGTGCTCGTCTTACGTGGGGCATGGTTGCTGAAGGCCGGTCGGCATCCAAACTCGCTCCTGCGTAACGATGGCGAGGGTGTGTTTACGGATGTCACCTTCGCATCCGGTCTCGCGGAGCCTGCTCATCCGACCCAGACAGCCGCCTGGGCCGATTTCGATCACGACGGCGACTTGGATCTTTACGTGGGCAACGAACCTTCAGGGCGTGATGGTTTGACCAACCAGCTGTTCCGGAACAACGGAGATGGGACCTTCACCGATGTTGCCGGAAGGGCCGGGGTGCTGAACAGGGGATTTACGAAGGGGGTCACGTGGGGAGATTATGACAATGATGGCGATCCTGATCTGTATGTGGCGAATCTAATGAGTCCCAACCGCCTTTACCGCAATAATGGCGATGGCACGTTTACGGACGTGGCACCGGAACTGAAGGTCACGCGGCCCTTAGCGGCTTTCCCGACCTGGTTCTGGGATTATGATAACGATGGAAATCTGGATCTCTTCGTTGCCGCTAACCGTGGGCTACCCGAGTCGCTTTCAAGTCTGGTGGAGAGTTACCTTGGGAGGCCCTGCGACGATGAACTTGCCTGTCTCTATCGCGGTGATGGAAAGGGTGGGTTTTCAGAAGTCGCGGCCAAGGTGGGCCTGGATACCCTTGTCCTTCCCATGGGATGTAACTTTGGAGATATTGACCACGATGGGTTCCTCGATTTTTACCTTGGAACTGGCTATCCGGATTACGATGCACTCATGCCGAACGTCATGTTCCGGAACAGAGGGGGCCAGGGGTTCTCGGATGTGACCTGGGACGGAGGGTTCGGGCATCTGCAGAAGGGCCACGGCATTGCCTTTGCAGATTTTGATCATGATGGGGACCAGGACATCTACGCTCAAATGGGGGGGGGCGACCGGAGACGCGTTTTCAGATGCTCTCTTTGAAAACCCCGGTTGTGATAACAACTGGATTGCAATTCAGCTGGTTGGGACCCGCTCCAACCGTTGTGCCATCGGGGCCCGGATCCGACTGGTGCTCAAGGAGGAAAGTCCACCTGGGGAGCGCTCGGTCTACCGCCATGTGAACAGTGGGGGGAGCTTTGGGGCCAATCCCTTGCGGCAGACGATAGGAATCGGTCAGGCGGACACCATCGACCGCATCGAAATCTGGTGGCCAGCAAGCGGCATAACGCAGCACTTTCAGGACGTTACTGCCAACCGGATGATCCGGATTACCGAGGAAAGGGACACGGTCGAGACCGTGGAGTTGCCCCGCTTCCAGTTTCCCGCCGAGTGAGCTGAATTCCGGCAGGATGATTCCTGAGTTATCTGGATTCCACGCGAAGCCGGATGAACTGGGCTTCACTGCCGGCAGGAATCGGGGCGCGCACCATGAGCACTTCCACGAGGTTGCCGCTGCTGAACTGGTAGTCGACAACCGGGCCCGCGCCGCTCCAGGTGATGAGATCGGCGGAAACCTCAGCCGTGACCCGCACATCGTCGGCTCCCTTCAGGCGGGGGAACTGCA
This sequence comes from Akkermansiaceae bacterium UBA7890, assembly GCA_002501065.1. Taxonomy (GTDB): domain Bacteria; phylum Verrucomicrobiota; class Verrucomicrobiia; order Verrucomicrobiales; family Akkermansiaceae; genus Roseibacillus_B. The sequence continues at coordinate 14,290 of DLRK01000206.1, forward strand.
GCACCAGGTAGTTGTCGGTCTGCCCGTCGACCTCAAGGGAGGCCACCGCAGGCAGGAAGAGGTTGCCATCGGAGGAATCGTTGGGATCCCCGCCCACCGCATACTCCAGCAGGGCGCTCAGGCCATCGCGATCGAGGTCGCTTTCTTCCTGGCCAGTTGCGAGGTCATGTGTGCTGAGCCAGTCTGCCAGGGAGATGCGGTCCTCACCACCCGGGGTGCCACCCACCTCCCGGCTCGCACGCCAGTTCAGCGGATCGGCGAGATGGGCGCCGGTCGCAGGACAGGCAAGGGTGAGAGAGTAGCCATGCCCGTCGGCAGCTTCGGACCAGGGGGAGGTGTCGGAATAGGCGAAGTCCTGAATTGTTTCGCCCGTGGTATCGTTACTCAGCGTGATGTTTTCTCCTCCGTTGGACAGATCCGTGCCGTTCTGGAAAACCCCCGCCACGGGCAGTCCGGTCCCATGACGAAACTCAAAGGCGGCGGCATTCTTCACGATGAGAATGCGTTCTCCCGGGTCCAGTGCGAGGATCTCCGAGTTGCTGCGAAAGTTGAAATCGATCCCATCCTCGAAAACGATGTCGCTGAGATCGATTGGTGTGGGGCCCACATTCAGGAGTTCAATGAATTCGAAGTCCCCCCGGTTGTTATAGCCTGCAGCGATTTCCTCCGCAGAGGGGGAGCCGGGGCGGTAGTGCAGCTCTGAAACAACCAGGTTGTCCGCTCCTGCTTCCTCGGTCCCGACCACGAAAAGGGCTTCGGTCAGAGCTGACCACTCACCGCCATTACTGCGAACCCGGGCCTTCAACACGCCGGTGGAACTCAGAGGGACCGGTCCGGTGTAGGCAGTCCCCAGTGGGTTTCCCGTAAGGGGTTCCCGGGGATCGCTGCCGTCCATGGTATAGTAAATGATGCCGCCATCCGGACTGGTGATGGAGAGAGCGAAATCCTGTGACACGTTGCCCCCATGCGGGCTGAAATCAGGGGCGTCGGTGGCGGGATACCATCCACGGTTCTGGAACTGGTGGAAGACGGTGTTGGTGCGGCGCCGGAGGTAACTTCTGACAATACGGTTGCGCTCTGCCAGCCACTCGTTGCCCCGGGTGTATGGTTGGCCAGGACGCTTGTTGTCGCCCCAGCGGGCGGATTCAGCACGAATGGCACGGTCGATGATGTTGATTCGTCGGCTGTAGTGCGCGATTGCACGGGAGGGGGAGAGTTCTCCCTCATTGAAGAACTCCCGCCGCACGATGTCGGCGAAGATGAGCTTGTATTCCTCGTTGGCCATCAGGCGGTGCTGAAAGCCGGTGGGTTTGCCGCCATTGTTACGACCCGTGGCGTCGTCGTTTTCACCCTTGAGCACGTGTTCGGCATCCCACGAGTGAAAATGCCATCTGGCTCCGCGGACGCGGCGGTTGAAACTGGCGTACCAGTTGTGATGATCCCAGTCGGTATTGCCGCAGAAATAGTTTACGATCATGTATTTCGCGAAGTCCTCAAGATCGAGCATGCTGGTTGCCCGTTGGAAGTGGCCCTGGTTGGAGAGATCCGCGTTGAGGACGCTGGAGAGTCTGTTGTAGTTGGAACTGGAACCGCTGATGACAGTGCTCCCTGAGTGCTTGACCACGTCGTAGTCGTCATTGTTGCCGCCGAAGTACTCTGCTGCGAAGTTGTCATCCGGACGCTCGTGAATGGTGTGCATGCCCCAGTAGATGCCCGCCACGTAGACGTGCATGTGCCGGCCATGGGGAGCGGTTCCCCCGAGAGCATTCTGCAGGTCTGCAACATACTGGTCCCGGACGTACTGGCCGAGCACCCGCTGGCTGTGGCTGGGGTGGTTCCACACGTTGTTGAGGCGGCCGTCCACCACCAGGGTGTCGAAGCGGTTGGTGGCTTCATTGCCGAATGGAATCCAGGGTTTGTCGAAGACCCTGTGACGAAGATCGCCGTTGGTGAATTTGACGCGCATGGAGAGGTGGTTGCTCTTCCAGCGACCGGTTGACGAGCCACCCACGATTTGCACGGTGCCGTCGATCTGAAAGCCCTGTTCGGAGTTTGGATTGGCGGGATCCCCGTCCGGGTTGATGAATTCAATGGAGCAGTCCCTCTCCACGCCTTCCCCCGAAATGTAGATTCCCCCGTTGCCCCACATGTCGGCGAAGGGGAGAGAGATGGAGAGGGTGGGAATTTCCAGGAGATCGTCTCTCACGCAGCGACTGGACAGGTTGGAGTGCTCCGTTACCAGGGTGTCCATATCCCAGTCCGGGCCCGGGTTTCCCCAGTTGGCCCAGGATTGACCGGGAGTGCCCTGCTGCAGGACCTGATCGGCAAAGACATAGGTTTGAGTGTCGACATTGGTTGGTTCGTGATCGTCCTTGAAGGCGAAGGCGCGGAGCACGGTGGTGCGGGAGATTGTCACCGTGGCACCGGGAGGAGTGTTGGCGTCCGGGGCATCGACGCGCACGCCATTGAGGGGGGTGAGGGTGGGGACTGTGCTGTTGGTGGTATAGATGATGCCCGCGCCAGGGGTGGCGGAGCTGATCACCACTCTTTGCGGGGTGTCATAGAATCCGCGGTCGATCGAGAAGCGGGTATCGGCCACAAATCCCTGCACCGCGTCGGGATCGTTGGCGGCATCAGGAGTGGGAGTGAGAAAAAAACCGGATTGAAGCGGTCCGCCGTTTCCGTAGAGGCCGAACGACACGTCCTCAGTCTGGGTGGCGTAGGGGTTGAACTGGTGGACGATTTCGACTTCACCCTGTCCGGCGGGCCGGGTGAGGGCGAGAAATCCACCGCTTTTTTCCAGCGCGAAGGAGGCGTGAAGCTCATTGCCGGAAACTGTCCGGTCCTTGGTGGAGGCGAAGAGAACGAGGAAACTGTTTCCCTCCATGGTATGGACCGGAAAGGTCCACTTGGTCAGGTCGTCAGGATCGTCGGTAAGGTGCCAACCCGTGATGGGAACGGGTTGATTGTTCGGATTCCAGAGTTCGATCCAGTCGGAGCTCTCCCCGTCTTCATCGAGGAGAGTGGATTGATTCTGCGTCATGAATTCATTGATGACCACGTTGGAAAGATTGCTGAAGTCAGGCCTGCTTCCGGGATCGCCCGGGTCACTTCCGGCGGAAACTTCCATCCCGTCGTTGAAACCATCCCCATCGGAATCCTCAAGGCGGGGGCTGGTGGAATGAGTGGTGATCTCGGCGCCGTCGGAGAGGCCGTCGTTGTCACTGTCCCCGGCCAGTGGGTCGGTGTTGTAGGTGCCGAGTTCCATTCCATCCGACAGTCCGTCGCCGTCACTGTCGGCATCCGCGGGATCGGTGCCGTGGATATTGAACTCGGATCCGTCGTCGATCCCGTCGTTGTCAGAGTCGGCATCATTGGGATCAGTGTTCCTGTTGAACTCCTGGATGTTGGTCAGGCCATCGGGTTCTAGGTCGCCGGTCTCGTTCTCGTCGAGATCGCCGAAATTCAGGATTTCCCACTCATCAGGCAGACCGTCTTCGTCCGTGTCGCCAGCGGTCAAAGCGCCAGCGGTCACGAGCATGCATGCGGCGGCAGCGACGGAGCAGGTGCTGAATCGAGACATCGAGTTTGGGGGTTGACTCTCAGAAACGGGAAACAATAGGTCCTGTTGTCAGTTACGGAAAGGGGAAAAGCCCCGTTCCCACGACCGGTTGGCGGCAGGAGCATCTCTCTTCAGACAACTGCCCGTCCGGGTTCGCGATCTCCCTGCCTCAGGAGAGATGGGCCTGCCATCGATCAATCTCCCCGCGCACGTTTTCGATTGAAGGTGCGCCCGGATTGGTGCGTGATCGCAGGGCGGTCTCGAGGTTGAAAACCTCTCCGGCGTCAGCGCCGAATGCCTCAGAGAGGGCAGGGAGGTCCAGGCGGTCCAGCGAGGTGTTGTGTTTCTCCGCGGTTGCCACCGCTTTTCCAACGATTTCGTGAGCCTCACGGAAGGGAATGCCCTTGCGGACGAGGTAGTCGGCGAGGTCGGTGGCCAGGAGGACCGGATCACCCGCAGCCTGGCGGCAGCGTTCCTCGTTGATCTCCATGGCGGCGATCATCTCGGCGTTTACTTCGAGAGCAAGGGTGACGGTCTCGATGGAATCGAAGAGCGGTTCCTTGTCTTCCTGCAGGTCACGGTTGTAGGTGAGGGGCAGTCCCTTGAGGGTGGTGAGGAGAGATACAAGATTGCCCACCAGTCGGCCCGTCCTGCCACGGGTGAGTTCGCATGCGTCCGGGTTCTTCTTTTGCGGCATCAGTGACGACCCCGTGGTGTGTGCGTCGCTCAGGGTGGCAAAGCCGAATTCCGCGCTGCACCAGAGGATGAGGTCTTCGCTGAGGCGCGAAAGATGGGTGCCGAGCAGGGAGATGGCGAAGAGAAGCTCCGCGATGTAATCGCGGTCTGCAATGGCATCCATCGAATTGGTGGACACCCCCTCGAAGCCGAGCTCCCGTGCGATGGCGTGACGGTCGAGGTTGATGGTGGAGCCAGCGAGGGCCCCGGATCCGAGTGGGCAGATGTTGAGGCGTTTGTGACAGTCGCGCAGGCGCAGCTTGTCGCGCTCCAGCATCTCGACATAGGCCAGGAGGTGATGACCAATGGTGACGGGCTGGCCGCGCTGGAGGTGGGTGTAGCCGGGCACGATTACCGCAGCGTGATTCTCTGCCTGGGAGAGCAGGGCGCGTTGCAGGCCGGTGCCCAGCACGCAAAGGTGATCGATGGAGCTGCGGCAGTAGAGGCGGGTGTCGGTGGCAACCTGGTCATTGCGGCTGCGCGCGGTGTGCAACTTGGCGCCTGCCGGGCCGATTTTCCTGGTGAGGGCGGCCTCAATGTTCATGTGGATGTCCTCCAGTTCAATGGAGAACTCAAACTCGCCCCTTTCGATTTCCTTCTCGATTTCGCGCAAGCCGGTTTCGATCTGTGCGAATTCTTCTTCGCTCAGAAGACCAGCGTTCATCTGAGCCCGGGCGTGAGCTATCGATCCGGCAATATCGTGTGGGTACAGACGCCAGTCGTAGGAGATCGACTCTCCATAGCGTTGTAGCAGATCAGCAGTTTGCTGCGCGAAGCGGCCCTTCCACATGGCGGAAGTTTCAAGTTTCAGGTTTCAAGTTGCAAGTCTAGTGGCGAAGATTGCCTCAAACTCCCCGGGGTTCCCGAAAAGATCACCCCCCAGGGGAGAAACGGGTCTGGTGCCGGGGCAGCGACCAGGAGCTCGATACTTGTTAGATGTCGATAAAATCGGTGTCCTCGGGATGCTGTTCGGTAGAGTCCCGGGTCCCGGTCGGGGGATCGATGATCCGGATTCGTCCCTTGAGGTAGCGCCCGAGCCGGCCGCGGATGGTGTGGCGCACCGGCGGGAAGAGGAGGAGGAAGCCCACCGTATCAGTGAGGAAGCCCGGGGTGAGGAGGACCGCCCCCGCCAGGAGGATGAGGAGCCCGTCGAGGACTTCCCGGTGGGGGAGCTGTCCCCGCCCTATCGCCTGTCTGTAATTGGCGAGGGTCCTGGCACCCTGTGATCTGGTCAGTGCTGCCCCGATCACGGCAGTGAGAAGAATGACGGCAAGGGTGGCCGGAAGGCCGATCCGGACACCAATCCTCACGAAGAGGACCAGTTCCACAATGGGGACGAGGATGAAGAGAATGAGGAGCTTGAAGAACATGGAGCCGTGAGGAGAAGACTGCCTCCGTGGCAGATTAAGGCCACAGGGCCCAAAGTCAAAGATGCTCCTGAATCAACAGTGAACCGCTGCTAGGCAATTTCGATGATGGCCTTGACGGTGCCGCGGCTGGGATCGGTAAAAGCTGCAAATTCCGTGGGGACGTCGTCGAAGGTCAGGCGGTCGGTGATCCAGATGTCGGTGTCGATTTCACCGTCGGCAATGAGGTTGATGATCTTCCCGAAGTCGGCAGGCAGGGCGTTGCGGCTGGCGAGGAGGGTGAGCTCACGACGGTGGAAGACGGGAGCGTGGGGAAAGGAGAGAGTCTCGGTGGTGATGCCCACGTAGATCACCCGTCCGGTAAAGGCGGCGTAATTGAAGCAGGTTGACATCGACCTGACACTTCCGGTGGCATCGATGACGGCGTCCGCCAGTTCACCGCCGGTGATCTTTTCGAGCTCGGTGAGATGGGATCCTTCCGGGCTGAAGACGATGGTGTGATCAATCCCAAGCTTTTCCCGGCAGAACTGAAGACGGCTTTCCACCATGTCCATCACGATGATTCTGATGTCGTGAAGCCGGAGAAATTCCAGAACAGCCAGGCCGATGGGGCCTGCTCCGATCACAAGCACGGTTTCTCCTGGTTGTGGCTCGGCCCGGATCACCGCGTGGTATCCGATGGCGAGGGTCTCGACCAGGGCCAGCTGATCGTAGGAGAGATTGTTGCCGGGGTGGAGCTTGTGAGCGGGGCAGATCCACTCGGGGCGCAGTCCCCCGTCGGTGTGAACCCCCAGAACCTGCACCCCGGGACAGCAGTTGCTGTGGCCCTTCCTGCTGGTGGCGGTGGAGGGATCGTTCACGTAGGGCTCAAGGGAGCACTTGTCGCCGACCCGGACCTGGTCCACCCCCCCGCCCACCGCGAGGACCTCCAGTCCCAATTCGTGCCCGGGGATGCGGGGGTAGGAAAAGAAGGGCATCTTGCCGAGATAGCCGGAGAGGTCGGTGCCGCAGATGCCCATGCGGTGGGTGCGTACCAATGCCTCCCCGGGGCCGGGGGCCGGGGGATCGGGCAGGTCGATCATGGTGATGACCTCGGGCCGGGTGAATTCGATTGCTTTCATGGCAGTTGGTGAATTGGTGCTGGGCGGAAGGGAGAGGGTAAAGGCTTCTCCGGAAGCGTTCAATCATGACGGGGTCGATTGGGCCACGGCGTCATCCCCGTCTTGCCTTTTCCCATCACAAGACGTCACACCGATTCCACGATGACGTTCCCATATGCGGTGGGATCGCCGGTGCGGATGAGACCGATGGCTTTGGGGACGCGGGTCTTGAACTCAAGGTGCGGTTCGCGGGTGATCTGGGCATCGGAAAAGGTGGCGAAGCACTCGTCGAATGCTGCGATGGTCTCCGACGGATTGGTGTTGAGGAATTCCTCGGCCTGCCGGATGTGGCCGACCTTGAAGTTGGGCTGGAGAAGCTTGAGGACATCGAGGACGTTGGGAATGCCGCGGGTGAGGGCGAGGTCCACGGTCTCGATTTCGCTCCAGTAGGGGAAGGCCCAGTCGCAGATGACCAGGGTGTTGGTGTGGCGGATGCGGGCGATGAGATCGAGAACATGGGGATTGAGAATACCTTCCTGGAGCATGGCCTGTCTGATGGTGGTTGGGGGCGTGGTGTGACACCTTTCACCGGGGGAGTCCAAGCCTTTTTCCCGTCCCGGGAGCATCCCGGGGGGTGGGCGTCCGGCAACCGGGGCGGGGTGGTTCCTGAAACAGGAAGCCTTTCCTGCCGGAACAGGAAAGGCTTCCAGGATCCATGGGGAAGATTAGGACTACACGTCCTTCCAGCTCCGGTCCGCGGCGGAAGCCAGGACGGCATCGCAGACCTTGGCGGTCTCGAGGGCGTCCCGGAAGGTCGGGTGGCAGGGCTCGTCGCTGCTGAGGGAGGCCAGGAAGTCGGCCACCTGGTGGACGAAGGTGTGCTCATAGCCGATGCAGAGGCCGGGAACCCACCACTTATCGAGGTAGGGGTGGTCCCCGTCGCTGACGTGGATGCTGCGCCAGCCGCGGACCTGACTCTCGTCGGAGTGGTCGAAGTACTCCAGGCGGTTGAGATCGTGGAGATCCCAGCGGATGGAGGCGTTCTCACCGTTGATCTCCAAGGTGTAGAGGGCCTTGTGACCGCGGGCGTAGCGGGTGGATTCAAAGAGACCGAGGGACCCGTTGGCGAAGTGGCAGTGGAAGAGGCAGGCGTCGTCAATGGTAACGGCCTGCTTTTCCCCGGTAGCGGTGTGCACGCGTTCCTTGATGAAGGTCTCGGTTACCGCAGAGACGTCACTGATGCTGCCATTGAGCCAGATGGCGGTGTCGATGCAGTGGGCCAGCAGGTCACCGGTCACACCGGATCCGGCGGCGGCGGCGTCAAGGCGCCAGAGACCTTCTCCCCCCTGGGGGAGTTCTTCACTGATGGTCCAGTCCTGCAGGAAGTTGGCGCGGTAGTGGAAGATCTTTCCCAGTTTTCCGGAGTCCACGATCTGCTTGGCGAGGGTGACCGCCGGGACGCGGCGGTAGTTGTACCAGACCGTGTTGGGCACGCCGGCCTTCTCCACGGCCTCCACCATGGGCTCGCTCTCTTCCGCGGTGCGGGCGAGGGGTTTTTCGCAGAGGACCATCTTGCCGGCCTCCGCGGCCGCGATGGCAATGGAGGCGTGGGTGTCGTTGGGAGTGCAGATATCGATCGCATCGATGTCGTCGCGGGCCACCAGGGCCTGCCAGTCGGTCTCCACGGATTCGAAGCCCCATTGACCGGCGAAGGCATTGGCACGCTCCTCGTTGCGGGCGCAGATGGCCTTGAGGACCGGGCGGTGTTCCACGTCGGGGAAGAAGTCGTTGACGCGCTTGTATCCGTTGCTGTGGGTGCGGCCCATGAAGCCGTATCCGACAAGGCCGATATTCAGTGGTTTCTTTTCGCTCATGCTCGAGTTTCTGTTAGGTGTTCCGGATTGCGGACGGACTTAATCCCAGCCGTGGGCGTCACGAACGTCGATCATGGACTTGAGGATGGCATTCCAGGTTTCGGGTTTCTCAAGGGTTTCGTTCGGGAACATGCATCCATCCCAGCAGATGTGCTGGATCCCGCGGTCCCGGGCCCCCTCAAGCCAGTAACCGGCGCACCTGGCGATATCGAGTTTGCCGTTGGGGTCGTCAGCGGGGCAGTGTTTGCCGGTCTTGTCATGGCTGCCGGCGCCGTGCACTTCGCCGTCGTTCTGGGCCACGTGGAAGTCGATGGTCCAGGGGCGGAGGGCGGTGGTGACCTTTTCGTAGGCGGCCCAGAACTCCTCCTCGCTGTGGTCCTTCTGCAGAAGGCCGTCCTCAGGGGCATTGTAGCCGAGCATGAAGGTGTAGGTGTGGGCGAGGTCGGCCTGGAATCCGAGGGATTCCGGCATGCCAACTTCCTCCATGAGGGCGACGGCAGCCTTCCAGGAATGGAGACCGGCCCAGCAGACTTCACCTTCGGCGGCCAGGCGTTCGCCGTGGTCGGCAGCGATCCTGGCGGCTTCCTTGAAGGTAGCGGCGATGCGCTTGAGGTTGGTGGCGGGGTCTTCGAGGAACTTGGCGACGCCGAACTCTGCGGAGTCGATACGAATGACGCCGTACTTCCGCGCGCCGTGTTCATTGAAGACCTTGGCGATGCGGCAGGCCATCTTGACGGCGTCGAGGAACTTGGCTTGTTGCTCGTCGGAGCCCATGGCGGAGTCGCCGACGGTGCCGGGCCATACGGGTGCGACGAGGGAGCCGATGTCGAAGCCTTTGCCCTGGATCAGGTCGGCGATGCCCTTGAGTTCGTCGTCACTGGCCTCGGGATCGGTGTGAGGCAGGAAGAGGAAGTAATCGATCCCGTCAAACTTCTGGCCATCGACTTCGGCGGCGGCGGTCAGTTCAAGCATGCGCTCGAGCGAGATGGGTGGTTCCTGGCCTTCCTCGTCGCCCTTGCCGACGAGTCCGGGCCACATGGCGTTGTGCAATGCTGGTTTGCTGGGCATGATTAAGAGATGTGTGATGTTAAGTAGAGCAGCGATCGAGCGGTGCGTTCCACTACTGCCGGGAGGGAACCTAGAGGGTGAAGGGCGGGACGGGGAAGGGAAAAAGTTTCTCCCGGGTTCCAGTGAAAACCACTAGGTGTGATCTTCTTCCTCAGGGATGGCGAGGGGGCGATCCTCCTCGCGGGCGCGCCGGAGTTGCTGCCTGGCCCGGTGGTGCATGAGCACGGCGCCGAGATAGCCGGAGAAGGCCAGGACTCCGAAGACCAGACCCCGCTTTCCGGCGAGCAGGGTGCTCTGGATCATCTCCTCGTGGGCGGCTTCGGAGAGGAAGGGGTCGTCGGTCATTTGAATGGTCTGCCCGAGGCGGCTGAGGGCGGATCCCATGCCCAGGATGATGGAGAGGGCGAGAAGGAGGGCGCAGCACCAGAGAATGAGGAGCCAGCGCCGCTTGGTCCTGCGGAGTTGCTGGACGGATGGCTCTCCGTTCATTTCCGCACGTCAGGGTTCGTGATCACGAAGGGCAGGGGAGTCCGGCGGTTCCTCACGGGGCCTCTGTTCAGGGGAGCGGCGTCCTGTTCACCCGGCCTTGTGCGCGCCCATTTCGGGGGCGTCGGGCTGGGCTTCGGGGCCGAAGTAGCGGAGGCAGACGAGAGGTTCGGTGTCGGAAGTGTTCTCAAAGGTCACCCCGTCCCGGGCGGCCCCTTCCGTGGCGAAAAACTCGTCCTGGGAAAGTTCGTTGAAGCGGAGAAGTTTGGGGCAGTTCAGGCGCAGCTTGTTGGCGTTGCCCTCACCCTGCACCACGATCAGGCCGTAGGCTCCGCCATCCCTGACGGTGCACTTCTGACCGGGTTCCACCGTGAGTTCCTTGGCAGTGAAGAGTTGTTCACCGTCAATCTTTCCGTAAACGATCCATTTGTCGTGGTAGCCGTCCCCCTGCCCGGAAGTGACGGGTTCAAGGTAGTGGTTGTCCTTGAAGTTTGGATCGAGGTTCTTTTCCCAGTCGAGCTGGTCGATGATGAAGTCGATGTCTTCATGTTTGTCCTCGGGCATGTCCTTGACGAGGAGGGACCAGGGAACTTCCCGGCCCTCCACCAGGTTCTGGTACATGCCGAAGACGTCGGAGCCCCATTGCGGTTCGTAGGTGCAGAGGGAGCCCGGTGCGTGCAGGACACAGGGGTCGATGAGCCAGCCAGTTCCGGGTTGCAGCTTGTAGGCCTTGGAGAGTTCGAGGATCTTGTTATCGCCCTTGTGCCAGTTGGCGATGCAGTCGTGGACCTGCTGCCGGGTGGTGCCGGGTTCAAATCCCATGAAGGTGTAGGGGAAGTTGTTGCCTACGTTGTTGTGCTGGGGAGGGAAGTAGTAGCTCTCGGGTTTGCCCTCCTGTCCCACCAGGGCGGCCTGCTCTGCATTCTGGTGCATGTGGTGGGGAATCGGGCCCATGTTGTCGAAGAACTTGGAATAGACCGGCCACTTGCTGTACTTGTCCCAGATGGTGGAACCGATGAGGTCGGCACCGCATTCGGCCACTGCATCGCGCAGGGTGAAGCGCTCCCTGCCCACCACCACGTAGGAAAGCCCTTCGTCTGCTACGCGGCCTTCGTTGGCGCACTCGGTTGTGGAGGCGAACCAGCGTTCGTCAATTCCCCCGCGGCTCAGGCCGTAGGCATAGGTGTCGTCGGGGTGGAGCTTGATCCGCAGGCCGGGCTGGAGGAAGGAGCGGGGCACCCAGGTCGGGGCGAGACGGAGGAGACCCCCGGTGTCTTCAAGGTGACCGTCCACGAGGCTGCGAACGTTGCCGGCGGCAGTAGTGAGGTCTTCGGTCGTGCGGGGATGACTCATGATATCAAGGGAGTGAGTGATGAGGGAAAAGGGGAGAGTGAATCCGGATTATCGACGCGGGCGGCCTGCGCCGCGGCAGAGAGTGAAGGGGAGGGTGGTGCTGGATGCACGATTTTTCGATTGGAGGCGGTTTTCTTCCGCGGCTTGCAGGCCGTGGGATTGGGGCCGACGGTAAGGTTCCCCTCGGGAATGAGGAGCCAGGCGGAAGGAGATTTCTGGCCGGGAGATCAGCATGTGTTTGAATCTGAACTGGTCGGTGCTTATGTCGCCCAGGCTGCGAAGCTCCAGTCCACCGCCGCCTCCACGGCGGCCCCGGTGTCCGAAGTGATGGTGACGCTCTCAGGCCCGTCAGGCACGATGGAGGACACTGCGCCAAAATCGGCGGGAATGGCGGTGACGGCCTGCACGATCCGCAGGGAGACCACCTCGTCCCTTGAAAAGGACCGGGTGGTGGGAATGTTCTCCCCGTCCAGCCGGTCCTCCCGGGAGCTGGTCACGTTGTCGGCAAAGTGTGAGCACACCTCCTCCAGGCCGAGTCGTCCGAGGTGTTGGCCATCCCAGGGAGCCCCCCGCCGCCCGCCATTGGAAATCCAGAACAGGGTAGCGGGAAAGTCGGCAGGATTCTTGAGCGAAAACCAGACGCAGCCGTCGAGGACGGCAGCGGTCCAGGCAAATGGTTGCTCCTTGCTCGCCTCTTCGTTGACGAGCATGACGAGATCCTCGAATCCCTGGCGCGCCGGGTAGCGGGTGAGATCGGTGGTTCCCGCGGCAGAGATCTGGTCCGGGGCGGAAGGAGGTTCCGCTGCAAGGGGCACTTCTCGCAGGTCGGTAAACTCCGCGCCCGGAACAAGGGCCTGGTATTCCTGGTTGGCGGGATCGGAAAAGAGTCCCGGATTGACCGATGCCCACCGGAAGGGAGAGGTCGTGACCCGGCCCTGGCCTTCTGCCAGCCCGGAGAAATCGAGGATGGGATGGGTTCCGTAACTGAAGCGCCCCTCGACTCCCGAGATGCGGTGTTCACAGTAGACGGCGGCATGTCCGGACTTCAACCGGAGGATCTTTTCGATCCGTCCCCCCACGTCACCCGGTTCAAGAGCCAGGTGAAGAAGGTTCTCTTCCTGTCCTGTCAGGGACCATTCCGCGTTGGCGGTGTCACCGTGAGGATCACCATTGTCCTGGGGACCGAAGGGAAGGCAGAAGAAGTCCCCCCTCAGATACTTGAGCAGGTTGGGAAGGCTTTCCTCGAGTTCGTCCGGTTTCCAGGGTGCGAGCGCGTAAGGAGAGAACTCCGAGTCCCCGGAACGGAAGATGACCGGAGCCAGCATGCCGGCGCTTTGCGTGACGGAGAGTTCGACACGGTCGGATTTCAACTGGAAGGAGGGTGCGCCGTGGCTGGAATTCATGATTGTTCCGCCATCCGCTAACAGGAGGAAGGGGCGGCGTCAAAATATGGAGGAGGAAAAGCAGGAGGGCTGTTTTCCAGGAAGAGAACAACCCCGGTGGAGAGTTGATACCGGTGGCCGCGAAGGGGATGTTGATCCGGGGGATGGCTCACGCCTGGATTTTTCCGAGGATGAATGACGCGTCCCCCCTGCAAGGCACGGAATATTGGTTAGAAAGCTGAACCAATTTGCGGTTTCCGGTCATCTTCAGCGTTTCTTCCCCGGGAGGCGCTGCCTCTTCAGGCGGGCCTGGATCAGGTTGGGGCAACGTCCCTCCGTCCGAAGCTCCTCGCAACAGGCTTCGATGCGCAGGGTCTGTTTGATGGAGTGGAATCCGAGCCGTCGGGTGATGCACTCATTGAGAACCTCAAGGTGGTCGTCCTCGAATTCGAGGATCTTGCCGCAATCGACACAAACGAGGTGATTGTGGGCGGGTTTTTCAAGGAAGTTGGGGTCGTAGGTCGTCTGGCCGTCGCCCAGATCGATCTCCTGGAGAAGTCCGGCCTCCGACAGAAGGGAGAGGGTGCGGTAAAGGGTGGCCCGGGATGTCCGGGTGTCCGTGCCCCGCAACTTCTCCCAGAGCTCGTCCGGGGTGAAGTGCTCATCGCTGGCAAAAATGGCCTCCACGATGGCATTGCGTTGCGGAGTGTGCCGGAGCCCCTTCATTCTGATGAAGGCGTTAAGCCGTTTGCGGACTTCCAGCGTCATGGTGTCAGTATGACAGTGCAGGCGCCGGGGTGAATCTGTTTTTTGGGTTTCGGGCTGAAACGTGTTCTTGCTGAGGGGGGGATAGCCATGTTGTTCTGGGCAGGTGCGCTGGCTGGCGATTTTTGCGGTCCTTGGGTTGATCTCGTGTTCAGGCCCCCGGAGTTCTCTGGAGATCCGGCAATACCATCTCCGCTCGCCGACGGTGGCAAAAGGAATGGGCGCCCCCCGGGCGGAGCAATTGAATCGCTTCCACGGGGCGGTTACCGCGGAAGAGCGCCGGAACCGGCTGGGCCACTATTATACGATCGAGTGGCACGGGCCGGAGGGGCAGGAGGAGAAACCAGTCCGCCTGGTGTTCCGTTACCGGCAGGCTGGGGCCGGCAGTGAGATCCGGCGTCTTGAGGTCTCGGCTCCGGCCGGGAGCAAAGGCAAGACCGAATTGCGTGTCACCGGGCCAGCTTACCTGGAGGGTGGGCGGGTTCTCTCGTGGCACCTCAGCTACTATCGTGGTGACCGGTTGGTAGAGACCAGGCAATCGTATTTATGGGAGTGACCTCCTTGCGTGATTGACGGATTGTTGATCCTGTCGTAAATTGTGGTGCTGAACCCCCTCTGCTAGTTACCCTTGATGGACTACGACGCCCTTGATGTCGGAACAACTGACGGATTTGTATGGATTCGCATCAAGGGGAAAGGTTCGTTTTCAACCAGCCCGCCGCTGAAGGGTTTCATTGAGCGCAGTCTGGAAAGCGGGGAAACGCAGTTCGTGATAGATCTGGGCGACTGTCCGGCAATGGATTCGACCTTCATGGGCACCCTGGCCGGATTGGCCATGCGGTTATCCAGGACCGAGGGGGGGCGACTGCAATTGAATGGTGTGTGCGAACGTAACCGTCAGTCGTTGCAGGATCTCGGCTTGGAGGGGTTGCTGGAGATCGATCCGGCGGACAGCGAGTGGTGTGGCCATGTCGACGATGTGCGCGGGACCCTGGAGTCGCTTTCAGCGGAAGCTCCGGGCAACCTGGACGCTGCGCATATCCTTGAAGCGCACCGGAAACTGTGTGAGGCCAGCGACGAGAATGCCGGGAAGTTTTCTGCCGTAATCGATGTCCTGGAGAAGCGGGCCGTGGGTGAATAGGGTCGAAGGACCATCGGAGAAGTGAATGCTCAGGGTTGACCACAGAGTGGGGACGGGTATTGGTCTCCCCATGCAGCACGAGATATCCGGTGAGGCGGAAACCGAAGAGCAGGTTCCGGTCGAGGATTCTGTGGAGGCTGAAGTAGCAGGGCAGGATGAGGCAGGAGAAGAGCTCCATGTGGAGGAGAGTTCCGCTGGTGAGGAGGAGGTACAGGCAGAGCCCACGGCGGAAGAGCAGATTGTGGAGTGGCGGGAGCGTGCCATGCGTGCTGCGGCCGACCTGGAAAACTTCCGCAAGAGGATGGAGCGCGAGAAGCGTGAGGCACGGTGCTATGCCAACCAGGCACTCCTGGAAGAACTCCTTCCCGTGCTCGACAACTTCCAGATGGGGCTGCAGGCCGCGGCGGCTGATTCGGAGTCGATGATTTATCGTGGCATGGAAATGGTGAAGAAGCAGCTCGACGAATTCCTGTCGAGCCAGGGGGTTGAGGAAATCCAGGCGGAGGGAGAGATATTCGATCCTTCCCTGCACGAAGCGGTTTCGCAGGAGGAGTGCACGGACTCGGAGGAGGGCAGGATCCTGCGGGTCATCCGCGGTGGCTACCGGATGAGTGAGCGGCTGCTGCGCCCCGCAAACGTGGTGGTGGCCAGAGCGCCGGAATCGGACGAGGTGCCGGCACCAGCGGAAGAAGAGGAGAACAAGTAGATGGAATCCACTGGCGACTACTACGAGGTGCTGGGCGTTTCGAAGAACTCCAGCGCAGCGGAGATCAAGAAGTCCTATCGCAAGCTCGCGATGAAATTTCATCCGGACCAGAACCCGGATGATCCCGGCGCGGAGGAGAGGTTCAAGGAACTGGGGGAGGCTTACGAAGTGCTCAGTGATGAGGAGAAGCGGGCGGCCTATGACCGCTATGGGCATGCGGCCTTCAAGGCGGGAGGTGGCGGTGGTGGATTCGGAGCAGGTGGATTTCACGATCCGATGGACATCTTCTCGCAGGTCTTTGGCGGAGCCTTCGGCGATTTTTTTGGAGGAGGATCCCCACGTGCCCGGGACGGTCGCAAGCGTGGCAGTGATCTGCGCTATAATCTTGAGGTCACGTTGGAAGAGACCGCCAGCGGGGTCTCCAAGGGTCTTGAGTTGGAGAAGTACGTGGCGTGCGGGACCTGCGACGCATCCGGTTCAAAGAGCGGGGGCGGAGCGAAGACGTGTGCCACCTGTCACGGCCACGGGATCGTGGAACAGAGGATGGAGGGATTCGGAGGCATCTTCCGCAAGCAGGTGGCATGTCCCGGCTGTGATGGTTCCGGGCAGGAGATTTCCGATCCGTGTCCCGACTGCCGTGGGCAGGGCCGGGTCGAGAAGATGGATCGTACCCAGGTTGAGATCCCGGCCGGGGTCGATCATGGTATCCGGTTGCGTTCGAGCGGCAACGGCGATGCGGGTGTGCGGGGCGGACCGTCCGGCGATCTGCACATTGTTCTGCACGTGAAGCGGCATGATGTCTTTGAACGGCGCGGAGAGGATCTCTTCTGTGAAGTGCCTGTCTCTTTCGGAACGGCGGCCCTCGGGGGTGAGCTGGGGGTTCCCACTCTGGAAGGGGCGGCTTCCATCAAGATTCCCGCGGGAACGCAGAGCGGGACGATCTTTCGTCTGCGAAATCGTGGCATCCGGGATATCAGCAGTGGACGCAAGGGCGACCTGCACGTGGAGGTTCGCGTGGAGGTGCCCACCCGGTTGAGTAGTGAGCAGAAGGAGAAACTGGAGGTCTTCACCGAGTCGATCGGAGAGGAGAACTCTCCGATGCATGAGAGCTTTCTTGAAAAAGCGAAGCGGTTTTTCAACCTGTAGGAGCGCAGGGCCAATGGTGCATTGATCTGCAGGCTGCGAAGATGGACAGATTTTTCGTGAGTGCAGAAGGCTGGGATGAAGCCCGGGTCGTGCTGGGACGTGAGGAGAGTCACCACTGCCTGCGCGTGATGCGCAAGCGGACGGGTGACAGGGTGGAGATCTTCGACGGGGCGGGACGCTGGGGGAGGGGAGTGATTGCGGAAGAGAGTGACGATCTGGTGGCGGTGATGGTGGGGGAAGAAGGGAGAGAGAGGCGGGTGAGTC
>DLRK01000206.1:31541-34194 GCA_002501065.1 Akkermansiaceae bacterium UBA7890
GGAGAGAGAGGCGGGTGAGTCCCGGGATTGGACTGGTGGTTGCCATTCCGAAGGGGAAGATGATGGATCTTGTGGTGCAGAAGGCCGTTGAGCTGGGGGTGGATCAAATCCAACCGCTGGTTACCGAGCATACCGTGGTGCGCCTGGAAGACGGAAACGGAGCCGGCAAGCGGGAGAAATGGCAACGGGTCGCGCTGGAGGCCTGCAAGCAATGCGGGCGGAACTTTGTGCCGGAGGTGCGGGCGGTTGCCTCACTGGAGGAAGTGCTGGGAGAGCGGGGTGGTCGTGCCGGGTTGCTGGCCTCCCTCCGTGAGGATGCGGTTTCCCTGAAGGAGGTCCTCGGGGGATTGCCCGCGGGACTGGAAGGGGTGGATCTGCTGATTGGTCCCGAGGGCGATTTTTCTGCCGCTGAGACCGAGTCAGCGGTGGCAGGCGGATTCCAGCTGGTGAGCTTCGGCTCCCTTACCTTGCGGGTGGAGACCGCGGTAATGTATGGGCTCAGTGTACTGGGCTATGAGTTGCGGTAAGGATTACGGCACTCCAAAAGCTTGCGAATTGCTCCGGGAACCCTGACACTACCGACACGTGCTCAAGCGCCTTCGGCCCTACACACGCTACCTCCGACCGGTGCGCTGGCAGTTTGTCGGCGCGCTTCTTGCCGGGTTGATTTACGGACTGGCCAGTGGGGCGGGCATTCCGGTCATTATCAAGGAGGTGCTCCCCAGAATCTGGGTAGAAGGGGAACAGCCGGTTCCGCTGGGTGATCTCCTTGTAATCGCCGCTGTTCTGATCGCGGGGATGGGGCTCCGAAGCGTGTCTCAGTTCGCGAACATGTATGGGATGGCCTACTGTGGGCAACGTGTCCTGGAGGCACTGCGGACGGACGCCTTTTCTCACCTTCAGAAACTCTCGTTATCGTTTTTTCAGCGACGTCGCAGCGGGGATACGGTGAGCCGTCTCATCACGGATACCGAGATCCTTCGTGCCGGCATCATCAATGTCACCAACGATATCATCAAGCAACCGTTCACCCTGATCGGGGCGGCGGGTGTCATCGTCTATCTCTCCATCGAAAACAGCGAGTTTGTCTTTATCCTGGCCTTTCTGATGAGTGTGCCTGCCTGCGTTCTTCCCATCCGCTGGCTGGCCAGGAAGTTGAAACAACGTGCGAAGAAACTGCAGGCCCAGGTGGGGGATGTTTCGGCCTACGTGACCGATAGTGTGCAGGCATCACGGGAGATCCGCGCCTTCAATCTGCAGGATGACCAGGTGGCCGGGATGAGGCGACGCGTACGGGAGCTGATGAAATGGCAGCTCAAGGTTCTCAAGTACGAGCGCGCAGTCGCTCCCCTGGTGGAGTTTGTCGCAGTCATCGGTATCGCGGGTGTCATTGTGTATTCGGGGCGCAACGGGGTCGGAATCCAGGAATTGGTTCCTCTCCTGGGGGCTCTTTACTTCTGCTACGAACCCGTGAAACGGTTGGGCAAGATTGCGGCCCACCTCAAGAGCATGGAGGCTTCCCTCGACCGATTGGAAGACATCTCTCATCAGGAGCCTGAGGTAATCGATCCCGAGTCCCCGATCGAACTGGGCGAGGTGCGCGGAGAGATTACTTTCAAGGGAGTCTCCTTCGCGTATGAGGAGGAAACTGTGCTCAGGGAGGTGAGCGTGAAGATCGATCCGGGAGAAGTGGTTGGGATCGTGGGGCCGAGCGGAGCCGGCAAGACAACTTTCATCAACCTGATCCTGCGGTTCTATGATCCTGCCAAAGGGGCTGTTTTGCTTGATGGACACGATCTCCGGGGCATGAGGCAGAAGGATCTGCATGATGCGATTTCCTTCGTGCCGCAGGAGCCTCTTCTCTTCAATTCTACCGCCAGGGAGAATATTCTCATCGGTCGGCCTGATGCCAGTGACGAGGAAGTCTTCGAGGCTGCCCGACAGGCACGGGCACACGACTTCATCACCGGGATGGAAAATGGCTATGAGACCACCATGGGTGAGAAGGGGACGCGGCTCTCAGGGGGGCAGCGGCAGCGTCTGGCCCTGGCCCGGGCCTTCCTGCGCAAGGCGCCCATCCTGGTGCTGGACGAGGCTGCCTCGGCTCTGGATTCTGATAATGAGGCACTTGTGCAACAGGCCCTGCTGGAACTGACGAGGGACAAGACGGTCTTCATCATCGCGCATCGTTTCAGCACGCTTAGCGTTGTGAACCGCATCCTGGTTTTTGAACGGGGCGTGGTGGTTGGCGATGGGACGAATGAAGAGCTGGAGAAAAGCTGTGCGCTCTACCGCGAACTCCGGCAACGGCAGAAGTTCGAGTAGCATGGCGGGAGATTCAAAGAGGGTGCTGTTTCCTGTCATCCCCGGTGACGAAGGCCGCTCCCCGGGCTTGATCACGCCGACCTGCATTTCCCGCCACGGTGGGCTCTCGTTGTTTTCACCTCTTCCATGATCACGCCCCTCCTTTTGGGTCTTTTGATCCTGACGCTCCTGTGGTTCAGCTGGCGCTACGCCTGGTGGAGGCCAGCGACCCCCTGGAACCGGCCACGGGTGCTGATGTATCACATGGTGCGGGAGGAAATTCCGGAATCGTGCTATAACAAGCTGCGGGTGTCACCGGTGGAGTTCGAGAAGCAGGTGCGGTGGCTGT
>DLRK01000190.1 GCA_002501065.1 Akkermansiaceae bacterium UBA7890
CGTCTGGTTTGTTGTCCTTGAGCAAAGGGCTGGCGGCGCTCACGCCACGCGCGACCCAGTCGAGGGCGTCTAGTAACGGCTGATAATCTTCGCTGGGCGCCCCTTGCGAGTCGTTCCAGAGGGCGATGGTCTTGCGAAGGCCCTCCGCATCCTCGGCCAAGGCCTGGTTCAAGGCGGCAAGGCCTGCGGTATTGACCTCATCGTCAGCAGCGTCCTCCACCTGCTCGAGCAGCACCAGCAAACGCTCCTCAAGCATGAACAACTGCGCCGCCTGTTTCCCGAAACTGTTGACCGAAGCCTTCATCTGCTCCTGCTCGGTCATCGCCGCCATTCTCGCACGGGTGATTTCGGCCAACTCCGCAAAGGCGGTCTCGGCACCTTGTTGGTGAGCGGCCGCAGCCTCTCGATCTCCGGATTCGATCTGCGCCAAGGCCGTTTGTAGCGCGCTTTCGGCGGCAGCCAGTAAATCGTTGACCGGTGGCGCGGCGGGCACGACGGCATCGAAAAGCCTGGGGCGTTGCGCGGGGATCTCCGGCATCAGGAGCAGTTGCAGTTGCCGCTGCAGGGTGGACTGGGATCCAGCGATCGCGGACTGCTCCCCGGCAAACTCCTCCACGTTCAAGGCCCCACTCTCTTCTCGCAACTGCCTCTGCTCGGCGGCCTGCGCGGTGAAAAAGTCGCGGGCTGTCGTCAGCGCTTCGTATTCGGCCCCGATCCGCAGCCGAAACTCCGCGCGCAACAGGGCCGCGATCACCTCGGCTTGCAGGCGAGCTGCGTTTTTGGACTCCGCCTTGGGGACCAGCGCGGCGGCTTCGCGCATCTTGGCGTCGGTGCCCGAGCGGACGAGGCCGTTCACAAGGCGGGACAGGTTGAAGGCCACGATCGCATCGGCGCTGGTGCTTTCCTTGTTGCGGGGCGTGGCTGCGAGGAGACGGCCCGTTTCGCTGGCAAGACGAGCCTGCGTTTCCGCCAGTTGGTCTTTAGCGGCAGCGTCCGCATCTTCTCCGAGGATGGTTTGCAAACGCAGGGCCGCCTGGGTTTGTGCCGTGGCGTGCAGTTCGCGCGCCATGACGTCCGAGGCCTCCGCGAATCCGAGTTGGAGAACCACCAGGCCAAGCTCGCGCGCTGAACTGTTGACCATATCGATCGCTGACGCCGGATTCCGGGTCTTCCCTCTCCCATCGTCCACCGCGGCGAGTCCCCGCAGCAGCGATGCCGCACGGTGGACATGCTCGTCGCTGATCCGCTCCAACTCACTGCCCAGCCTGACCAGCGCCGCGCTCTCGGCCTCCTCGGACACCTTGTTGGCTGCCAGGTCGCCAACCAGGGCATCGATGCGCGTGCGGATCACGCCGAGGCGTTCGCCCATCAGATCCTGCCGCACCGCCTCCAGTTGGCAGGTCTGGACGAAGACGGCAGCGGAGGGATCGAGATCGCGGATGAGCGCATGCACCCCGCGCTCCTCGCGGTAGATGGTGCGGATCTGGGTGAGCAGGCGCCGCTTCTGCTTCGCGATCTGTGCCAGGTAGTCCTCCTTCGACAAAAACTGCACCCGCCGGGAATCCGAACGCACCCAGTGCGGACCGTCCGGTCCCGGATAGCGGTCGGCCAACTCGACCACGAAAGAAACGGTGTCGCCAATCGCGAGATCAGAGAGTGCCTCGCGGTAGTCCCAGTCGATTCGTTCCTCTCTCCCGTCGCTCAGTTCGGGCGCGGGGAACGAGATTCTCTTCTCCTCCGTTTTATTGAGACGGTATGTGATCGCCGCTTCGCCGATCCCATGGTCATCCCGTCCCCGAAAGGCGAAATCGAGCTTGCGTTCAAGGGTCGCGAACAGGTTGCCGTGGGGCGAAGTAAGATCAACGCTGGGCCTTTGGTCCGGTGCCACCTGGAGGTAATGACGCGGGCTCGAGAAGTCGAATTCGTGCTCCTTGTCCACCCACCCAAAACTGTAAGCCCGCGACTCGGCGACCACTTGCTCCATTGTGACCGACCGGCCGTCCGAGCTAATCTTCAGCGGAAGGGCGGTCCCTTCCGCCGGCCGGAACTCCGCCTCGTCCACCGCTCGGTCGAGCGCGAGCTTCCACTGGATCGTGGTGCCTTCCGGCACTGTGAGCGTCAGCGCCTCGACGGTCTCGGCTGCTCGCCGGGTGTATTCCGGAAACTCCAGAGTGACCTCGGCCCGTTCGATCCGGGGCGCCGAAATCACCCGCACCGTATGCCATGCCGTCTCGGCATCGCCAGCGGAGACACGGTAGTCGAAGCTGCGGAACACCGCCTCCGCCTTGTACTCGCAGACGCCGTTAGCGATAGCCAATTTGCGCTCGCGGGGCTTGCCCTGGCCCGTGCGCAAGATGAGCTCGGCACCGTCCGGAATCTCGCCTCCAATCCTCGCAACGAGGCGCAGGCTTACGCCCTCCTTGACGATCCGATCGCCCTGCTCCAATTCGATCTGCGTGCGCGTGGGGTAGGCAATCGCAAGCCAGGGAGTGAAGATGCGGCCAAAGCCGGCTGCCAGAAACGGTCCATCGACTATGGCGAAACCCCCGATGATCACCACCGGGATGAGGGCAAGCAACAGAAAACGGCGGAGCCCCTTGTAGGAAACGGCATCTTCCGGCCGCAATGGTCCAGCGGCTTCCTCGGCCAGGCGGCAGGTCTTCGCACGCAAGGCTTCCGAGGTCCCTGGAACCGACCCGGATTCACCAAGCTGAATCGCTGTCACCAACAGGCTCTCCAGTCCGCCGTGGTGTTTCTCCACCCGCAAGGCGGTGCGCGACGGGTCGAACCTGCGGAGGTAGCGCCAGCCGGATTGCCGGGCTTTGGACAACGCGACGACGATCAGGACCACCAGGATCCCGACGCGCCCTGCGGCAGGCAGATCCACCAACCAGTCGACCGCCATTCCGATCAAGAACAAGAGCAACGCCCAGCGGCAGAAGGACAGCAAACCTGCCGTGTGGTTCAGGACCTGATCGCGCCGCCAGACCGACCTCAGACGTGCATCGAGGAGATTTGGTTGGTGGTGCTCGGTCATGGCAGGTCGTATTTCCTTCGCATCATCCACTCGAATCCAAGCAGGACAACCAGCACCACGGCGACCAGCCAGTTATCCCACAAGGGCAGGTCGCTGCGGACCGTGGTGGTGTGCGGTTCACGGTTGAGCAAGGCGGGCAGCTCCTTGAGTTGCAGAACTCCGAGGGAGGCCCCGCCGGACAGTTCGGCGATCCGGCGCAGGTGGTCGCTCTGCATGTCGGTGTTGGCCAGCTCGGGCCTGAGATCGGCGACCTGGAACTCGGTCGAGTTGGAGAGGGGGCGATCGCTCGAGTTCGCCTCCACGCGATAGCCACCCGCGCGGGGTGGGGAGAAGTAGCCTTCGTAAAGCCCGGGGTTCGAGGCGTCGGACCGGAGGGTGACGCGCTGGGGAGCGTCCCCCGCGGCATCAGCACCCAGGGCACGAACCTCCACCTCGAATCCGGACTGGGTAGCCGGTTCGAAGTTCTCATTGAGCAGATGCGCATAAAGCATGACCTGTCCACCGACCGGGTAGGTGGCCCGATCTGTCTCAAGGCGGATCCTCTTGTGCTCGCCCATGAGCCGCGACAAGGTGAGAAACTGCACACACTGCGACCAGACCCGCCAGTGGTACTTGTCACCCGTCTTGAAGCGCAGCAACCAGAGGCGATCGGTCGCCATCATCATGCACTTTCCGGTCCCGTAACGTTGCCAGGCCACCAGGGGGTAGCGGTCGGCACGGGATTGGGTGTCGGAGAGCTCGGCCAACACAGTCGCCCCGGGACGCGGGGCGAGGAGCGGCGGAACACGGTCGAGCGGAGCGACCCGGCTCCACACGAGATCGTTGTCCTCCTGATCATTTTCCAACGTCATGACCAGGCTGCTGCGGCCTTCGGGTGTGAGCACGGGATAGACGCTCTCATCTACCTCCTCCCAGGCCGCGTCCGGATCGAATCCGACCGGCAGCATGCGCTCCACCGGAGTCCCCGCATAGCTGGCGGGAGCAAAGCGTGCCCCGCAAAGCATGAGCAAGGACCCGCCGCGCTCCTTGACCAATTCCTCCAGCCGCTGGAAGGCTTCCACCGAGAAGAAGGACGAATTGACATCACCGAGGATCACGAGGTCGTAGGAGAAGGCCTCTTCACGATCCTCGGGGAACTCCGCGATGTATTCCGACGATTGCTGCGCCAACTCGGGCTGGGCACGCGTCGCGATAAAGGTCGCATTGATGCGCGGATCCCGCTTCAGCATGGCGCGCAGGTAACGGAACTCCCAGCGGGCACTGCCCTCGATGCAGAGCACGTTGATTTTCTCGTTCACGACCCGAACGCTGCGCTCCACCCGGTTGTTGGCTGCCGTGGCCTCGTCGGAAAACGGGGTGATCGCGACCTCGATGCGCGCTGCGCCTTTCTCAGCCACATCAACGTTGAAGAAGATCTCCTCGAACTGCAGTCCACCTGCCAGCGAAACGCTCTGCCGTGCGATCCCGCGGCCGTTGAGGCTTACCGTCAGGTCGGCGCTGCGCTTTTCGTAGCCCTTGGATTGAAGCTGAACGCGGACCGGAACCTTGTCGCCGGTGAAGGCCACATCCTGCACGATGACATTGCGGATCGAAACGTCGTCAGGATCGGCGATCCCCACCGGCACGGTGTAGACCGGAATCCCGCGTGTCCCCAGATCACGAACCACCGCCTCGACTCGGCTGGACGAGGTGTCCAACCCGTCCGAGAGCAACACGATGCCGGACAGGGGCGCCCCGCGTTCCGTTTTGGCGACGGTTTCGAGTGCTCCCGCGATCGAGGTTCCCGACTCGTCCGCCCGCAGGGCCGCAAGGGATTCGATTCCACTATTCTCGCCCACCCCGAGCCGCTGCACGGACTCGCCAAATGCATGGTAGCTGAGATCAAGATCTGCGCCGAGCGACTCGAATACCGGTCGCGCCGACTGCGAGAGCAGGTTGGTCGCCAGATCGAGGCGCGAGGCCGCAGCAATGGCATCGCGCTGCTTCCCGGCGAGTGACATGGCACGGCGGCGGGCCTCCTCCGGGGTCGCCGAAAGCGGCAGAATCCCGAGGGCAGCAGCCGCTTCCCCGATATCCTCGGAGCGCTTGCGCTGGTCCACAACCGACATGCTCTCCGACACGTCGATCAGGACCGGGAGACGGCGATTCTCGGTCTGGGTCTGCGTAACGGTTGCGGTCGGCTCGAACACGACGGCCACGATCAGAGTCAGGGCCACCAGGCGGGAAACTGCCAGCACGAGGCGGACCCAGTTCGGCAGGCCCCGCCGTCGGAGGTAGAGGAGGACGGTCAGCACGATGACAGCGGCAAAGGCTCCCATCATGACCGCCACCGAAGCCGGGCGGGCCCAGAAGAGCCGCTCGATCTGTCCGTCATTCAAAATCCAGGCGATCATCTAGGTGGTTCCGGTTTGCGTCGTGGTGGGCGAGGACTGCCTGGCCCGGCCGCCCGGCCGCTTGTGCATGAGATTCGCCAGGAGGCTTTCG
This sequence comes from Akkermansiaceae bacterium UBA7890, assembly GCA_002501065.1. GTDB lineage: Bacteria > Verrucomicrobiota > Verrucomicrobiia > Verrucomicrobiales > Akkermansiaceae > Roseibacillus_B. The sequence continues at coordinate 5,522 of DLRK01000190.1, forward strand.
ATGACCAGCAGCCCCAGGCCCGCCAGCAGGAAACTGAGCCAGAGCGACCGCCCGGTGCGTGACTCGTTCACCGCATCGAGCAGGTCCCCTTTCGACTGCGCCACTGCGATGCCCGTTCCTTCGAAACTGCGCGTGGTCTCGGCCGCGGACAGGCAGGCGACCTCCGACTCCGCAGGATCGACATTGACCGCGATGGGCACGCCAGGCGCTTGCAGACTGACGCGTGCAAGATAGAAGCCGACTTCGCGGGCGTGCTCTAACAGAGCCACGTATTGGTTGCGATGCTCCCGCACGGGCACGGCGATAATCTCCTTCGACGGGGCGTCGAACACGGCCTCGCTCGCATCCGGCTGATCAACATAGGACAGCGACAGGGAATCCCCCACCTGCCGCGGCCTCTCGAATTCGCGGGCTGTGAGGTAAGTCACCATCTGTTGGAGGACCATGGGGAAGACCGGCGTAACCGCCATGTTGTTCCACGCCGAATCCGCGGAGGTCGTGAACATGAAAACCTGCCCACGCCCGACCGAATGTTCCAACAGCACCGGCGCTGAGGTCCCGGCGAGGGACAGGACTGTGGAACTGGTGGCGGCAGGCTTGACCTGCAACACCTTGCGGAACCGGGTTTCGCTCAACAAATCCTCCGGCAACGAACGGAGCGGCCGGCACACGGAATGGTCGGGCATGGTTGGATCCAGCGGTCTGCCCACTCCCAGCGCGTCGCTCGTGCTCACCGGCTGTTCGATCGCGGCCGGGAGCAACGGAATCCCATCCAGCGCCGAACGTTTGTTCCAGGCAGCGGCGTCGACCTTGTCACCGGCAAACCAGATCAGACCGTTGCCGGCACGAACGTAGGCTTCGAATACCCGGGCCTGCTCGGGCGTAATGTCGGGGACGTTCTGCAGCACTACGACATCGAAGCGCGCCAGATCCTGGGAGGGCAGATCGATCCATGGCACGGACCTTACCGCAAAGTTCTCCTGACCCGCATCACTCCCACGCGCCCGGAGCGCCGCGGCGAGGAAGTCCCCTCCTCCCCCTGGCGATCCCTCCACACTCAGCACGGAAACTTCATCCCGGATAACTGCCACCGTCCGGCGGGCGTTGTCCACCGGCAGCGAATCCGACTCCAACTCGGCGCTGATCCGGACCGGCCCGGCATTACGAAAATGGACAAAAAGCGAGACCGTCTTCGAGGCCCCCGGCGCAATCGCGGGAACCGTCTTGGTATCGACCGTGATATCATTGACCAGGCCCTTGATCCGCACATTTGCAACGGGGCTCGCACCGTAGTTCCGCACCGTCGCACGATAGCGCGCGATCGTGTCCTTGCGTAGCACCCCGGACACCAGTTCCAGGTTCGTGATCGCCAGGTTATCGGCGCCGCCGCGCACCGGAATGATGGTCGTCGGCGCGCTCTCGCCCAGATCCTCGAAGGCCTTCCCCAACCACGCCGGCCGGTCCTTCCAGTCCTGGGCCTGCATGTCGGTCACGAGGTAAACTTCCTTCTGTGGAGCATCCATCGCCTCAACCAGCGCTTCCAGGGTGAGCGGAACAGTGTCGAGATCGAGAGGTTCCGGAGTTGTCTGTTGGGACCGAAGCAACTCGTCGAAGCGGGCGGGATCGAAAGCCATGTTCCGCGCGACCACCCGGTGTTCGGCGCCGAGAAGCACCAGGCTGACCGGATCTCCCGGATGGAGTTCCTCCGCAATCATGTCGATCTTCTCGATGCCTCGTTCGAATCGCGTGGAGGTACCGTCGCCATGCTCCATGCTGTAAGAAGCGTCAAGGGCGATGATCACACCCGCGCGACGCTCGCTGACCTTCGAGGGCACGGACTCCCCTTCCTCGACGAACGGCTTCGCGAAGGCGAGAGCCAACAACACGATCGCGAGGCAACGGAGACACAACAAGACAATGTCACGCAGGCGAATCTGCCTCGAGCGGACCCGCACGCTCCGGTTCAGGAACTGCATTGCCGCCCAGTCAGTACGTTTCACTTTGTAGCGACTGAGCAAGTGGGCCAGGATAGGCAGCCCGACCCCGAGCGCGGCAAACAGGAGCAGCGGATGAAGAAAACTCATGGCC
>DLRK01000171.1 GCA_002501065.1 Akkermansiaceae bacterium UBA7890
TTCTGGTCGGCCAGGATCTGGGCGATGTCCTCGACGAGGTCGGACATGCCGCTGGACTCCGCGCCCAGGATCTTCTCCGCCTCGCGGAGGGCCTCGAGAGCCTTCTCCTGGTCCGTCACCGCGTCGGCAGCCTTGGTCTGGGCGATCTGCTCGATGGCGCGGGCCATGTGAGCAACAGGCTTGCTCTCCAGGAGGGAGAGTTCGGCCCGTCCGAACCGGCTGAGGGTCTCTTCATCCACGGCTTCCTTGCGGGCCTTCACAAGGGTCTGGAAGAACTGACCGTAGCGGTCAATGACGGCCTGCTGGGCGCGACCCAGGCGGGCCTGATCGACCTTGGCGGCTTCCTTGTTCTTGATGCCCTCGATGCCCCATCGCTTGGTCTGGCGCTGCATGAACTCCTCGGTCTTGATAATCTCCCGGATCTGTTTCACGAGGAGGTCGTCCACCAGAACGGTATTGGCCCCGGAGATGATCTTGCCGAGTTGCTCGACGATTTCCTCGATAGTCTTGCCAGCTTCCGCAATGTGGGGGTGGGCGTCGTCGGGCTTGCCAGGCCGGAACTTCTCCCGGGCATTGGAGAGCTCATCACGGGCGACCACCACCTTCTTGGTGCGGAGTCCCCCCAGCGAATTACGCGTCTCATTGAGGGTGACGGCGCCCCCTTCCTCGGCGAGGCCGTTGGACTGGAGATCCTCGAGGAGGAAGCTGAGGCGGCGTTCGACCGAGGTCATGCGACGACCCACCCCGTTTTGTCGGTTCACCTCGGAACCGAGCCGTTTCTTGGTGCCCACGATGCTGTCGGCCCGTTCCCCTTCTTCCTGCGCGGGACTGGCGAAGGGCAGCAGGCTCGTCGCGGCGAGAATCAGGGCGAGAAATCCGTTATTCGTTTTCATCTTCTTCTGTGGGTTCGGTGGGTTCGATGCCCTCTTCGGTCTGTAGTTGCGTAACTGCCTTCTGGGCGGCCAGTTCCTGATTGCGGGAGCGCTTCAGTTCTTCGATCTGCGCTCCGTACTCTGCACGGTACCAGTCTAAATACGTTTCGGAAGTAACGACAGTCAATTGTCGCGGGGCCGTGCGTCGCAGGTGGATTTTTCGGTCGGGATGGCGGTCGGCCACCTCAATGGCGAAGGATATGCGGTCGTTGGGCTTCAGTTCCTTGAGGCTGTCGGACAACTTCCAAGTGTAGTCGAAGGTTTTGTTGGTGTCTCCGTTGAAATTGAAGATTTCTACCTTGTTCTCGTCTGCGCCGTTGAGCGAATAGACCAGCCAGGCCTTGTCGAGCCCGATGTCGTCGGTGCCCTTGGCCTCCATTTTCACGATCTTGCCCGCGGTGGCGTATCCGATTTCACGGGGTTGGAGGAGGTCGACATCCGGGAGGCCGTCGCTGGTGACCTTGACCCCGTGCTGGACATCCTCGTAACTGAAGCCATTCGCCTGTTCGACCCAGCGGAAGGAGTACTTGAGGGCCGTTTCGATAGGCAGTTCAAAGGTTGCGGTGGTTCCACTCTCGTCGAGGTCAGCGAGGAGGGTGCGGAACTTCGGGGTGTTATCCCCGGGGGCTTCCGGCTTCTCCCCGGTCCCAGCTTCCGCTGCTCCCCAGGCCGTCGGGACCAGCACTTCCCAGGTGCTCACCGGGGTGTCGCAGGAGACGGTCCACTTCACGGTGGTGCCTTCCTGCACCTCCAGGTTGAGCTGATCGCTCTTTCCGTTCTCCTTATCCATGTAATCGGGATACTTGAGGACGAGATTGATGTCCGTGATCCGCGGAGCGGTGATGATGCTGATGGTGTGCTGGTCACTGCGGTCGTCGCCGAGGCGCACGTAGAAGAGGGTGTCACGGGTGAGATTCTTGGCCGTGATCTGGCGGGAAAACTCATTTGCAGAGCCCTCCACCCTCTTCATGGGGAGATCCTTCCACTTGTCCTCGGACGCCTCCCTGAAGTAGAGGGTCCCCTTCTCGGGGATGACATGGTCAGTGGAGGCCGTGGCGGAGATGGTGGCATCGGATCCGATCCGGATGGTGAGATTGCCGGTGCTGCCGGCGACCACGGTCTGGGTCGGGTATTCGACATCCGAACCCGTCAGGCGTTTGAGGAGGGTGGCGGTGTGAGCGGGGTTGAGGGCCCCCAGGAAACCGAAGACGAGAAGCACTCCCCCGGCCATGACCAGGATCCTGCGGAGCTGACCGAAGTCGACGATCTCCTTGAAATCGATGGGGCGGCTGCGTTCGATGGCCTGGTCACGCATGGCGTCGATCAGGGACTGCGAGACATTATCCTGGTCGGAGCCGGGCCCGTCCTTGAGCTGCATGTAGGAAACCAGGAGGGATCTGAGACCCGGGTGCTGTTTCTCCACATCGAGGGAGGTGGTTACCGGGTCGTAGGGCCTGAGGTAGCGCAGCCATTCGTGCCAGAGCACCCATCCCAGGATCCCGATGTTTACCAGGAGGAGAAAAACGCCAATGTTCCCGGACAACCCGGTCTTGGCGAAGAGGCCCCAGTCGATGATGAAATCGACGGCGAGAAGAGCGATGAGCCACACCACCAGGCGCGAAGCCCCGCGGATGTTATACCACCGTCTCTCCTGCTGGTAGGCTTGCTGCAGTCGGTTTTCGATACTGATGTCGTGTCCTTCGGCCATTAGTCTGATCAGTTCGTGAGTTTCTTCGGTCTACCGTTATACGAGGTTGTCCTTGCGTCGCAGGTACCACTCGGCACCTGCAAAGGCCACCACGAGGAGGAACCACAGGGGCGTGTCCCACAGTTCGCGCTCGATCCTGACGGTGTTGTTGAGTGTTTCCTCGGGGGGAAGATTGGCGGCGAATTCCCCGAGGCCGGCCAGGCTCAGCTGGCGCCCCCCGGAAATCTCGGCGGCCTGGCGGGCGACATCGGGTTGCATGGAGGTCTCGCGGTCCTCGATGTCGACGGTCTTGACGGAAAAATCGGCGGTATTGGAGATCTCGGCGTCCTGGGGCTGGGTCCTGATCTCGTATTTGCCATCCTTGCCCGCCAGGTAGGATCCCGAGTAGAGCCCCGGGGTGCTCTCCACCGCGGTCATCTCGATGGCGGTGGCTGAGTCAGGGTTGTCCTTTTCCTCAAGGACCACCTCGTAGCTTTCGCCCTCCACCGGTTCGAAGGACTCCGTGAGGACGTTGGCGAAAACGCGGATCTGGTCGCCCGCACTGTAGCTGTTGCGATCGGTTTCGATGCTGATCTGCTTGTTGGCGCCCAGGAGGCGGGAGAGGGTGAGGAACTGGATGGTCTGGCCCCAGAAGCGGGCATGGTAGCGGTCGCCCACCTCAAGGCGCATGCGCCAGAGGTCCTCGGTGGCGACGAAGAGGCTCTTGCCTGTTCCGTAGCGGTGCCAGGCTACCAGCGGGTAGTCGGGGTCGGCGTCGTTGGCCTTGGGCAGGCGCAGGAGGATGGTTGCCCCGGACTTGGCGCCGGCGAGTTGGGGGAGCCCGTACATTGGCCTGACGTGAGACCAGATGCGGGAACTCACATCAGGAGCGAGGGAGAGCGAGGTGGCCAGGCTCTTGTGCCCGTCCTCGGTGACCTCGGGCGAAACATTGATGCCGAGGTTGAGGTAGCCACCAGGGCCGATGTTGACGGGAAGGAGATCGCCGATGGGGGTGTCGCGGTAGGTGGAAGGGGCCGCCATGGGACCGGCCAGCATGAGGAGGGAGCCCCCGCGCTCACGCACGAGCTTCTCGATGAGCTGGGTCTGGGCTGCGTTTAAGAAGGAGGCGGGCACGTCCCCGAGGATGATGAGGTCATACTTGAGGGCTTCCTTGGGGTCCTCCGGGAAACGGCCGATGTGCAAGGGAGAGGAAGCTGCGAGAGCGGGATCGCCCTGCGTCATGAGGAACTGGACCTGGAGCCGGGGGTCGCGCAGGAGAACCCAGCGCAGGTAGCGGTATTCCCACCGGGGCATACCCTCGATGTAGAGCACCTTGATCTTCTCATCGAGGATGCGGACCTGGTGGCTGGCGGCATTATTGACCTCCGTGATCTCGCCTTCCTGCAGCTTGATGTTGAAGTCGAGGTCAAGAGTGCCCGATTCGGCTTCCGGGATGAACATGAACTCCTCGAACTGGATCCCGTCCTTGAGGGTGATCTGCTTGCTTTCCTTCTCTTCGTCGTTGACCCGGAAGTAAAGCTGGACCGGCTTGCCGGCAAAGCCACGGGACTCGATCTTGACCCGCAGGGGGACGCGATCTCCCTTGAACACCACCTCCGGGGCGATCACGCTACGGACGTGGATGTCGGGTGGGGCGGGAAGACCGACCGGCACGGTGTAGAGGGGAACGCGGCGTTCCTTCAACCGGCGGGCCACGTTGACGGGATCCTTGCCCTCTATCCAGGCGAAGTCGCTGATGACCATGGCGCCAGCGAGGGGTTGGCCCGAGAAGCGGTCCACCGCATCCTCAATGGCATTGCCAATCTGGGAGGATTCGCCCTCTGCCAGGTGCAGGGGAGCGGCATCTGTGCCGTCGTCAGGGGCTTCCGGGGTGGCCCGTGGATCCTCGCTGCGCAGCTGTGAATCAAAGGTGAAGAAACGGAGGTCATAGCGGTCCTCAAGCTGGTCGAGGAGCGTCAGGTCGTCATGTTTGAGGGCGAGGGCAGACCGGGCGAGGTCGATGCGGCGGGTGGATCCGAGCTTCTGCTTCACGTCCTGGGCGTCGTCAGTGCCGAGGCTGCGGTCGAGGGAAATCTCGCCGAGGACCTTGGCGGCTTCCTCGACATCCTCGGCCGAGGTGCGGGGGTCCTCGATGGCCATGCTGCGCGAGGTGTCGAGCATCACGATCAGCGACCGTTTGGACTCCTTGGTCATGCGGATCTTGGCGAAGGGCTGCATGACCACCACGATGAGGGTGAGCAGGGCGGCCGCCTGCAGGATCATCATGGCGATGCGGCGATTGCGCGGGACAAGTTGCTCGCGCCGGTAGAGGAAGAACGCGAAGCCGATGGCTGCCGCGACGAGGATGAGACCAAGGAGCAAGCCGCCGCGGAAGGCGAGTTCGACTTGGTCGACTTCCTGCGACGGATCTAGTCCCAACAGTTTCTTGAGCATGGCGTGGGGCGGGGGTGGTTGGATTCGGTAAAAGGTTTGTTGGAATGGGCTTAGCTGCGGCGGGCGGCGGCGACCTGGCTCATCTGCAGGGTGGCGGAGAGATCGGCGCTTTCTTCCCGGTCAATCCGGTTGGTGAAGTAGCGGGCGAGCACGCTCTGCACCACAAAGACGATGATGGCGAGGAGAAGAAGAAGGTGGGCCAGTTCCCGTCCCTGGCGCTTTTTCTCAATGGCAGCAACCATCGATCCCGCGCGGTTGAGAACCGTTACCCCGGTGCCATCGAGTTTGTTGGCGAGGACGCTTCCTTCGACCACCCGCACGTTGGATTCATCGGCATTGACATTGGCGGCCACCACCATCCCGGGTTTGTCGTCCTCGGCTTTG
>DLRK01000103.1 GCA_002501065.1 Akkermansiaceae bacterium UBA7890
GGGTTGTCCGGCTTGTCCACATTGTGCAGGTTGCGGTGGCTACGGGTGTCGAGAAGGAAGAAGTCGCAATTGGAAACGGTGAATTTCCCGTAGCAGCGTCGCCCGATGGAATACGAGGCCACTCCGTTGGCCCTGGCTGCAGGCGTCACTTTCAGTTTGTTGGGTCCCAGCACCTTGACGATGTCGTAGACCGCCGAGTTCGGGTTGCCCGGTTCGGCGTCCAGCTTGGAATCGGGAACTCCTGCGGTGGGCGTGCCCCAGTGCACGTGCAGGTTGGCCATGGCGTCGAGGTCCAGCTTGGTGAAATCGGCCTCGCTGTCCACCAGGACGTCACTGCCTTTCCTGAATTGCGCCGAGCTGAACCAGGCCGGGACATCGTGTTTCACCGGATTGGCCCAGGCCAGGTAATCGAACCAGGCTTGGGTGGCGATGTCCCTGAAAACGGCCCGGCGGTTGACGTAGCCGGTCTCGGCAGTCCCGTAGATGTCGTTGATCAGTTCGTGGTCGTCGGCGGTGAAATAGGTGGGCATGTGACGGTGCCACTCCGCCAGGTTGCGGCCCCGGTGCAGGAGGTCCTTGTAGTTCTGCCACACCCCGACGACGGTGGGGGCGTGGCGGACGAGGCGGGGAGCGTCGGTCCCGGCCAGGCCGACCTGGTGGAGCCATTCCCCGGGCGGGTAGTCCCGGCGAGTCTCGTAGAGCCAGTCGCCGTTGAGGATGGCGAAGTGGACCTGGTCGCGCACCTTGGCATTCAGGGTGTCGAAGATCGGGAGGGTCGGCCCCACGCTGTCGCCGGCGCCTTTCGGATTGTTGCCGCAGGCGAACTCGAAGCGGAAGTTGAACAATCCCTCGGGGTTGCCCCTGGGGTTCTTGAAATCCTCTGCCCGGGGCATGGTGCGGAAGGATCCGTTCAACTGGTGATCTGCGATCCGGTAGTGGTAACGAGTGTCGGGGGTGAGTTCGCCGATGGTGAGAAGACCGGTGTAATCGTGCTCGGGACCCCGGGTGTGGAAGGTGACGGTATGGTCGAGGTTGTCGACATCCGTCCCATAGAAGAGCTCGACCTCGCCTTGGCGCTCGGTGCGGACCCAGAGAGTCATGGAATCGGGGGCGGGGCGTCCGAGAATGGGGCCCTCGGTGACACGAATGGGGGTGGGAGCAGTGTCTTGGGCCAGGCCCAGCCCACACAGGCCCAGGACGGAGAGAAGAGGCAGAAGCGGTTTCATATTTCAGGGATTCAGGGAAGGGATGACCAGGGAAGGATTCGTATCTGCAGGCCGGATCCGGCTCCTGTTCCAGGAACGCTTTTCCGGGGAGAGCGGGTCTGCCATTTCGTCCGGAGCACTTTGAGGCAACTGCGGTGGAAAGCACCCAAATTCCGAAGAGGACTTGTCAACGGGATCGTATGCGGGTCGCTCCCGGTGCGGCCTGCGGCGGTCAGTATTCCGATCACAGGGTCCGGGGTAACCTTCCGCTTTTTCGGGTGATTCTGACGGGAGAAGACCCCGTTCGAGAGACGTTCTCCCATGCATTCATGGTTGGATCATGTGCGGGATTGCCCTAGCGTCGCCGCGGACATGAGCAGTGGACCGTCAGATGATTTCAGTCTCCTCGGGCACGAGAGCAGGCTGCCTGCCTCCCCGGAGGAGGCGAAACTGGAGACCTTCCCTAACAAGTCGCCCGACCGGGCCTACACCATCGACTTGGACTGCCCGGAGTTCAGTTCCCTCTGCCCGGTCACCGGCCAGCCGGACACCGCTCACATGCATATCAGCTACGTTCCGGCGGAGTCGTGCCTCGAGACCAAGGCCCTGAAATATTATCTCGCCTCCTTCCGGAACCAGCCCGCCTTCAACGAGGAAATCGTGAACCGGATTCTCGACGACCTGGTGGCGGCGGCCCGGCCGGCCCGCATGACCGTGGTGGGCGAGTTTTCGCCCCGGGGCGGGATCAGTCTCACCGCCTCGGCCAGCTACCCCGAGGGCGAGTAGAAGCCCCCCGGTTCACACCGGGAACAACCATTCCCAGGATTCAGTCATGAAAGGCGGACAGAAGGTGGCAGTCCTGGTCAGCGGGGGAATGGACTCCGTGGTGGCCCTCCATGCCGCCCACGAAGAGCATGAGGTCGTGGTGGCCCTGAGCTTCGACTACGGATCCAAGCACAACCACCGGGAGATCCCGCTGGCCCGCCATCACGCCGAACAGCTGGGAGTAGCGCACGAGGTCATTGAGCTCGGGTTCATGAACGAACTGTTTCGTTCCAACCTTCTCCAGTCCGGGGGCGAGATCCCCGAGGGGCACTACGAGGAATCCAACATGAAGGCCACCGTGGTCCCGTTCCGGAATGGGATCATGCTCGCGATTGCGGCCGGGCTCGCCGAGAGCCGGGGGGCGGAGGGGCTCATCATCGCGGCCCATTCCGGGGACCACGCGATCTACCCCGACTGCCGGGAAGAGTTCATGGCCGCGATGGGGGATGCCATCACCCTGGGGACCTACGAGAAGATTGATCTGATCCGGCCCTTCATCTCGCTGCGGAAGGAAGAGATCGCGGTGCGCGGGAGTGAGCTGGGGGTCGACTTCGCGCAGACCTGGTCCTGTTACAAGGGAGGGGAGATCCATTGCGGGACATGCGGCACCTGTGTGGAGCGACGGGAGGCCTTCCAGGTCGCGGGGCTCACCGACCCGACCGATTACCTCGAGACCGGGGAACTCCCCGCCAGCCCGGCAGGGGACTAGAGAAATGCTGATTGCGGAAATCTTTTAT
>DLRK01000130.1:0-1836 GCA_002501065.1 Akkermansiaceae bacterium UBA7890
CGAACTGTTCCGCCCGTCGCCGGCGGCCCTCACGGGGATCGCTCACAATCACGTGACGTGCGCCCCGGACCCTCGCCATCGCGGCCGCGGTCAGCCCCAGCATCCCGGCCCCGTGAATCAAAACCGTCTGATCACCACACGGACCCGCCGCCCGGAAAGCCGCTGCCACCGTCGCAGTCGCACAGTTGGCCGGACTGGCGACCTCATCCGGCAGCCCGGTCGGAATCTTTACGACACTGGTCCCCTTCGCCAGCAGGCAATGGGTCGCCAGCCCCCCACTGAGGGGATGCCTCTCGCTGAGTTGCTGGTGGCCGTACTTGAAGAGGGATTCACATTTCTGTGGCAACGAATTCCGGCAGTAGAAGCAGGTTCCGCAGGACGCGGTCAGGGACCAGCTCACCCGGTCCCCCACCTCCAGCAAAACTCCCGCCTCATCACGCAGGTCACCGCCCAGGGAACTGATCCGCCCCACCATTTCGTGCCCGAGGATGGTGGGAACCGGGACCGACCGGTCACCCCGGATGGAATGCAGGTCGCTCCCACAAAGCGTGCAACACGAAATCTCCACTGCGGCCTGCCCTTCCCCAGGGCACGGATCCTGGAAGGATCTCAGGCTCAATGGCTGGCCCGGACCCTCAAAGACGGCAGCTAGGGGAGGCATGACAACGTGACGGATTCGAACCGGCGCCCGGTTCAACAATCACGTCGAAACAGGCATCACAGCACTTTGAGAACTGGCCGGAATGAATACCAACTCGGCAGGCGAAACCTAACTAATTCGGCCGCTATTTCCATAACCCGGCAAACGGGAAAAGAGAGCGTTCTTCCGCTGCTCCGCGCCACCATGGTGAAATCCATCGTCATAAGGAGGAGCTTCAGGAAGACCGACCTGGGAAAAGGAACTTTCTGGCAGCACTTTTGTCTGTTGCTCCTTCCCAGACTGAATCAGAGTGCCCTCAACTCATAAAACCCATGAACACTCCCCGAGCGGCAATCCTGCCCTTCTCCCACAGTTCCCTGTGCATTGCCTATGCCTTTCTCCTGGCCTTGACCTCCGTCGTAACGGTCCCGGCACAGGGAGAACCACCCAGCATTGAAGCGGTATTCACTTCTTCCAAGCCGATTCTGGACGCCAGGATCGACCCCGGGGAGTGGGATTCCGCCGAGCCATCCATCATCGAGCACCTCCTGCGTGCACCCGAAGGATCCAAGCCGGCGCCGCACTATCAGTTCCGCCTCCTATGGGACGCTGAGGCTCTCTATGTCCTCTTCGAAACCAACCTCACCACCTGGCCGGGGGGCACCAGTGGATTCGACGGCAACAACAACCTCAATTTCTACATCGATCCAGATAATGACGACGAACCGAACGGCAACGGCGGAAACTTGTTCGATGGCTACCATCCCGTCATCTACCCGGACATCGGAAAGACGAGCCGCTTCGATCGATCATTTGATCCCGGATTCCGATCGGCATTTCACGAAGCGAGCATCAACGCCAATTTCGGCGGGAGCAACTGGCCGGCAGGTTCGTCCCAGGAGGAGGGGGTGGCCATCGACTATGTCTCCGAAGTCGGCGCCAACGGCGGAGTCATCGAACTTTGTTTCCCGTGGGCGATTTTTGATTCCGAAGCCGGAACTGACATGGAGATCTACCACCCGGATCCCCCTGAAGTGGGCGATAGCTGGTTCCTGAATGTCTGCATGATCAGTGCCCTGGGCGACCTGCCGACCTGGAGTTGGAATACCGGCCAGTTCTTCGCAGAACGCCCCCACGGGGTGATCACCTTCGTGGCAGATCCGGTACGCGCACCGCTCTTCGTGTCACACGACGCC
>DLRK01000130.1:2230-31275 GCA_002501065.1 Akkermansiaceae bacterium UBA7890
CCCGCTGTGGGCGCGCCCGTGACCTGGCCCATCTTCGGCGTTCACGAGAACGTCGTCGCCACTCCTCCCAGGAACAGCGTGACCTTCCCCCTGGGCGATGAACCAACCCGGTTGTTCGTGGTGGAAGAATTTCCCGCTCCGCCTGAGATCATTTTCTCCGCCGACTTTGAAGACGGCGGAACGGGGTGGCAAACCGATTCCACCGGTGAAGCCGGCACCGTCTGGGAGATCGGAACCTCGACCCGCTACGAGGCGCACGAGGGACTGAACTTCGCGGGAACCAACCTGAATGAAGAATACGAAATGGATGCCAACGTCGTCCTGCGTTCGCCGGCCATTGATCTCACCCAGGTCCCCCCGGAGGTCGGAGCCACTCTGCAGTATCACCAGATCGTAGACACCGATGGCATCGGCGACTTCGGCACCGTGACGATTCTCGACGCAACAGACGACACGATCCTGGCCGTCCTGGATGACTTCGTGAGCGACTTCGACCTCGCCTGGCAACCGGAGAGCTACAGTCTGCCAGCGGAAGCGCTCGGGAAGACCGTGGTGATCGAGTTCCGCTTCCAGTCCGACAATATCGAGACCTTCACGGGATGGCATATCGACGAGGTGGAATTGAGCATGCCGTAGCGCGCCGGGACGACCCTCACCGCTACCGGTGCCAATCCGGAGCGAACATGTTGATGGCCTCATCGAAGGTCGCCTTTCGTCTGAAATCTTCAGGCCGGTAGGCCGGGTTCCCCGGATCAGGCTTTGTCCATGCCGAATGGTGCCGGCCGTAGTAGCTGCCGTAGAACTGGTAGTTCGAGTCGATCCATCGACTGAGAATCATCAGTTCGTTGGGATTGAGCATCTTCGAATGGTCATGCTGTCCGTTTTGGGGATGAGCCGGATTGGACAGGAGGGCGAACATCACGCTTTTCTGTGTCCCGAGGCTTTTCGGAGGCAGGGTTGCACCGCAATAATTACCCTGATCACCGCGTTTGAAGGTGGTGAACTCCGAGATGATCGGACCCGCCAATTGCCTTTTGCAGAGTTCCTCGTATGAAACGCTGTAATAAGTCGTCAGGTCGCCGGTAAGCTTCACTCCTGCTGCGGGAGTGTCCCCGCCATGGCACGAGACACATTTGGCATCAAAGATTGGCTGAACATCGGTGGGATAATGGATGACCTGCCGCGCCGAGCCGTCTCCGCCGTTTCTTACCAGATCACAGGGTTGGGGCTGAGGGGCGCTGGGGGGGCGCTTCATGGCAAGCGGGGTCTGGCGGGGGAGAGGGCGGGAAGTGTGGTTGCTGCGCCCGTGGCAACCGGTGCAGGAGCGGATCTCACCGGCGTGGTAGTTCACGTAGGTCCTTTCACGCTGGATTTCGCGGAAGTTTTCATCGAGGGCCTGGAAGAAAATATTCCGGTTGGCCGGCACCTTGAAATGTGCCGAGCCGTCAGCTTCGACCGGGACCACGCCCCACTGCACGCGGGGCCACAGGGCCGCTTTCCATGCCGAACTGCTGGTCGACGAACCCCACCGACGACCGGTATCCCAGTAGCGCGGAATGGATTCGTTGATCCGCAGCCACTTGATCAGTCCCGGTTCAACCCCGTCCATCCCCTCGTGAATATTGGTGACGATGCAGAGCGCTTCATTGGATTTGACATACTCGGGATGGCGGGAGGTGTTGATCTTCGGCGGGACCTTCCGCGCCACCAACGGGGTCGGGTGCCACAGGGAGAGTTCCGGGTCGTCATGCACGAGACGGCGGTTGCCGTCCCTGTCCAGGAGATACAACCCATAGGCGTTGGGAACGTTCTTGTAGTGATCTGTGGCCCTGGCCTTGTAGGAGACCAGGAAGGTGTCCTCGCTGACGGGGTAAGGGTGGGTATAAAGGTGCCCGCTGGTGCCCTGGCGGTTGTGAACGTAGCGGCCGTCTTCCTTGAGGAAGTGCCATCCCGGCTCGGTGCGTCGTTCAATAAAAACCTCTGGCGTGATATTGGTGACCGCGTAGCGCTCGTCAACCTTGAGGTAGCCGACCTCGTCGGGGTCGGGGCCCCTCCTGCGAATTCCCGTCTGCAGATCGATCAGCATGATTGCTCCGAGGCAGCCGCCCTGGGGGAAGTGGCAGGTGCCCACACAGACGATCCGATTGCCCTCACCGGGCATGGCCTGGGGATACATGTAGACCGTGGTGGTATCGTCGGTAACGCCATAGAGCTCCTGGGGCATGGTGCCATCCGGATTCATGGACCAGATCGTCTTGCAGACCCGGGCCCCTTTATCGATATACTCCCAACGATGGTACATGACGCGGCCATCGTTCAGGACAACGGGACAGAATTCGCTGACGGGGCTCTTGGTGAGCTGTTCGACGTTTGTGCCGTCGGCGTCCATGCGATGCAGAACCGGAGCCACCAGGGCCGCCGAGCCGCCGCAAAGAATGGTGTGTTCGCAGCGCGAGGAAGAGAAGATGATCCTGCCGTCGGGCAGATAGCAGGGATGAATGTCGTCGGTGTGCCATTTCCTGCCCCAGCGGGATACTTTCTCGGCCTCGTCCTTGGGCGCAAGCAACACCTGCCGCAGACCGGTCCCATCGACGTTGACTTCCCAGATGCGAAATCCGCTGGCCGCATTCTCGCGAAAATCGAAGATGACTTTCCGGGCGTCAAACGACAGGCTGGCCTTGCCGATAAAGCCCTTGCCGCCCGGCATGGTCGCCGTGGTGAGGACCGCCCGCTCCTTTCCTGTCCGGGCATTGTAAACGTAAATTCCATTGTCGGCGAGAAACCGGTCCGCGCTGGTCCCGTTGTTGATGTCGGTATAATAGTGATCGGATGAATATGGCTTGCGTTTGACGCAGATGATTTCATCGAATCCAAGTTCATCGGGTCCCACAGCCGCACTGATTGCAGCACCTGCCAGGAGAGACGGGAGCCCGGTAAAAAGAATCAGAATCGCAGCGGTATTTCGTTGTAGGAGCTTCATGGTCTCATTGAGTTTCAATCTCTGGATCACGGCAATCTGAACGTTGGTGCCGCAATGGTTCAGGGGGCACTTCAACTCGGCGGCAGCACGCAACTCCCGGGAGCAAGTCAGTCTGTCCGGTGGCCATCGCGTCGTATTCTTTTTCCTCCATTATTCAGTGGATTCGTTATCCTGACGCTGACCCCCGGCTGACCTCTGTCAGATTATGTTCGTGATGTTCCGAATCGCTTGAGATTGATACGCGAATCACCGGAACAATTGACGTGGATCAATTCAGAGCAGACCTCCGGCTCTCTCTGCAGTTTCGCTTGTTGCATGCCTCACCGATCGGACCCGTGAGTTCTGGAATCGCCCCAAAGGGCATCAACGATCTCCTGGAAAAAAGAATCAGCAACTCATCAGGAGAATAAGGGTTGAATGATTTCAGCTATGCTCTCTCCAGCTCCTGATCAATGGACCGTTCGCGAGGCGGCCCATCTCCTGAACCGGGCCGGGTTCGGCGGAACGCCGGCACAAATCAAGACTTTCCATGCCTTCGGACGCAGGAAGGCGGTGGAGTCTCTTCTGAAGCCCGCGGAGGCCATGGACAAGTTCCCTGCGCCGGAGTGGGCGACCGCGGAGAACGATCCCCGAACCCGTGAACTGCGCGAGAAATTCATGGAATTGCGTCGCAACAGCAGGGACATGACCCCGGAAGAACGCGACCGCAAGCGCCGCCAGCTCAATCAGCAGATGCAGCGCGCACGACGCGAACTGGGAGGGCAGCTCCAGGACTGGTGGATGAACCGGATCATGAAGTCCGGGGCACCCCTGCGCGAAAAGATGACGATCTTCTGGCATGACCACTTCCCCAGCAGCCTGCAGAAGGTCCGGCAGCCGAAGTTTGTCTATCGGCAGAACCAGCTCTTCCGCGACCACGCCACCGGAAACTTCAAGAAGCTGACCCATAAGATCGCGGTGGACCCGGCCATGATGATCTACCTCGACACCGCAACCTCGAAGAGGGGCAAACCGAACGAAAACTTTGCGCGGGAGGTGCTGGAACTCTTCACCCTGGGAGAGGGCAACTACGGTGAACAGGACATCACGGCGGCGGCACGGGCTTTCACGGGATACTTCATGAACCGCGAAAACGGACGAGTGATCCACAACAGGCGGGCCTGGGACAGCGGTGACAAGACCTTCATGGGAGAGACCGGCCGGTTCAATGGGAACGACATCCTTGAGATCGTCTTCAAACAGCCCCAGGCCGCGCGCTACATCCCGACGAAGCTCTGGGAATACTTTGCTTACGAAGATCCTTCCCAGGAAACAGTCGAGGCGCTTGCAAAGCTGTTCTCGGAAAACAGGTTTGAAGTCGAGCCGGTTCTCCGCGCGATTTTTCTCTCCAGCGATTTCTATTCCGACCGCACCATCCGGACGCGCATCAAGAGTCCGGTCGAGTTCCTGGCCCAGATGTTCCGCCAGCTCGAACTCGAGGCCATGCCGGGGCGATACCTCCAGTTCACTCAATTACAGCTGGGCCAGCAGCTCCTGATGCCGCCCAACGTGGCGGGTTGGGACTGGGGACAGGCGTGGATCAACACCAACAGTCTCCTGACCCGCTACAATGTGGCCGGCTTCGTCACGAAGGGCTCCGGCGACGGGATGGCACGGAATGGTCCGCAGCGAAAGAGGCCGGGAGGGAAGGCCCCGCCGCGAAAGAGGCCGGGAGGGGATCCACGGATGGCGGCACGCCTGTGGAAGGGCCCGGATTACCGGAAGATCGCCCCCGCCGAACTCCGCGAGGATTCCACCAGGCTGGTGCAGGCTCTGACCCTCCGCCTTTTCCAGGATGACCTCGAACCACGTCAGCGCGAGACCTTTGAAAAATATGCCAAGTCGAAGGAAGGAGAGGTCTTTACCGACAAGGAGGTGGCCGAGCTCGTCCATCTCATGATGAGCACACCCTACTACCAGCTCACCTGAGTTCGCTGGAGATTTGAAAACAGATTCCAATTACCATCCTGAACAGCCATGAGTGATTCCCTGAAAACGCGTCGCGAGTTTCTTCAGACCTCGGCCCTTGGCGCCTCCGCGGCGTGCACTGTCCCGATGTTCCTGGAGCGGACCTTCGCGCAATTGGACAAGGAGGCCAAAGACTCCGCGATCCAGACCGAAACCGGCAAGGACAGCCGTATCCTGGTGGTCCTGCAACTGGCCGGGGGCAATGATGGACTCAACACCGTCGTGCCCTACGCCGATGACGCCTACCACAAGGCCCGCCCGCGCTTGCGAAAGGATGTGAAGGATCTCAGGAAGATCAACGATCACCTCGCCTTGAGCGGGAATCTCGGATTCATGGGGAGTCTTTACGACGAGGGTGAACTCGCAATTGTGCAAGGGGTGGGCTACCCGAACCCGAACCGCTCCCACTTCGTCTCAACCTCGATCTGGGAGACCGCCGACACCCGGAACCGCTCCAGCACCGGTTGGCTGGGCCGCTACTTCGACCACGAGTGCGCAGGGGCCGATCCGACAGTGGGAATAAGCCTCAAGAAGACTCAGCCGGAATCCTTCGGCGCGATGAAGAATCCGGGGATCAGCCTCTCCACCCCGGAACTCTACCGCTGGATTCATGGAGGCGGGGAGAAGGCCCTGGCGGAAGAATTCTTCGCGGAACTCAACTCACCGGATGACGCGACAGGAAGTTCCCTGGAGGAGGTCGGCAAGCCCGGCAGGAAAGCCGGCGAGAACAATCTCGCCTTTCTCGAGCGGGTTGCAATGGATGCACGGGTCAGTTCTGACAGGATCCTGGGCCTGGCCTCGAAGTACAAGTCGAAGGTGCAATACGCCGGGACACCTGTTTCCCGCAGTCTCAACCTTGTGTCGCGCATGATCGCGGGCGGTATGCCGACACGGGTCTACTACGTGAGTCACGGCGGATTCGACACCCACCAGGGTCAGGCGAACCGCCATGGCCAGCTGCTTTCCCAGCTCGACCAGGCCCTGAAGAGTTTCTTCACCGACCTTGCCCAGCAGGGGAACAAGGATCGTGTCACGCTCCTGACCTTTACCGAGTTTGGTCGACGCGTCGCCGAGAATGCCAGCGGCGGAACCGATCACGGGAAGGGCAACTGCCTCTTCGTGGCGGGGGCCCCCGTGAAGGGCGGCCTCTACGGCAAGCACCCCAGCCTCACCGACCTCGACAAGGGGGATCTCAAGTTCGACATCGATTTCCGAAGCATCTACGCAACCGTGATTGAGGACTGGATGAAGGGGAAGGCCAAGCCGATCCTGAACGAGGACTTCAAGAAGGTCGGATTCATGGGATAACCCGCCGGCCGAGATCCAGAGCCGGCAGGTGTTTGAATCAATCGGAGGACCTGCCCCCTCCCGGGCCTTCTGAAGGCCCGGCCTGAAAAAGGAACATCCCCGGCAGTGGACGTTGGGCTTGTCGCGGCCCAGGACCGGGCCGCTCAACAACAGCATCGGGGTGGCGAGGGATCAAAAGGTCATTTGTTTGCGCTCCCATGATGGTGCGTGGAGAGGAAGGGTAATAGATCCGCATTCATTCGCTTACGCTCCCATGATGGTGTGTCGAGATGAAGGGTAATAAATCCGTATATATTGTTTAGTCTTCCCGCTCGATACAGCCATGATCTCTTCGATTCCGAAATCCACCTCCACCTTGACGGTCCTTCTGCTCGGAGTCACCATCGGGAACGCCGCCCCCGACCCGATCCGGATTTCCTACAGCAAGGACATCCAGCCCCTTCTTTCGGACAAGTGTTTCAAGTGTCACGGGAACGATCCCTCCACTCGAAAGGCGAAACTGCGTCTCGACAAGGCCGAGTTCGCCTTCGCCCCGCGTCCCGACGGCGATCCGCAACCCATCGTCAAGGGCAATCCCATCGAGAGCGAGATCATGCACTTGATCCGTAGCGAGGACGAGGACGAGGTCATGCCTCCTCCCAAGACCCGCAAGACGCTGAGCACAGCGGAGATCGACCTGATCGAACGATGGATCGTCGAGGGCGCCGACTACGAAGAGCACTGGGCCTTCTCCCCCCCTGTCCGCTCCACCCCGCCGACCGCAAAGAACAAGACCTGGCCGCGGAACACCATCGACCACTTCATCCTCGCCCGCCTTGAAGCGGCAGGACTCGAACCGAATGCCGAGGCTGACCGCCGCACTCTCATCCGCCGCGTCTCCTTCGACCTCACCGGCCTGCCACCTTCCCCTGACGCCGTGGAAGCCTTCGTCAACGACCCTCTTCCCACCAACAAGGTTTATGCCAGATTGGTAGAAACCCTCCTCTCATCCCCTCACTACGGCGAACACCGCGCCCGCTACTGGCTGGATGCCGCCCGCTATGGTGACACCCACGGACTCCACCTCGACAACTATCGCGAGATCTGGCCCTACCGTGACTGGGTCATCAAGGCCTTCAACTCCAACATGCCGTTCGATCAGTTCACCATCGAACAACTCGCCGGCGACCTTCTGCCCAGCCCCACACTCGACCAGCGCGTCGCCACGGGATTCATCCGTTGCAACGTCACCACCTCCGAAGGTGGAGCAATCGCGGAGGAATACAACGCCATCTACGCCAAGGACCGGGTCGCCACCATGACCCGCGTCTGGATGGGTCTCAATGCCGACTGCGCATCGTGCCATGATCACAAGTTCGATCCCCTCACCATGCGTGACTTCTATCAACTGAGCGCCTTTTTCCGCAACTCCACCCAGAAAGCCATGGACGGCAATGCCAAGGACACTCCGCCCAATATCTTCGTGCCCGCCCGCGCAGACCGCAAACGCTGGTTCGCCCTTGACGACGAATCCGCCTCTCTGAAGAAGCAACTCGCCAACCGGGAAGCCAATGCCATGCCCGACTTCATGGAGTGGCAGAACGACGACGCCCAGCGGAAACCGGTGGGGACCGACGACCTCGTTATTCATCTCCCCATCAACGAGGGTGAGGGCCGCAGCCTGAAGGACAGCGAAGACCACCCCTATCCCATTGTGGAGAAGGTCGCCTGGGTCGACGGCTTCACCGGAAAGGCCGTTCAGTTCACGGGGAATTCCTACGTGGAACTCGGTGATCTGGGAGACTTCGAGCGGGATCAGGCGTTCTCCTACGGCGCCTGGTTGAAGACCCCGGCCCGCGGCAACGGAGCTGCTGTCGCCCGCATGGACCGCGACGACGGTCACCGCGGCTGGGATCTCTGGCTGCAGGACAGCCGCGTGGCCATGCACCTGATCTACACCTGGCCGGAGAACTACCTCAAGGTGCTCACCAAAAAACCCCTCTCCACCAACAAATGGACCCACGTCTTTGTCACCTACGACGGATCGAGCAAGGCCGCCGGAGTGAAGATCTACTTCGATGGAGCACCACAGGACGTGGAGGTGGAGGGCGATTTCCTGGGCAATACCATTCGCACCACCACCTCCCTGAAACTGGGCCGGCGCAATACCGGACAGGGGTTTACCAACGGAGGACTCCACGACTTCCGGCTCTACCAACGCGAGCTCAAACCTGACGAAGTGCGTCGACTCGCCAAGGGTGGCGTCATTACCGATCTCCTGGCCATCGAACAACCCAAGCGCACCAGCAAGCAGAACGAAACCATCCTGCGCTACTACCTCGAGCAGGAGGACACCTCCTATCGCATTCTCAAGGACCGGATCGCCGCTCTGGAATCCGAACGCGCCGCCATCCGCAAGCGTGGCGCCACCACGCTTGTCATGCAGGAGAAACCCTCCAAGCCGTTTGCTCACATCCTCAAACGCGGCGAGTACGACCAACCGCAGGAAAAAGTTTTTCCCGGGACCCCCGCCGCCATGCTTCCGATGCCCAAGGATGCTCCCGCCAACCGCCTCGGCCTTGCCCGGTGGCTCATGGAACCCGACCATCCCCTCACTGCCCGTGTCAGTGTCAATCAACTCTGGCAGCAGGTCATGGGCACCGGCATCGTGGAAACCGCCGGCGACTTCGGCACCATGGGGCAACGCCCCAGTCACCCGGATCTTCTCAATTGGCTCGCGGTGGAGTTTCGTGAATCCGGCTGGGACATGAAGCATGTCCTGCGCCTCATTGTTTCTTCCGCGGCCTACCGGCAGGACTCCTCCTCCACTCCCCGGAAGATCAATCTCGATGCCGCCAATCGTCTCCTCTCCCGCGGTCCTCGCTTCCGGCTGGATGGTGAAATGATCCGCGACCAGGCACTTGCCGCCAGTGGACTGCTGGTGCGCGACCTGGGTGGACCCAGCGTCAAACCCTACCAGCCTTCCGGAGTCTGGTTTGCGGTTGGCTATACCCGCTCCAACACCGCGCGCTTCGTCCAGGATCACGAGGATAAACTCTATCGCCGCAGCCTCTACACATTCTGGAAACGAACTGCGGCCCCACCCTCCCTCGAGGTCTTCAACGCCCCCTCCCGTGAATCCTGCACTGTCCAGCGCGACAGGACCAACACTCCCCTCCAGGCTCTCACGCTCATGAACGATCCCCAGTTCATCGAGGCCGCCCGCCACCTCGCCACCAACGCCATCAACGCCTGTGGCAACGACCACCGCGCCCGGCTCAACCACATCACCTCACGGGTGCTCGCACGAACCTTCGATGACGAGGAACACACCCTCATCGAGCAATCGCTCCAGAAATTCCGAACCTGCTTCCAGAAGGATCCGCCCGCCGCCACGGATCTCGTATCGATCGGCGAAACCAAGGCTGACCCCGCCATTCCCGCCCCCGAGCTGGCGACCTGGATCATGATCGCGAGCCAGATCCTCAACTTCGATGAAACTATCACCAAGAACTGATGCGATGAACCTCTTCGACGAAACCGTAAATGCAGAAACACGCCGACAGTTCTTCGGCCGCGGAGCCAAGGGATTGGGAAGTGCTGCCCTGGCCTCCCTGCTCTCCCGGTCCGACACCCTCGGAGCAGCCAATTCAAGGCCTCGGGTTCACCCGGCGGTGATGCCCTTTCCCAAGGCCAAACGGGCCATCTATCTCTTCATGTCGGGCGCACCGTCCCAGATGGACATGTACGACTACAAGCCCGCCATGTCCGAGAAATTCGACACCGATCTACCCGATACGGTGCGCATGGGTCAGCGCCTCACCACCATGACCTCCGGGCAAAGCCGGTTCCCCATCGCTCCCTCCATGTTCAACTTCAAGCAACATGGCCAGGGCGGAACCTGGGTGAGCGAACTCCTCCCCCACACCGCCCAGGTGGTCGACGACATGGCCGTGGTCAAAACGGTGTGGACCGAGGCGATCAATCACGACCCCGCCATCACCTACATCCAGACGGGACGACAGATTCCAGGACTCCCCTCTCTCGGATCCTGGCTCTCATACGGACTGGGCAGCATGAATGAAAACCTTCCAACGTTTGTGGTCCTCAACGCCACCTGGACCGGCCGCAAGGAAGCTCAGGCTCTCTTCGCTCGCCTCTGGGGAAGCGGACCCCTCCAGTCCAGACATTCCGGTGTCATGCTCCGGGGCAGCGGTGATCCCGTCCTCTATCTCACGAATCCGAAAGGCATCAGCCGCGGTCTCCGGCGCAGCATGATCGACGGTGTCAACGCCTTCAATCAACGCCAGTTCGAGAAGGTTGGAGACGCTGCGATCCGGGATCGCATCACGCAGTATGAAATGGCCTTCCGCATGCAGGCCTCCGTTCCCGAACTCACTGATCTCAAGAACGAACCGGATCACGTCCATGACCTCTACGGTCCCGACAGCCGCAAGCCCGGGACCTTCGCCTACAATTGCCTCATGGCACGCCGCCTTGCCGAACGCGGGGTTCGCTTCACCCAGATTTTCCACCGCGGATGGGATCAGCACAATCAACTCCCCAAGGACCTGCCCAACCAATGCCGCGATATCGACCAACCCACCAGGGCTCTCATCACCGACCTCAAACAACGGGGCATGCTGGACGACACCCTCATCGTCTGGGGCGGTGAGTTTGGACGCACGGTCTACTGCCAGGGCAAACTCACCCGCACCAACTACGGCCGCGATCACCACCCCAAGTGTTTCACCATGTGGATGGCCGGCGGCGGGATCAAGGGGGGCGTCAGCCACGGACTGACCGATCAGTTCTGCTACAATATCATCAAGGATCCGGTGCACATCCGCGACATCAACGCCACCATCCTCAACCAGCTCGGCATTGATCATCAACGGCTCTCCGTCAAGTTCCAGGGGCTCGACCTCCGCCTCACCGGAGTAGAGCACGCCGTTCCCATCAAAGAGATCATCACCTGAAACTTTTTCCCACCACGCTCATCACAATCCATCGCCAGGGACACGCCCGCGAAAGCGGGGACGGGGTCCGGGAATTCACGTTGTACTCCCACCTGCCCGGGCTCCCGGAGGCCCGGCCTGGAAAAACCTTCCCGGCAGTTAATTCAAAAGGGCAAACATGCTCCTGCCGGTGATTGTATCCGGGTGCCCCGCCGCCAGGAAGCGGACTACTTGTCAGAAGCCGGTGACCCGCTTGTTCCTGCCCGCTGGATTGCCGGAACGGGTTTGTCGCTCAACAGTTTCCTGAGCGTCGGCATGACGGCCTTTGCCCAGGCGTCGGCACCGGCGGGGCTGGGGTGAAGCAGGTCCCACATCAGTTTCGTGTTGATGCTGCCATCGGGCCGGAGAAAGACGTGGTTGACGTCCAGCCAGAAGATCTTTTTACCGTCCGCCAGCCGGCTGGTGAGTTCGCCCGCACGACGACAGGTCTCAATGCACCTGGCCGACGAATTGAATGCCGGCGGGCTGACGCCTTCCTCATCGTCACCGCCGCGAGGAAAGATCCTCAGCACCAGGACCTTTGTCCCCGGGTGACGTTTCCGGATCGTTCCCACGATCGCCTTGGTCCCGGCGAAGACCTGCTCAGCGGTGTGGACACTCTTGAAGTGACGATCGTCGGTGTTGTTGGTGCCGATCAGGAGCATGACCACTTTGGGCGCCCGCTTGAAGTCGAGTTCACCGTTCTGCAGATTCCAGAGGATCTGTTCGGTCCGATAACCGTTGTGCCCGAGGTTGAGGGCGTTGAGGGGGGCGAAGTGCCTGTTCCAGACGTCCTTCACCGGCTCGTATTTGCCACCCAGTTCGCCGAGGGTGTGCGTGATCGAGTCGCCGACGAGGACCACGTCGTAACTCCCGCCTCCGGCCGCCTTCACTTTCTGATCGTGCCGGGCACTGGGCGAGGGGCGGGGAAAGTCCGCATCGCCTGGTTCAGGCAGCTTCCCGCCCGGTGACTCCTTCCAGGCCGACAGGTCACCGACTTTGACCCGTACCATCTCAGGGGTGACCTCCCGCTTGCCGGTTGTCGTTTCCGTGGCATACCAGTGGGTCGTGGCCGCATAGTCGACCAACGCGCTCTGCTGCCAGTGCAGCAGTTCCATATCGACCTGAAGATGGCTCTTGAACGGAATCCGATCCAGCGACCGGACCCGGGTGTTGGTTGTATGCCCGGGCTTGGTATAATTCCCGTTGGCCTCCCCTCGCGGCATCGCGTGGAAGGGAGCCGAAAACGTTCCGCCAACGCCCCAGGAGTAGCCGTAGTAATCTTCCGTTCCGGTTCCGAAGCTGGAGGGGAAGGCTTCCCGGTCGACGAAGATCTTCTCATCGCCTTCTCCCCACCAGGTACCGATTCCTCTGGGATGCGGCAACAGGGCCCGGTTGAACAAAGCCAGGGTATCGCCCACGTAGACCCCTTTGCCGGACACCGTCAGGTAGTTCCAGTCCATCGGCCTGGCCGTAGCCATTCTGTTCTGGCTACGCCAACTGCTGTTGAAATACATGGTCCGGTCCGTCCACTTCCAGTCCGACAGACCGATGTCACCCAGTTCGACAGAGACGTCACTGTCGCCGTGATTGAGGATCCGGACGGTGGCCTTCTCCTTGAACGGC
Source organism: Akkermansiaceae bacterium UBA7890 (assembly GCA_002501065.1). Taxonomy (GTDB): domain Bacteria; phylum Verrucomicrobiota; class Verrucomicrobiia; order Verrucomicrobiales; family Akkermansiaceae; genus Roseibacillus_B. Next base: position 15,128 of record DLRK01000130.1, read on the forward strand.
ATCGGGAACCAGCAGGTCATCCAGCCGTCCGCTTCCACCTGCCGCCACCAGTCCTGAAACGGGTTCAGGCCCGGGCCGCAGCCGAAAAAGCCTCCCACCGGTACCAGCACTCTTTCCCTGCCGTCGCAACTGATACTGAGAACGACCGTCCGCAGGGCCTGACCGATATCGTCCGCATCCAGTTTTACCTTGAGAGAGGTAATCGCTCCGCCGCCATCGATTTGACGAACCAGGCTCCCGCCCTCCCTGATGGCCTTGACGCCTCCCGCCACCGTCCGGGTCGCGGCGATTCTGTCCTGCCCGGGCTGTAACAGACTTTTCTGGACCCGGGCGAGCAGGTCGGCATGAGTCGTCAGGTCACGCTTCGAGAAGGTCCGGACCCTGGTTCCCCCGGGATAGCTGACATAATTGATGTTGTAGTAGATGCAGTCTTCGAACTTGCCGGTGTCATGAAGGTTGGGACCGTCGTAGGTAACCCTGCAGTGCTTTTCGAAAGGGATGGGGAGATACAGGTTTCTTCCGTTCCATCCGACCACGTTGCTGAGCGGCTTTCCAACGATCCCATCGCCCCCCACGAGATCATCCGCCGTTGACGCATACACGGGATCGTCCGAACCATCCAGGTAGATCCGGACCGTCCCTTCGAACCTCTGTTGAGTCAGCCACCACCTGACGATTGCTCCTGGCCCGGCAACATCCATCATGATCCATTCCCGTCTGCCATCCACGTCCTGATGGCCATCGAAGAACGACGAATCCGCGTTGGCAAACCAGCCGGGCTTGTCCGGGGCAACCGACTCCCGGTTGTAACTGCTGCACTGCTTGCACAGAAACTCGGGGCTGGGGAATTCCGCCACCTTCCTGCGATCGACCATGTCACTCAACAGCGTCCCGAAATCAACCTGCCCGGCAGCCGGTCGCGCACCGGCGACGCTCGTCAACTGCATGGCGACAGGAAGGAACAGGGCAAGGAGTTTTCCTGCTGGCATCCGGGGCTCTCTTTCGGGTTGGAACATTCCGCGTCGCATCGATGGGGAAACCGAACCCTGATCGCTGCCGCGCGTCAGATCACTCTGCCATATTCCGCCCGGGTTCTCGACAACTCCAGCCCACTATTTCCCTGCCTCTCTGCATCCCGCTTCCGGGCCTCCAGGAACCCCGGCTCCCGGAAAGCCATCCCCCGGCAATTGACCCCTTCCAAGCCCCTTTCCGCATGAAACCTCTATCCAGCCCTCCATTCTTGAGATCGAGCGGTGCAATTATTCGTCCGATTCTCCAGGCAAGCCGTCATTCAGTCTGACTTCCTGATCCCCGTATTCCGTCCCCTGGCCTGCAACTCGCTCTAATCGCCCAGGTCCAGGCAGATCGCCCAGCCATCGGCATCCCGCAGATAGAGTTTTCCCCGGTGGAGCACCGGGGGTGCCCAGGTCCGTTTGCCGAAACCTTGGCGGGAAGCAAGTTCCTCGTAACCGTCGGGAGAAGCTTTCGCAACGACCAGGCGGCCATTGTTGCTCAGGATAATCAGTTTGCCTTGTGAGAGGATGAGGGATCCTTTCAGGGCTTCATGCGACCACCGGGTCTTTCCACTGGCAGCATCGACACAACGAAGGGCTCCTTTTTCCTTGCGATGCACCGGACCGTCAAAGCCATAGAGATAACCGTCATGAAGCACAGGCGCCGATATATGATTCTGGAATTCCTTATTCGTCCATATCGCATCGACCGTATCTTCATTGGGATCGAAAAGTGCCGCTCCCATGTCCCACCACGAAGAAAGATACACATCATCACCAATGATAACGGGATCAGCAGAATTCTCCCCCATCCTGGTAGCCCAGTCGATCTTCCGGAGAAGCTCTCCCGCATTCTGGGAAACAATGTGCATCGCCGCGTAACCGAAAATCGCAAGCGCTGCCTGTTTCTTACAGATAAGTGGAACCGGAACCGCGTAGCCCCCGGAGCCGGGAGCGGAGTTCCACAGCAGCTTCCCGGTATTCTTGTCGAGGGCGATGCCGGATGTGTTCGCGTTGAGGAAGAGCCGATCACCAATAATGACAGGACACGAGGCGAATCCCCAGGTTGGCATCGGGGCCCTGGCCAGCGCCGCCACATCGGTTCGCCAGCGTGTTTCACCACTGACCTTGTCGAGACAGGACAGCAGTCCCTGCTTGCTCAGGAGATAGAGCCATTTGCCTTCAATGACCGGCGAAGCATTCGGACCACCCGGATTATACTTGGGCACCAGTTCCTGGGGATAGCGAACAGTCCAGATCGACTTTCCCGTTTCGACATCCAGGCACTGGATGAGATCTTCACCATCGAGATTCCCAACCGTATAGGCGCGGCCTTCACTGACTGCGATACCGGAATACCCGAGGTGCACCGGCACACGCCAGAGAATTTCAGGCCCGGACTCCGGCCATTCATGTTTCCACGTCGTCTCATGGTCATAGTTTCCGTTTCCCTGCGGTCCACGCCAGACACTCCACTCAGGAGTCGCGCTCAGACAAAGAGGGACAAGAAATGCCAGCAGGGTTTTCATCAATAAACGCTCACCTGATGAAATCAAAAAACAGAGAAGTCACAACGGGAAATGCAATCCCTTTACCCCTTCCACGCCATCCCCGGAAAATCCCCTCTCAAACTTTCAACCCTGGCCACCACATCACCCTTATATGCCGGGGTCAGCCACTTGTCAGATGATTCCATGCAGGGTATGAAGTTATCCAATGGTATTCATACCCAACCCTGTCAGCCATTATCACCAAGCCGATGCCGCATGCACAAATAACATGTGAGAGGAATCAACCCTGCCAACTCGATCTCCCCTCGGGTTTTCCCGGGTCCCAATGATGCTGAGCCCCTAACTCGTATTTCCTGTGCCGGGAACCAGATCCTCCTTCCCTCTCCCCCGGCTCCCGGGCCTCCGGGAGGCCCGGCCCGAAAAAGAGAATTGCTGACAGTTGCCTGAAATGAAGCCTCCCTTCCTCACTCGTCGCGATTTCCTGCAGAAGACCTCACTCGGCTTTGGCGGTCTGGCCCTGGCCGGCTTGTCCGGGGCGCCCATGATTCCGCATTACCGCCCGCGTGCAAAGAATGTGATTTTCCTGTTCATGGAAGGCGGGGTTTCCCAGGTCGACTCCTTCGACTACAAGCCGATGCTGGCCCGGCATCACGGGGAGGACCCGCGCAAGGCCATCGGCAGGATCGAGGCCACCCAGTTCGAGAATGTTGGGAAGGTGATGAAATCCCCATGGGCGTTCAAGCAACGCGGGCAATGCGCGGCCTGGATCAGCGAATTGTTCCCCCACATCGCCGGACTGGCCGACGAACTGGCGATCATTCGATCGATGACCACCACTTTTCCCGAGCACACCAGCGCCTGTTACTACCTGCACAGCGGATCGGGCCTGCAGGGTCGACCGAGCGTGGGTGCGTGGGCCAACTACGGGCTGGGCAGCGAGAACGAAAACCTCCCCGGCTACGTCGTGCTCAACGGCGGTCAGATCCCCTCCGGTGGCCTGGATAATTTTTCCAACGGCTTTCTTCCTGCCACCTACCGTGGCAACCTGTTGAACGTCATCGGCACCCCGCTTGCCAATGTGAAGCCGAACGAGAATATCGACCGGGCCCAGGAGATCAAACGTCGCCTGGCGCAGCAGCTGAACGGAGTCACGGCCGGGGGCATCGACGCTCTGGAATCAGCAATTGCCAACCACGAGCTGGCGGCCCGGATGCAGCTGGCCGTCCCTGAGGTCATGTCCCTGGACGGCGAAACCGAAGCCACAAAAAAACTTTATGGCTTCGATGCCGGGTACCAGCACACGCAGACCTATGCGCGGGAATGCCTGATCGCCCGGCGACTGATCGAGCGGGGCATCCGTTTCGTCGAGCTGACCATCCCCATGGTGAATGGATACCAGCGCTGGGATGCACATAACGACCTGGTGACGAATCACAGCACAAACGCGCGCGCGGTGGACCAGCCCATTGCCGGCCTGATCCGCGATTTGAAGTCACGCGGCCTGCTGGATGAAACCCTGGTTGTCTGGTCCGGGGAATTCGGACGCACCCCCTTCGCCCAGGGGGGAAAGGGCCGGGATCACAACCAATACGGATTCAGCCTCTGGATGGCCGGAGGCGGGATCAAGCCGGGGGTGACCTATGGCGCAACCGACGACTGGGGCTACAAGGCGGTGGACAAGCCATTACAGATACACGATCTCCACGCCACTCTGTTGCACCTGCTCGGAATCAACCACGAGAAGCTGACCTACCGCTTCGGCGGCCGGGACATTCGACTGACCGACGTCCATGGGCACGTCATCAAGGATATCCTGCTGTGAAAAAGGCCCTGGTGCATTCGGCCTGCACCCCCCGGCTTTCGAGCCCCCAGGAACCCCGCCCCCAAAAAGCGATTTTCTCCCACTCCCAGGATCCCTCCCCAAGGCCTGTCGGCGCTCTCAGTAATCCTCGCCGTTAAAACTCCGGGCCACCGACTGCAGCCAGGCGTCGAGCTCGCCTTGCATCTGTTTTGCCCGCTTGGGCTCCCTGCCCAGGAGGTCCTGTTCCTCCTGGTGATCGCTGGCGAGGTTGAAGAGCTCCCAGCGGGCGTTTCCGGATTTTCCGCCCTGAATCCGATGAAGCTTCCAGTCGCCACTGATCCAGGCGGCATGACCGGGGAAGGAATCGAGAGGATGCTTCGGATCGGGTAGCCGGGCAGCCTTCAAACTCGACGCGTGAGGCTGGAGGTCTTCCCCCCCTGCCTGCGCATCCAGCAACTCCCTCATCCACTTGGCGGAAGGAGTTCCGATCCCCGGACGGGGGGCGTCCCAGAACCCGAGCGGTTTGGCGCGCTGCTCGCTCTTCCCGTCGATGAGAGGCAGAAGGCTGATGCCATCAAGGACAGGTTGCTTCTCTGGTTTCGCCCCGGTGATCTCCAGCAAAGTGGGATAGATGTCGCTGGTGGTGCAGCGCATCCTGGTCACGCGTGGGGCCTTGATGCGGGCCGGCCACTCAAGGATGGCCGGGACGAGGAGACCCCCATCATAAACCTTGCCCTTGTTGCCGCGGTGTCCACCGGTTGAACCGACTCTCGGCAATGCGCCATTGTCGCTGCAATACCAGAGAATGGTATTTTCCCGAATCCCCCACTCCCCGAGCTGATCACGCAACACACCAAAGGCCCGATCCATCCCGCTGATCTCACCCAGAAAGTGCTGATCGCGTTCCGGCAGTTTCTGATAGGGGGCGCGATCCCGGGCAACCGCCTGGTGCGGTCCATGGGGTGAACCGAACCAGACCACCGAAAAGAAGGGCCGGTCATCCGCTACCGCCTTCTTCATGAAACTCAGTGCCAATCGCACGGTCACCATCGAACTCTCGCCCCTGGTCTGCTGCGCCTTTCCCCCGAAGGAAAAGATGGGATCGTTCTCGTAGAAGTTGGGAGCACTGGCCCAGACTTCAAATCCGTTGGCCCCCGGACTGGCAGGGCTGGCATTGCGCACGGAGCCGAGGTGCCATTTCCCGAAGTGGCCGGTCCGGTAGCCATTCTCCCTGAGCACTTCCGCAATTGTCGTCTCCTGTGGGCGGATCGGATAACCCCACTTGAAAACCCCCATCCGGTTGGGCGTGCGCCCGGTCATGACGCTGGCACGGGTGGGCGAACAGACCGGTGCGGCGGCATAGAATCGATCGAAACGCAGGCCCTCCCGGGCAGCCTTATCGAATTGGGGCGTTACGAGATGCGGGTGCCCGTTGTAGGCCATGTCTCCCCAGCCCTGGTCATCCGCCATCACCAGGACGATGTTCGGCCGGGCTGCTCTGTCCGCCTGGCTGGCAAGACAGGACAGGAGAAGGAGGAGAACCGGGAGTCTCTTTTTCATGGGCATTGAATACAACCTGGAAACAAGCACCGGCAAGCATGGTGATCGAAATCATCCCGATGCCGTCGGATCTCCGCCCCTTGACACCCCTACGGGACAGTCACCACAACGTCGTCAATATACCACCCGGCAAAGTGTTCGATATCGTCTGACACGAAGCGAAACTCAATCCTGATGTTCTTGCCGAGTGCTTCGGCAGGCAGGCTCTTGCTGAATTCAGTCCAGGATTCTCCCAGGCCGTCGATGGGCGATTCCACGGTTGCGAGGATCGAGTCGTCGGCGGCATCGAGAACCTTGATTGCTCCCTCGTCGAATCCCTGTTCCATATCGGCGAACTGAAACAAGCTCAGTGTCGCCCCGCCAGCCTGGGTCAAATCAATGGCCGGTGAACGCAGCCAGACATCCGCTTCCCCGGTGTAGTCTGCGGAGATGTTGGTTCCGATGCAGTTCGCCGGGCTATTGGCCGCAGAGGGGCCAACCACGGAAGGCGAGCCAAGTTCCCAATTAGTCGTGGAGTTGCCGACCGATCCGATGGTCCAGTCACCCTGCCCATTCTCGAAATCGTCCGAAAAGACGGTCACCGGCGGCGCGTTGAATCCTTCGATGACAAACAGTCGTTTCTGATCAGCCGGAAGGGGAATGGCCAGGGTGTTCTCCGGCGGAGTGGCAGCCAGATCGGCATTCGCTCCAAACACGGGCCAGTCGAAAGGATTCGATACCCCGGGGTCGGACGCGCTCCGGAGATTGTAGATCTTCCCTCTCCTGCTCTCCCACTTGATGACAAACTGCCCGTCGTCGACTGAAATCTCCGTCACCTTGATTCGCTGAGGTTTCGCGGTGAGCGCCGCCTGCCAGAGAGAAAGAATCTCTTCGTCCGTGAGCACCCGGTCCAACCAGATCGCGACCTCATCCTGACCGCCTGAATGGGTGGTGGTGTCGGTCGCACTGAAACGGCGCCCCCCGATCTTCGCCATCCCGGTGTCTGTGCCCCAACCGGTAGTATCCGGCTGCAGGTTGCTCGTACGATCTACCCCGTTGACCCACATCCGGAAATTGGAGGCCCGTTCTGTCCCGGTCTGACCCTCAGTGGATACCACCACGTGAAACCACCCGGAGTTCGCCTGAAGAAAGCGCCTGTCGGGACCGCTGTTGTCCTCCTGGTAAAGGGTTCTCTCCGCGTTAATCCCTGCCTGGCTCGGATCCACGGCAAGAACGGGCCCATTGTTGCCGATGTTGAGTTGAAAGCTCCTGGTTGGATCGGTCAGGTTATTGGTGAACACGCGGTCCCCACCCTGAGCGCCCTCCCCCGCCTTGACAAAGAGGGCCACCGTCATCGCGTTCGCCCCGAAGGCATTGCCATCACCGAGGGTGACGTGTCCGGCATTATTGCTGTGATGGGCCACGTTTCCCTCGCCCAGTCCCAATACCGGAATCCCGGCAGGATCGTCCGCGCTGAAAACGGCGGAAGGTCCCGGAGCTCCCACCATGGCGGGACCATTGACGTAGTCTCCATTAAACGTTCCGTTGGCTGGCGCATTGCCCATGCTGTCAATCGCTCCACCCTCCGGATCAGTCTCATTGAGTTCGTAGTAGTAGGTCGGCTGTAATCTCTTGACGGTTTTCTGGTAGTTCTCGGCGACTGCGGGCAGCGCCATCAATCCGCTCACCAGAAACACCAATGCTACCTTCAGATTTCGTGCGATTCTCACCCGGCGCTTCATAGTCCTTGAGTTTCGACAGAGATCCTTGTGCCTCAAGGCAATTCATTCGATGTCGCGCACACCGAGGATAGGGAACACTGGCTGGTTCTCAGACCAGATCACGGACAGGAGGAACCCGGGGTGGCCACGATCCCGGGAAATTCCGGCTGAAAAAGGGAATTCCTGCCCGTAATAACCTCCCGCGACCCGCCCCTTTCGCAACCACCCGGATTGCTTCACAACATTTCAAGCATCGACTCGCCTCCGGCATATCACGGGCATAACCTACGCGCATGCGCAGACACCCTTGGCTCCGGGCGATCCTCATTCTCATCGCCGCCTCGTCCGTCCACTCCGCCGAACCCGTTCCCGCCGACGATCCGGGCGTGCCGTTCCAACTCGGAGATGGTGACACGGTGGTATTCGTCGGCTCCGAATTCACCGAGCAACGGATCAAGCACAACCACCTCGAGGCCGCGCTGACCGCTCGCTGGCCCGATCGGGGGCTGCGGTTCTACAACCTCGGGTGGTCCGGCGACACACCCGCGGCCGACTCGCGCGGTTATTTCGGCGGCGCGGCCGAGGGCTACCGCCGCCTCATGGACGAACTCAACCGGATCAAACCATCCGTCGTCTTCCTCGAGTACGGAGCCATCGCGGCCTACGACGGACCTGACGGCGTGCAGCCGTTTCTCGCCCGGTTCGACAAACTCGTAACCCACGTCCGCAGGCACACTGGACGGGTCGTGATCGTCACCCCCACACCGGTCGAAACCAAGCCCCGGATCCGCGATGCAATCGCCACCTTGCAGTCGAACCGTAGCGCTGTTACCAAGGCGCTGATCGGCTATGCCGACGATCACGGACTCCGCGCCATCGACCTGTTTCGAGCAGGCTTCCCCGGGAGCAGGCGAACCGGCTACACGCACGACGGCATCCGCCTCAACGAGGAGGCCTACGCCGCCATGGCGGACAGGACACTGGCGGAACTGAAGATCGACGCTCCCAGGCTTCCCCTCGAAAAAGCTGCGAAGCTGCGCGAGCTGATCGCGTGGAAGAACGATCTCTACTTCCATCGCTATCGCCCGCAAAACGAGACCTACCTGCGCGGGTTCCGCAAGCACGAGCAGGGGAAGAACGCAAAGGAAATTCCGCTGTTCGATGCCATGATCGCCCAGGCCGAGGCACGCATCGCCGCATTCGCGCAGAACAAACCGTTGGTGCCGGCACCTGAGGCGATCCCGCCGGCCCCACGCACAGTCGACGCGCTGGACCCCGAAGACGAGCGCAGGGAACTGAAGGTTCCTGAAGGGTTTGAGATCTCGTTGTTCGCCGCCGAGCCGATGGTCAAGAACCCGATCCACATGAACTGGGATGCGCGCGGACGGCTGTGGGTCGCGACAAGCCCGATCTATCCGCAAATCATGCCGGGCGCCAGGCCGAGCGATGAAATTATCGTGCTCGAAGACACCGATGGGGACGGGCGGGCGGACAAGCGCACCGTCTTCGCCGACGACCTGCTGATTCCCACCGCGGTGCTGCCGGACGATCGCGGCGGGGCCTACGTGGCGAACTCCACCGAGGTGCTGCACCTGAGCGACACCGACGGGGATGGCAGGGCCGATACGCGGCGGGTTGTCCTCGCCGGGTTCGGCACGGAGGACACCCACCACATCCTGCACACCTTCATGTGGGGTCCGGACGGCGCGCTCTACTTCAACCAGTCGATCTACATCCACACCCACACCGAAACCCCCCACGGGGTCGAACGGCTGATGGGATCGGGTATCTGGCGGTTACAGACCGATACTCACAAGGCCGAAATCGTTTCACGCGGACTGGTCAATCCGTGGGGGCACGGGTTCAACCGCTGGGGCCAGTCGTTCGCCACTGATGGCGCGGGTGGCCACGGCATCAACTACGCCTTTCGCGGATCGGCATTCGCGACCGCGAACGGTTACCGCCGGGTCCTGCCCGGCCTGAACCCCGGGCGGCCCAAATACTGTGGTCTCGTCGTGATCAGTGGTCGCGGTTTCCCCGACGACTGGCAGGACACCCTCGTCGCCAACGATTTCCGCGGCAACCGGACCCATCGGTTCGCGCTTGAGCAGCAGGACTCGGGCTACATCTCGAAGCAGCAACCGGACGTCATCACGAGCAGGCACCGCGCATTCAGGCCGGTCGACCTCAAGATGGGACCCGACGGTGCGCTCTACGTCGCGGACTGGTACAACCCGATCATCAACCACGGTGAAGTCGACTTCCGTGACCCGCGCCGTGACACCCAACACGGGCGCATCTGGCGGCTCATCCGCACCGATGCACCCGGGATCAAACGCGTGGATTTCGTCGGTGCATCCATCGCGCAACTGGTCACCATGCTCGGTTCCTCCGAACAGTACACGCGCAACACGGCGCGCCGGCAACTCGTCCTCCGCGACGCGACGAAGGTCGCCCAGGCCCTGCGGAAGCGGCTCACATCACTCAAACCCACGTCCGCATCCTTCGAGCACGATCGCCTTGAGATCCTGTGGACGTTCCAGGCCATCGGGGTGGTGGAACTGCCGCTCTGGGACGCGGTCGCCTCATCGCCGGATCATCGTGCCCGCGCCACCGCGATGCGGATCCTCGACGACTGGGGGCCACCCTCGGATGGCGGGATCGAACGGCTCAGGCGCGGGGTCGCCGATGAGCATCCACAGGTGCGGCTCGAAGCGGTCAATACCGCCCGCTACTTCGACTCCGACGAGGCGGCATCGATCGCGCTTGGCGCGCTCGATCGTAACATGGACCCCTATCTCGACTTTGCACTGTGGGAGACAATGCGGCGGCTCGAAAATCGCTGGCTCCCGAAGTTCCTCGCTGGCAAACAGACCTTCGGAGGCGATCCGAAGCAGGTTGCGTTTGCGATCAAGGCCGTCGAAAAGCCGCAGGCGTTGAATCCTCTGGTGGAACTGCTCGCGGCCAGGAAGCTCGACGCGAAGGCAACACGCGACGCGATCGCGCTCGTTGGTGAGATGGGCACGCCCGGCCACCTGACTGTCCTCTACGAGCGGGCCTTGACCGATTCCGCGGTGCGCGTTCCGGCTCTGGCCGCGCTGGTCACCGCCAGCTCCCGCGCAAAGCCCGGAGCCGACCTGTCACGTGTGTCCGAGATGCTCGACCAGCCGCAGGCGGCGCACCTCGCGGGAATCTGGCGTGTGGAGGCGACCAAGCCGAAACTGATTGCCCTTGCCAAGGCCCCCGGGACGGACGAGCACCTTCGCTGGGGCGCTCTCGTGGGGCTCGCGGCCTTCGGTGATCGCACGACGTTGTCCGAAATCGCCGGAAGTGCCCGGCCGGTCGGGCAGCGACGACAGGCGATCCAGGCTCTTGTGCCGCTCGATCCCAAGGCCGCCGCCGCACCCGCTGCCAAGCTGTTGTCGGACCCCGCAGCCGAACTGGAGACCGAAACGATCGTCAACGCCTTCCTCTCACAAAAGAGCGGTCCGTCCGCCCTCACCGCTGCGTTGAAGGGCAAATCGCTCCCACCCGGCGTCGCAACTTTCGGTCTCCGTTGTGCGACAACCGCGGGCAAGCGCGGCGCGGACCTCGTATCCATCTTCTCCGCCTCGGCGTCGCCTGTAAAGATGCCCCAGCAACTGACGGCCCGGCAGATCGGGCAGCTCCGGAAGGACGTGATCGCCACAGGCGATCCCGCCCGGGGCGAAGCGATCTACCGCCGTCCCGCTCTGGCATGCATGGCCTGCCACGCGATCGCCGGGGGCGGCGGAAAGGTCGGACCCGACATGGTTTCGCTCGGGGCCAGCTCCCCGGTCGACTACATCATCGATTCGCTGTTGTCGCCCTCGGCGAAGATCAAGGAGGGTTACCACACCGTCGCGGTGACAACGAAGGATAACACCGCGATCTCCGGCACGCTCGTCCGCGAGGGTGGCGGCAGCATCGTTGTCCGTGACGGCACGGGCAAGGAGACCGAGATCGCAGACGCCCAGGTTCAGTCGAAGACGATCGTGCCCGTTTCGTTGATGCCCCCGGCATTGACCGCTTCGCTCAACCGCAGCGAGTTCGTTGACCTCGTCGCCTACCTGTCGTCGCTGGGCAGGGACGGCGCCTACAAGGCACCGTCCAACGCCTTCGTCCGGCGATGGGAGATCGGGGACAAGGTGACCTTCAGCCGCGTCGACGGATCACTGCCCCCGGGCGAGATCAAGGGCAGGACCCTGCGCTACACGATCGAAGTGACAACACCCGGAAGTATCGCGATGCTACTGGACGATTCGACCAGCGTGATTGTCAAGCGCGCCGGCGATGAAGGCATCGTCCGGGGCGAACTTTACAAAATCCTCGGTGCCCGCATGGTGCTCGATCTGCCGAAGGGACTCCACTCGTTTGACATCCACGTCACGCCTCGCCAACAGGTCCCGCTCCGGATCGAGGTGGTCGAAGTGCCCGGATCGACCGGTCGAGCGACACCGGTGAATGAGTGATCCCATGCAGAGGTTCACCAGCCTGCAATTCTGAGCCATTGCGTCATTGGCGTCTGAGCCAGCGGTCGAACTTTTCCTGTCACCTGTTCATTGGATGGGGGCCCTCGCCGAACTCCCTGAGCACCACTTCGGACTTGCGCGGACCGGGCGGGATGTCACGGTGTTTACGCCCCCGCCTGTGCCTGCTTCCGGGCCTTCGGAAAACCGGCCCCGAAGAAGGGAATTCCTGGCATTAGCAGCAAGATTTGGGACCGTAATGACACATACCCTGAAATGAGTTTCCAGTCCTGTATTCTCGCTTTCTTCCTGTGCCACACCCTCTCCCTGGGTGCAGTGGATTTCAACAGGGACATTCGCCCCTTGCTGGCCAGCAAGTGCTACACCTGCCATGGCCCCGACAAGGAAAGTCGCAAGGCCAAGCTGCGTCTTGATCTAAGGGAAGAAGCCATCAAAAAAGACGTGATTGTTCCCGGAAAGCTGGAGGACAGTGAACTTCATTACCGTATCCGCTCGGACGATCCGGAGGAAATCATGCCTCCGTCCGATTCGAAAGTCACCCTGTCTGATCCGGAAAGGAACCTGCTTGAGAAATGGATCGTCGAGGGAGCCAAGTACGACCGGCACTGGGCCTTCGTTCCACCCGTCTCGCCCAGCATCCCGGAAACGAAGAAGGACTGGGGACGCAATACGATCGATGCCTTCATCATCGACAACCTGGAGAAGAACAATCTGCAACCTTCCGGGGAAGCCGATCCCTACACCCTCGTCCGACGTCTTTACCTCGACTTGATCGGGTTGCCTCCCACCTTGGAACAAGCCGACACTTTTGTTCAGGACAAGCGTCCCGACGCCTACGAGCGATTGGTCGATCAGTTGCTTGCCTCTCCCCGCTACGGGGAAAAGTGGGCCCGCGAATGGCTCGATCTGGCCCGCTACTCGGACACCAACGGCTACGAGAAGGATCGGGTCCGCACAATCTGGCCTTACCGCGACTGGGTCATCCGGGCTCTCAATGCGGACATGCCCTTCGACCAATTCTCCATCGAGCAACTGGCCGGGGACATGTTGCCCGATTCCACTCAGGAACAAAAGGTCGCCACCGGTTTCCACCGCAACACCATGCTGAACGAGGAAGGGGGGATCGATCCCCTTGAGTTTCGCTACCTCGCCATGGTTGACCGGGTGGCCACCACCGGAACTGTCTGGATGGGGTTGAGCACGGGATGCGCCCAGTGTCATTCCCACAAGTACGACCCCATAACCAACACTGAATATTACCAGATGATGGCTCTGCTCAACAACGCGGACGAACCAGACCTCTTTCTCCAGACTGAACAACAAGCCGGACAGAAGGCTGATCTCGAGAGAGGAATCGAGGAGAAGACCCTTGCCTTGCAGAAGGAAATCCCGGGGTTCGAGAAAGCCTTTCAGGATTGGGTCGTGAACGCGGGAAAAAACGCCACCCGATGGACTACCATTCGACCGACCGCGATGAAGACCAACCTTCCCAAACTGGAGATTCTGGAGGATGGCTCGATTTTTTCCTCCGGCGACGTCACCAAGCGGGATGTCTTTGAACTGAACTTCACGAGCAACCAGCCGGTCACCGCTCTGCGCCTGGAGGCCCTGCCCGATGACCGCCTGCCCGATCGCGGTCCCGGGCGATGCTATTACGAGGGCCGCAAGGGCGATTTCTTTCTCAGTGAATTCACCCTGTTGGCCCAGGAGCAGAAACAGAAGATCGTCAACCCTTCCCACACCTATGGGAAGATCAGCATCGGCAGCGGATCAGCGGATGCCAAGAATGTGATCGATGGGAACGGTTCCTCGGGTTGGTCGACCGCCGGACAGACCGGTCAATCCCATCACCTGGTCCTCCCGCTTGAAAAACCCATTCCGCCCAACGTTCCGTTTTCCATCGAGATGCTCTTCGAGCGACACTTCGTAGTCAGCCTGGGCCGTTTTCGTCTCTCCGCCACTTCCGATGCCAGACAACCCAAGGCCAAGAAGCACGGACCGGTTACCGAAGACATCCTTGTGCGGGAATCCAACGCAAGTGACCAGCAGCTGGCACATTTAAGGGAGAGCTTTCTCGAACAGGATCCTCGCTGGCAAAAGCACCGCAAACCGTTGGACGACCTGAGAAAGAGAATTCCCCGACTCGGACATACCCTTGTGATGCAGGAAAGGCCGGCTGACAATCCGCGCCCGACCTACCGGCACCATCGGGGGGAATACATCAGCCCCCGGGAGGAAGTTTCAGCCGGTGTTCCCACGGCCTTCGCAGGCATACCCGAGGGACAACCCAGGAACCGCCTGGCCTTCGCCCGCTGGTTGACCGGCGAACGAAACCCCCTGGTTGACCGGGTCACCGTAAACCGGACGTGGCGCTCCCTTTTCGGGGATGGACTCCTCCGCACGAGCGGAGATTTCGGGACCCAGGCCCCTGCCCCGGATCATCCGGAGTTGCTTGACTGGCTCGCGGTCGAATTCCGCAAACAAGGACTCTCCCTGAAAAAACTGCACCGCCTGATCGTGACCAGTTCCACTTATCGTCAAAGCTCGCAGGTCTCCCCTGCCCTGCTCGCTCGTGACCCCAGGAACCGTTTGCTGGCCCGAGGTCCGCGCTTTCGCCTGTCTGGAGAATTAATCCGTGATCACATGCTGGTGGCCAGTGGCCTGTTATCCACCAAGATGTACGGTCCCGGGGTCTACCCGCCCCAACCGGCCAGCGTGACCGCCCTCGCCTATGGCAACACGAAATGGAATGTTTCCCAGGGAGAGGACCGTTTCCGGCGGTCGATCTATACCTTCAACAAGCGCACCGCCCCCTTCGCTGGATACCTGACCTTCGACGGGACCTCGGGAGAAGGCTGTGTTGCCCGGCGCAACCGGAGCAACACCCCCCTGCAGGCGCTTACCATGCTCAACGACGCAATGTACCTGGAACTCGCCCGGGCGGCCGGTCAATCCACTTACAAGGATGCCGGGGATCCCGTCTCCTCCCTCTTCCGGAAATTCCTGACCCGCCATCCACAGGCCAACGAACGGAAAGCCCTCCAATCCTTTCTCGATCAACAGACCGGACGCTTGCGCAAGGGCGAGCTGAAGCCGGAATTAGTCACCGGGAAAAAGAACGCCTCCCCGGAAGAAGCGGGCTGCGTCCTTCTGGCCCGTGTCATCATGAACCTCGACGAAACCATCACCAAACCATGAACTCCTCCCATCTTCTCCATCGTACCCGCCGACACTTCTTCAAGGATTGCGGGATCGGCGTGGGCAAGGTTGCCCTCGCCTCTCTTCTCGCCGGGGAAACCTTCGGGGCGAAGAGCAAGCCCGACTTCATGCGCCATCCGGTCAAGGCCAAGCGCGTCATCTTTCTCTTCATGGCCGGTGCCCCCAGCCAGCTTGAGCTCTTCGACAACAAGCCCAAGCTCAAGGAACTGGAAGGCAAACCCATCCCTCCATCCGTGATCAAGGGCCAACGCTACGCCTTCATCCAGCCCGACGCCGCCGTTCTCGGGCCTCGCTTCGAATTTTCCAGGCATGGACAGTCCGGGGCGGAACTTTCCTCCGCCCTGCCTCACCTGAGCAGGGTCGCGGACGACCTCGCTTTCGTCAAATCCGTCCATACCGACTTTTTCAACCACTCCCCCGCCCAGCTTTTCGTTAACACGGGAAGTGGAATACCGGGACGTCCCAGCATGGGCTCATGGTTAAGCTATGGGATCGGAAGCGAGGCCAACGACTTGCCCGGATTCGTCGTTCTCAAGAGCGGGGGAAGTTTGAGCGGAGGCGCCGCCATGTGGAGCTCGGGCTTCCTGCCCTCCGAGCATCAGGGAGTTCCCTTTCGTGGAAGCGGAGATCCGATCCTGCACGTTTCCACACCCGAGGGCATCGACCAATCCGCCCAACGAGCCTCCCTCGACCTTATTCGAAACTTGAATCAGGAAAGACTGGGCATTGTCGGAGACCCCGAGATCTCAACGCGCATCGATGCCTACGAAATGGCATACCGCATGCAGACTCGGGCTCCGGAACTGATGGACCTGTCCAAGGAATCCAAGGAGACT
>DLRK01000148.1 GCA_002501065.1 Akkermansiaceae bacterium UBA7890
CACGGCGGTCCCGGAAATGTTCGACAACTCGATCCAGTCCGAATCATCACCATCCTCATCGGCAAGACCGCTGGTGTTGACCGCCATGAACTCGCTGAGGATGACCTCGCCTCCGCCTGCCAGCAACGAACAGGCACCCAAGCAGATGATTATGAATATGAGAGAGCTGGGAGGCGAGCTTTGGGAGCGCATCTTTGGGAGCTTCCTACGAACCAGCTGCCTGCCGAACCGCTTTCGCGGTTCCGCCTCCAAGCAGAACGAAATATTCCGATTTCGGCTACTTTCGGCGCCTGAGCACAAGTGCGAGTCCGGCAAAACCAAGGAGGACGGCAGAGGAGGGCTCGGGAATCGCTGTGATCACAGAGCCAGACGCGCCGTTGAAGGGAGCGATCTGGATGTTCACCCCATCGACGGCGGGCGCTCCATTGACAGTGATCTTGCCAAGGTGCTCGGCTGTAAAAGCAGCCGGTGTCTCTGCCCGGAAGGCCAAGGTTGATCCGAATGTTAGATTGATTGTCGAAATGTTCACCGGGTTGCCGCCGCCCCCAAAGGTCGCCGAACTGGTACTGTCGATGTCAAGCGAGACAGCGTTCACGATAAAGAACGGATTGAACTGGCTGCCATTGGTAAGGTTGATGTTCACCCCTGCACTGCCGGGCTGACCACCAGTGCCATCGTTTCCGCCTGCGACCAGTCCGAGGGTCGAGTTATCCAGAGTCATCGCGAAACCGTTCCCGATCTGCACCCTCTGTTGCCCAGCCAGATTGGGGATCTCTATGGTTCCATTGGCAATCAACAGGTCGTCAGCAACGCTGACATTGGCATCGACCGCACTGACCCCCGAACCACTGAAATCCCAGTTGCTGTCGTCGAAGGGATCCGTGCTTGTCGCTCCAGTCCAGACAATGGCGGCTTGAGAAGAGCAAAGGAAAGCAGCGAAGGCAGTGAGGGTAGCAAGGGTGGATTTCATGGTGATTCGGTAGAATGCCATTCGGGGCGTGGCCCCGGCGCCAGAAAATAGATAGCGCCTAAGAACCTGCCAAGCCGTCTTTTGAGATATTATTCGAAAGCGGTCTCGCCAGACCCGGCCGGTTCCCGTGGGGTGCTCTTGGAATTCGACGTTTCAGGAACCGATTTGCTCGCAGGGTTCCCTTTCCTCGTTAGATATTTACGGCTTTTGATCTTTAACGGTATCGACTGATGCTCGATGCGTGACAGGAGCTCTGCCCATGACACCTGTCGCGAATCGACGCAGAACTGGACGATCTCCGGGGTTGTCCTCCGATCCCCCATGCTGCACCCTGCTACCTTGATACCAGGAGGCACGAAACAATGCACCGATCCCACCGATGATCTATGCGGGGGATGCGGAACCCCGGTGCCGCTTTCCCTGCCTTCATCTATGTGGTAAGGCTAGAGCATCATGAAATCGCCCCTGCCCTTCTCGCGCCCCCTGCCTGTCCCATCCTCCCTGCCTTGGGCGATTCAGCTGAGATCCCGGAAACCGGATTGCGGACGGAAACCATTACTTTCAACGGCCAGACCTGCACCATTGAAGCGAACGCCAACCTCAGCGAGGCAGACCCCATGGCCATTACCATCGGCGAACCAGAGGCCCGCTTCACGGAAGGCCGGATCCGCGCCCTGTCAGCGGATTACGCCATGGCACCGGATGCTGCTGGAGCCGTGCAAATACAGATCTACTCCTTCGGGTTCAACGACCTCTTGACCTCCGCGCCCCGCGCCATGAATCTGCAATCCGTATCGGTAATCGATGGCAAGATCCGCCTGGAGTTGGCATCTCTCGACGATACCGCCTTCTTCTGGTTCAGCCTACAGTAGTCCTCTCCCTGCTCCATTTTCACCTCCTCGCTCCCATGTCATCCACCCCCCTCTTGCACCTCCGAAAGGCCTCCACGGTTCTGCTGTCCCTGTTGTCTGCGGCCGCTCCGGTCCTCCTGGCCGGGCCACTGATTACCGAGTTCATGGCGGACAACGAAACCACTCTCGAGGATGAGGATGGTGAGTTCTCCGACTGGATCGAAATACACAACCCGGATACCACGCCCGTCGACCTGGCCGGATGGGGGTTGACCGACAACGCGGACAATCTCAGCAAATGGCCGTTTCCCTCGATGACCCTCCAACCGGGAGAATTTCTCGTCGTGTTCGCCTCCGGGAAAGACCGGAGCGTCCCGGGATCAGAACTACACACCAACTTTCAGCTGAGCTCCGGGGGCGAGTATCTCGCTCTTGTGGAGCCAGATGGCGCCACCGTAACGCATCAATACGCTCCCGAGTTCCCCGGCCAGGATCCAGACCGCACCTATGGTCTGGCCTTCGACGGCGACCTGCAGCAGGGAGACCCGTTCTATTTCGACGAACCCACTCCCGGGAGCGCCAACTCAGACCCCTCCCCCGAAGGCAAAGTCGCGGACACCAAGTTCGCTCCGGATCGCGGTTTTTACAGCAGGCCGTTCCGGATCACGATTACGAGCGCAACGCCGGGTGCCTCCATTCGCTACACCACCGATGGATCTACGCCGACGGCAACCCGCGGCTCGCTTTATGTCGGTCCGATCTCGATCAGAGGCACCACCACCTTGCGCGCTGTGGCATTCAAGCCTGGCCTGGACCCCACCAACGTCGACACCCAGACCTATCTCTTCGTCAACGACATCATCACGCAGACATCGTCCGCCCCTCCCGGGTGGCCGAGCAGTTCGGTCAACGGGCAGGTCTACCGATACGGGATGAATACCGGGGTGGTCAACAACTCCGATCCGGCGATTGGAGGCATCCAGCAGGTTAAGGACGCGCTGCTCTCGATACCCACTCTCTCGATCGTCCTTGACCAGGAAAACCTGACCAGTTCCAGCACCGGAATCTACTCAAACCCGAACAGCAGTGGTTCCTCCTGGGAGCGAGAGGCCTCACTAGAACTCATCCACCCCCCGGGCTGGATCGACCCGGACGGAAATGCCGATGGATTCCAGACGGGATGCGGACTTCGCATTCGTGGGGGCTACTCCCGCCGGACGCAAAACCCCAAGCACTCCTTCCGGCTCTTTTTCCGCAGCGAATACGGGAACGGACGACTCAATTACAAACTGTTCGGAGACGAGGGTGCCGGGGAGTTTGACAAGATCGATCTGCGCGGACCGCAGAACTACTCGTGGGCGCAGGGTGGAACGAGTAGCAACAGCTTCATCCGCGACACGTGGTCGCGCGACCTGCAGGGCGAGATGGGGCATCCCTACAAGCGAGGCCGCTGGTATCACCTCTACCTCAACGGCATCTACTGGGGAATGTGTGAGACCGACGAGCGCGCCGAAGCCAACTACGGCGAGATCTATTTCGGCGGTGACCAGCTCGACTATGACGTCGTGAAATCCTTCGGTGGTGTCACCGATGGCAACCGTGCCTCCTACCAGCGGCTGTGGGGAAAATGGCAGTCCGGGTTCTCGAGCAACGCCGCCTATTTCAACATCCAGGGCAGGAACTCCAATGGCAGCCTAAATCCGGCAATCGAGAAACTGGTGGATGTGGAAAACCTGATCGATTACATGATCATCACCTACTACACCGGCGACCGCGACGGGCCTGGATCACGCTACACCCAGCCGCGACCGAACAACTACTTCGGTGTCTATAACCGACTCACTCCCGACGGCTACAAGTTCTTCGAGCACGACAGCGAGCACTCACTCGGGACTGGAGAGAACAACATGGTGTCCCCCTTCACCCGCAGCTCCTCCCTCAACGATTTCAACCCCCACACCCTCCATGAGCGCCTGGCCAGCCAGAACCTCGAATACCGCATGACCTTCGCCGATCGTGTCGCCAGGTACTGCTACAATGACGGACTGCTCACCGACGAGGTCGGCATCGCGCGGGTCAACCGACGCGCCGACTACATCGACCAGGCGATCTTCGCGCACTCGGCGCGCTGGGGCAACACCAGCCGCAGCCACGTCAGCTGGTTGAACGCCGTGCAGGGGGTGCGCAATTTCATCACCGGCCGGGTACCCACCATGATCGACCAGCTACGCTCGGTCGGCTGGTATCCGGATCTGGATCCTCCCGGTTACAGCCAGCACGGCGGATCCATTGCCAGCACCCGGCAACTGCTGATCGAAGGCGGACCGGGCACCATCTACTACACGATCAACGGCGAGGACCCACGCCAACTGGGCGGTGCCATCACTCCTGGCGCGCAGGTGTTCCAAGGCAATACCACCACCGAGAACCTCGTCAGCACCGGTTCGACCTGGAAATATCTCGATAATGGCAGCAACCAGGGAACCGCCTGGCGCAACCCGGAATTCGACGACAGCTCCTGGCAGTCGGGTGCTGCGGAACTCGGCTACGGAGACGGCGGCGAGGCCACCACCCTTTCCTTTGGTCCCAATTCGGACGAGAAACACACAACCACCTATTTTCGCCATTCCTTCAACGCCGCCAACGTCGAAGACTACACCAAACTGACGCTCGGGCTGCGGCGTGATGACGGAGCGGTCATCTACCTGAACGGAAACGAGGTTGCCCGCTCGAACATGCCCGGTGGAACGATCACCTATCTGACCACTTCCGTGACTTTCGCGGGCGGCGCCGACGAGACGACCTACTTTCCGATCGACCTGCCGCCAACCGACCTCGTCAACGGGCAAAACACCCTCGCCGTCGAGATCCACCAGTATAGTGGCACCTCCAGCGATATCAGCTTTGACCTGGAGCTGGGGGGCGTCAAGACCACCACCCCCAACCCGCTTTTCCTCACCACCGCGGGCGCCAACCTCGTGCGATCCCGGGTCAGGAATGGCGCCCAGTGGAGTGCCTTGACCGAAGCGACCTTCGTGGTCGACACCGATCCTGCCAGCGCCTCTACCCTCGCCATCGCCGAGATTCACTACCGACCTGCACCACCGAGTGCTGCCGAGATGGGTGCCGGCTTCAACGGGAGCAGCGACTTCGAATTCGTCGAGTTGCTCAACTTCGGCCCCCGCGGGATCGACCTCGGCGGCCTGGCCTTCACCACCGGCATCGGGTTCGACTTCGATGAGTCGTTGTCAGGACGAACCATCGCGCCCGGCGAACGCATCCTGCTGGTAAACAATCTCGCCGCCTTCGAGATGCGCTACGGTATCGACCACCCGGTCGCCGGCGAGTTCTCCGGCGATCTCAACAACGACGGCGAACGACTCATCATCACCGACTCCAACGGTGCGGTTGTCCTCGACCTGACCTACAACGACGCCAACTTGTGGCCTGTCAGCGCCGACGGCGACGGCTACTCCCTCGTCCTCATCAACCCGGATTCGGAGCCTGACCCCAATGACCCGGCCAACTGGCGGACCAGCACCGGTAGCGACGGCAACCCCGGCACCAGCGATACGCTCAGTTACCCTGTCTGGAAAATCGCCAATGGCATCACCGGGGACACCGACGACCCCGATCACGACGCCCTGACCCACTTCATGGAATACGCACTCGGCAGCGACCCCTTCCAGCGCTCCCCCCAGTCCGCACCGGTGGCCGGAATCCGGCCACTCGATGTCGACGGGGCGGTCGATGATTACCTGACCATCGACATCCGCCGCCGCCTCGGAGCGGACGATGTCATCACCACGCCGCAATTCAGTGCCGACCTCCTCACCTGGCTGGGCGGAGCCGACAATCTTGTGCCGCTCAGCGTCATCAATAACAACGACGGCACCGAAACCCTGACCTACCGTTCCGCCAATCCCGTCTCTGCCGAGGCGCGCCTCTTCGTCCGTGGACAGTTTTTGCTCATGCCATAGACCGCGATCGCGCATCCGGATTTTTCCGGACTCAGCGCCCCGGGTCATCGATGCCGGCTTCCTCCAGTCCAGCGTGGATTAGTCCCCCACCCCTCATCCTTTTCCCTGCACCCTGATACTAAGTTGGTGGGGGTGCCGCAAACCAAGGGACAAACCTTCTAATCGTCTCGCTGTCAGAAACAGGGAAGCCAGCGCGGCGTCATTCGTCATTCATTCGCCCCTCTTCCCTCATACACCCTCACCTCGCACAACCTCAGCTCGCGGTTCGAGTCGAGCAGCCGGATCCGGATCCGATCGCTCTCCAGCGGGGCAAATCGGAACACCTGCCTGCGCTGGATGGCATCGCCCGACAGCTCACGCTCCACGATGAGCTCCCAACCGGAGGCGATCATTCTCTCGATCGCGATCCGGGCAGTGAAGCGAAGGTGGTTCATGCTCAGATGGACCTCGCGGATCTGCTGCGGCTGCTCCCACTCGAGGATCAGCGGCTTCGACGGCGACCACGCCGCGCCCCTGGGCAGGCCCCTCGACTCGCGGTTCCAGCCGTTGATCGCCTCCGGCGCCGACGCCTTCGCCCGGCGAGCTAGGTCGGCCGGGTCGCGGTTCGGCACACCAACGAGGTGGCAGCCGTCGCTAAGCAGGAGTTGCTGAAGGTCGTCGAGGTATCGCGCATGCACGTCCCGCGGTCCGACGCGGTAGCGGATCGCCAGTGCCGCAGCGGTTCCGGCCGCCTGCCCGGTGGCGCACATCGGCCGCTGCACGCGCACGCCGCCGAGAGCGAGGTGGCTGGCGCTCATGCAGCGCCCGGCCATGAACAGGTTGGCGATATTCCTCGAGTAGAGGCTGCGATAGGGAATGCTGACCCGGCGCCCCCCATAGACGTGCATCACGTCGATCCCCTGCACCCAGAATCCCTGCGGGTGGTGATCGTCGACACCCCAGTCGGTGAAGGCGACGGTGTCCGGGTGCGCGATCTGCTCGTCGAAGTCCTTCTGGGTCATGACGTAGTCGCCCATCAGTCGGCGGCTTTCGCGCACCCCGGGGACGTGGTTCAGCCAGGTCATGCGGCGGGTGCGCGCGAAGTCCCTCGTTTTCGGGTCGTGGTTCTTGGCGTAGTTCCACAACCCTAGATGGATGCGGAACAGCTCGTCGCGGATTTTCTCGGCGTCCTTGATCGTGTCTGACATCCCGCCGATCTCGACATACCAGGTGTAGGCGCCGCCGAGAAACAGATCGGTTGTGCTCTTCGGGCGGCGGCCCTTGCCTCGGGAGACGCCATCGAATTCTACCGGGCGGATCGGCTCCTTGATCCGCGACTTGAGCGGCTCGAAATCCTCGGGCTTCTCCCACCGGAAGGCCCAGTCCGGGAGGACAAACGGGTCGGCCCGGCCCACGTCCTCGATCACCGCCTTGTAGAGGCTGTTGCCCATGGTGTGCGGGTTGGCCTCGAGCGGCGCCATCGACTCGCCGAACTCGGACCGAGCCTCGGTCCCCATTCGGAAATCGGCGCCGGCATGGAAGCCGACCCACCCGTGTCCGGTGGTGTCGATGAACAACGGAGCCGCGAACCGCATGCGTCGGCCGCTTCGGACGTCGAGTGCGAGCACTGCAGCGATGCGGTCGGGCGCACTCATCTCGACCCCGGTCACGCGGGTGCTGAGGAAGAGAGATATATTTTTCTCCGCCCGGACGATTTCCTCGATCCGCGCCGAGTCCGCAAAGGAGGTCCATCCCTGGATCGGAAAAATCTCCTCCGCGATCCCGGTCACGTTGATCGTGTCCGGCGGCTTGCCGCCGTAGCCCATCGGCGGAACCTGGATCTCCGACGACGCGTTTCCGCCAAGCACCGGCCGGTCCTGGACGAACGTCACCCGCGCACCGTGCCGGGCGGCGGCGAGTGCGGCGCCCAGACCACTCGACCCGCCGCCGACGACAACCACGTCACTGTCCGGTATG
>DLRK01000022.1:0-4567 GCA_002501065.1 Akkermansiaceae bacterium UBA7890
CGGTGCCAATATAGATGTAGACATCGTATGTTGTTCCAGCGGCGGCATGGCACCCGGTAAGCTCAATTGCCGCGTAAGGATGTGGATCGCTGCTTGAATCAAACGGGGAGGGGCCCTTGCCCTTCATCATGCGGGAATTCGCGTCGTCGTTCAGGATTGAGCTCGCATTCCTGCCATCCCACGCGCGGTAACTGAGACCGAGAGAGGTTGCTTCGTTCCTCGAGTTATGGATGACCTGGGCAATCGTGGTCGTTCCGTTTTGATTTGGCGTGTAGGGAACATTGTTCCAGTTCGGGCTGGCAATGACCCCCGCGATTTCATCCGAGCCGAGGTCAAACTGGCCGACAGGATCAGTCATGCTGATGCTGATGACTCCCGGGAATGCTGCGGTCAGCGGTAACGCCACCGCCGCGATGAGCAGGTTTGGCAGATTCAATTTCATGAGAGCTGCAAGGCTACCTCAGGCAAATTGCTTTTTCAACCTGTTGCCGGGAAATCGATTTTCCTGGCCGGTTTTCCGGGAGTCCAGCAGCCCGGCACGTTCCTTTTCCCGATCGAACGAGCAAGGGTTCAATGCCTTCGGCCTGTTACCTGGGCAGAGCCGCAGGCCGGGCATCGAGGACGGTAAAGAGAAGATCCTGCTTATTCAGTTCGAAGACGCAGGCGATTTTTCCGTTGGGTAGCACCGCAATGTCGCTGTAGCCATAAGGTCCCTGGTAGATCAGCTTCTTCCAGGGCCAGGTCCTGCCGTCGTCATAGCTCGCAAACAGAGTTCCACGTCCTCGCACGGTTGGCAGTCCCGGGCCGGCAAACAGGATGATACCCGGGTCGGCGTTCTCCGGGTCGGTGAGTCGCGCCGTTCCTCCCTGGCAGCTCGGACAGGGTAACTCGGAGATGAATCGCGAGGTCCCCTCCTTGAATTCTGCACCTCCGCGGGTCAGGACAGCGCCCCCCCGATTCGGTCTTCTCCCACCTCTCCCGCCCGGTGAACGCATGTTGAGCATCACGTCGCCGTCCGAAAGTTCCACGCACGTTGCTTCGTTGTAGGGTCCGTTCGGCGAGGCGGCCCCGACCGTCCACGTCTTGCCGTGATCGTCGCTGTAAACCACGTAGCCGCATCCTTCACCGTAACACGGCGCAATGAGACGACCCTTGTGCGGCCCCTGCCTGAGCTGGATGCCGTGCCCCGGCCCGGTCAGCATCCAGCCGAAACCCTCCGGCAACCATTCGGCCATCGGGATCGCTCTTGCATTGGACCAGGTCATTCCGTCGTCGTCGCTGTGAACGATCACCACCTTCTGATCTCCTGCATGCACACGGCCCGAGGGGTTTCGGTGGTTGATCAGAAAAATGCGACCGGTCTCGTGATCGACGATCGGAACCGGGTTGCCATTCTTGTGGTCCGGAAACTTACCGTTGCTCGTGTCAATTTCCGGTCCCCAGGTCCTGCCGTTGTCCTCGCTCCGTTTTGCCACCAGACGGATGTTACCCCAGTCGAATCCACTGGCCCGTGCTTCGGCGAAGGCAAGAAGTGTTCCCTTCCCTGTGACTGCCAGTGCCGGGATGCGGTAGACTGCCGCCTTGCCCGGTGCGTAGTTGCGTCCTTTGATCCGGGTGGCCAGGTAACTGTTATCACTCTGCCGGGTGACCGTTTCCTGGGGGTTGCCAGTTCCGTCAAAGAGTGTCGTGATCGGAGCGGCGGATTTGTATTCGGTTTCCAGCCTGGCGCTGAACTTTTCGGCCGTCATCCTGATCATGGTGAAGTCCGGGCGGCTCTCCAGGGGATGGGCCTGGAAGATGAGATTCACTTCGGGGTCGATCTTCTGCTCATTGATCTTTTCTCCATCGACGGTGAAGGTGAGCACCGCGCCGACCCGTTTGACCGACATGGTGTGAAGCTTGCCGTCGTTGATGTCGACGGTCGCAGGCCCCTTGAATGGCTTGAGGGGCAACGTCATTCTGTCATCCCAGACGATGAATTCGGAGCCTTTGCCCCAGCCCCCGATCCGACCCCGGTCTTTAAGGAAAATAAATGGCCCGCGTCCGCCCCCCCTGTTGCCGTAATCGGCCTGCCGTGTCCGGAAAACCATGGTGAACTCGCAATCACCCAGGGCCGACTTGATCGGCGCGAAATTGATGAGGTTCCTGGGTCCCTTATCGAGCAGGAAGACGCCGTCGACCGTTTGGCCCTTTCGTTCCGCCCAGTCCTTCCAGAACGGATTCTTGACCGGATCGATGTCGGTCTGCTGCATGTTCTTTTCGACCGGTTTGCCTTCACGGAGGAGGTAGATCTCTTCGGCGCCAGCGACGGTCGGGGCAGCAGGCAGCACGATGGCTGCCAGCATCGATGGTGAGATTGCAATGGTTCTCTTCATGATCTCTTTCCGTTGGTGGGGACAACGATGCTGCCATCACTTCTTCCCGATCGGAACGTCGAAGTAGTTTTTCATCTCGTGGCAGGCCATACCCCACTCACCGAGAACATCCCAGGAGTCGAGATGGGTATGCATGGCGACCGATTCAAGACCACGGCCGCCACGAGCGGCCGCATCGGCATCGATCCGGCCACGGGCCAGCTTGGCGTCGTATACCAGTTGCCACTGATACCAGATGGTGCTTCTCGATGGATACACCGTTTGAAATGCCGCACCCCATTTGGTGTCAGGGTCGCCGTACCAGCGTCCCTTGGCGCTGACGAAGCCAAAATGTTCCGCCGTGGACATTCCAGTGTAGCCAGGTCTGCCCGTGTAGGGAAAGGCCAGTCGACGATTTCGCATGTTTAACACACGCTGTGCGGCGTGGATCCGCACCTGCAGGTACTGGTCGGCGGTGTAGCGGGTTGGGTGCGTATAGTAATTGAGCATTCCGGCACGACCACCCCGCTTGTGTTCAAGCAGAGCACGTCGAATCTCTGACAACGAATTTCCGATTCCGGAATGACAGTGGACATACATGTTGTGTCCACGTGGCGGGGGCTGGTGAGTGCGGGCAAGTTCGGCGAGTTCAGTCACCGGCGGCCAGGTGTGATCGACCAGATTGCCGTATCTCTTCTTCTGTTCAACCGTCAGCGGGTTCCAGGCCATCATTTTGAAACCGAGAACCCGGCCCCAGTTCGAACCGTCAGGCAACCAGGCATCAGGCCAGCCCGGTCGGTACTCCATGAGGTAGTTTCCGGTCAGGGTGTGATGTGATGGCGACCAGGCCCGGGCCAAGGCCTTCCATTGCGCCAGTGACTCTGGATTGAGCTCCTTCTGGCGGACCTGTTCGTGCCAGGCGTAAGCACGGCGCAGGAGATCCATGTGGGCTTCGTCGCCGTCCATCAGGTAGAGCCAGATCAGCAGGGGGCCGACCCCGCGGGTCAACGCCCGCGGATAGGGTAATTCGATCTCGTACTGCCGCGCCCGGACCGGCCGGGCCTCGTCGTTGTATTGCTCGCACCAGCCGACCACGGGCTCTTCTCCCATCCGGGCTCTGGCGATGAATTCGCCGATCTCGTGCAGTCTGTCGATATACTTTTTGTCTCCGGTGAGGTGATAGGCCATCACCATGATCTGAAAGGGGTCGTTAGTCGCACCGTCATTGAAGGAGGTGCCGTGATAGACGCCCGTGTTGCCGGATCTGCCACCGCCGAACGCCCACTGATCGCCCCAGCCACCACCCGGTCTCCTGATGGAAAGAAGGACATCGGCACAGCGCACGGCCGATTCAAGATACTTCTTGTCGCCGCTCAGTTTGTAGGCGTAGAGCATGATCCAGAACGGGCGGGTTGTATATCCGTCCTGTATCCGGATGAAGCGATCACCTTTGCCGGGCCACGGCCAGTGACCTCGCGGCCACTGGGATCCGAGAATCAGGTCAGCGCACTTCAGGCCCGCATCAAGATGCTTATTCCCACCGAAGATCTCGTAAGCCCGGAAGAAGCCGACTGCGGCGTTCCTGAGTCGCTGGACGTCTTCACCGGTGTAGGAGTGAATCGCGGTTACCGGTTCGATCTGACCATCCAGCCAGGTGACGATTTCGGCTTCGATTCGGTGAAGCAGTGCCGGATCGGCCCATTTCTGGCTTTCCCGAACCTCGATCCTCGCCAGGAGCGTATCCAGTTCCTTCTGTCCTGCCCCCCGCTCGCCATCCGTCAGTTCGCCGTAATCAACGGTCTCGCCACCGAAAAGTTGCCTTCGTTCCTGCCATGACAACCCCCTGTCGGTGAGGGCATCGTAGGACAGGTCCCCGTAATGCCCGGTCTCCCTGTCGATCACAAGCGGTGCCTCGGTGCGGGCGGAAAGCCCCCCGAGGGGCAGCACGACGAGGGACAGGGCTGGCAGTATTTTTCGTGCGACGTTCTTCATGATTTCAATCTCCAGATATGTTGCATGTTGGTGTCTGGGGGTGCCGCGGTCAAACTTGGGGAGTTGTCAATTCCGGTCCGCAGATGGTTTTCCGGGAGGGGCCGGGAGAATGGTGAAGCCAAGATTGCTCTTACCGTCACGGATGATTCACAGGTCCCCGGCACTTGACGCTCGGTAGCGCCATGGTGGTCAAGGCAAGCATATGGCCCGGCGCATCGGCC
>DLRK01000022.1:4858-5026 GCA_002501065.1 Akkermansiaceae bacterium UBA7890
GCGCCATGGTGGTCAAGGCAAGCAATGATGGTGCGATGATCTTCTTCATGGTCTGTGACCTGCCGAGGAGTGAGGTTGCCTTTCCGGATTTCAGGATAGAGATCTTTCCTCATCACACAGTTCCCTTGCCAAGGTAATAGAACAGCGGGATTGAACATCCACCGGCAG
>DLRK01000008.1 GCA_002501065.1 Akkermansiaceae bacterium UBA7890
CTGGGCAACTACCTCAAGTCTGGCTTCCGTTTGCTCAAGACTCACGCTTTTACGTCTTCCACCGCGGATTAGGGGGGGCGGTTGAAACTCTCCGGCACCTCGCCTCGGATCACACTCCTGCCGGGTTGAACCAATCGCTCACGGTCGGGACCGGCCCAACTCGTAGACCTCAGCCAACTCATCTTCACAGACCCGCTTGATCCAATATCTGCCGAGAGTCGCATCTCGTGGAGGAGCGCCCTTTGGATTGTCCGGGCTTCGTTCGACGACGATGAATTTGACATTGCTCTTGTAGAGTTCTCGCAGGATTTCCGGGGTTGGGAATCCCGCCAGGATCTTCCCTTGCAAGATTCTGTTCTCCTTCGGAGAGTGAGTAGAGTAGCCATTAACGAGCGGAACACCGTGAAACGATCCCAGATACATCCACTCGCAGGTCCTGACGTAGTCCTCAACTCGGCCCGTGGCCGGGAACGGCAGACAGGCAATCCCATAGCCCGGAGGGGTATGCTCCCGCACGTATTCGATCCAGACCTTGTGCTGGTTGACGTCCGTCACTTTGGCATGCCCCCCCGGTTTGGGATACACCTCGAAAAGGGCCGTTAAGGCGAGGAGGACAAACCCCGCCTGCAGGGCGACCCGCAAGCGGGGACTCTTCACGCGATCGCGGCAGGTCTGATAAAGCCCGGTCACGCCGAAGGCGGCGAGAATGACGACGGCCATTTGGACAAAGAAGGCGAAGCGGAGGACAGATCTGACTTGCTCAAACCCCGGAACGAGTTCGGTCAGCGTCCACCAGGGCTGCCAGGTGCCCAGCCTCAGGTTGGGGCCAAATGACAGCAGAAAGGCCAGGAGCGCCATCACCAAGATGAAGGACGCCCACCGCCGGGTGTCGAGACGAGTCAGCCCGTAATAGACGCCGACGAGGGCCAGCAGGAACTTGATCACGCCCGACGAGAGCATTCTCCAGCTCTTTTTCTCCGGTCTGATATCGATGAGCTGGCCTCCGTAGGCCTGAAGATAGTCGCCTGGGGTGGCTGAGAGATCGGCAACCAATTCCCGTTCCAATTCAACCGCGTGCTCCTGCGAGACTTGACGAAGCTTGTAGGCAAAGGGGCCTGCGACAAGCAGGGCCACCAAGACCGCCAGAAGCCAGTGAGGGAGCTCACGATATTTGATCCATTGCCTCCACAGGGCGGGCGCGGCCCCCACCAGGAGAAGGGCGAAGAAGAGCCCCTGGTGCATGGAGGTCACAAGGCTGATCCCAACGGCCACTCCAAGTTCCAATCCCCTCCAGCGCGTGGGTTGGCGGCAGAGTCGTTCAATGGCCGACCAGGTCCAGAGAATACCCCACAATGGAACCAGATGACTGATGCCCAGCTGCCAATGCACGATCGGCAGCAGGACCATCGCAGTGCCCAACCAAAGCCCCATCCACGACCCCAATCCATACACTTTAGCGAGGCGTTGCGCAAAAACCCCATTCAAGATCAGGGAGAGCCAGAGGAAGACGTTGTAGGCGAGAATGCGCGATCCCGTGAGCCAGACAACGGGAGCCACCAGCAGCGTGGTCGGTTGGGGCTCATTCATCGCCAGCGCCCCCCCCCCCGAAGAAGGAAAATAGATTGGGGCGTTCCAATAGTCCCCAAACCCAGGAATCACTTGATGAGCGTTCCACCACAGGATCCAAACGTTCGACAAGGCAACCGTGGCAATGGGTTCCGACCCGAGTGGCAACTGAGACAGGGGAGATAAAATGACGGGCCATGTCAGCCCCAGGGCGAGCACGAGGTAGACGAAGCCCCCCCCAAGGATCCACCGCTGCTGATAACATTGAGCGGACAGCGCCTTTCGCGCGTTCTGGAATTTGCTCCCCGAAACGCGGTCTGCACTATCGCCAGAACTCATCGCCGCGACGGTATGGAGGCCGATCAGGGGAGGCAAGGAGGAAGACGGAGCCAGGCGGGCTTCCAACAGAGGCACACCGAACACGGACGACGGACCAGAGAGCCTTCACCGAGAATCTCCAAACCGGCTCTCTCAGAAATTTGAGAAACCCAGTGGAAGGGGATCTCCCAGACGCTTTCGAATCACGACACTCAATATCCTGCCTACTCGAGCGTCTTTTCCAGGTCCAGAAAACTCATATAGAAAGAAGTGAAAATGAATTGGATTCCGATCATGACGATGAAAATCGATGCGATCGCAAGCTGGGTGTAGGGGATATTGACGTAGGACAGATTGTTGGCGAACTTGTAAATCAGGAACAGCGTCGTGATGCCTGCAATTCCGCCGAGAGCCACAAGAATTCCGCCGACCACGAGACCGCGCTCAAGGGTGAAATGTTTCCTGAAGAAGGAGCTCATCTTGTCGTCTTTGATGAGTCCCTTGGCGCTGTTATATGTGATGCAGTGGATTCCAAACAGGACGACTTGAATGCCGATGAAAAACAGAGCCCCGGCAAAGGAAGAAGTTGAAATGCCCGGGGACTGCCCGAAAATTCGAAACCAGTCAAACTGCATCAACCCAAGTAACACCAGGGCAGCGGCTGAAAGAACAAGGCCAGGGTAAACAAAAAGGAACTTGGGACAAAGTGCCAGCATGACTCGCAGGTGTCGCCAGCCATCCCGGAGCGGATGAAGGTGAGGGATTCGTCCTTCCGGGTTTGGGTAAAGACTGATCGGGATTTCCTTGATGACCAGTTCTTCAAGGGTTGCCTTGATGAGCATTTCAGAGGCCAGCTCCATTCCGTTACACCTGAGATTCAAGCGTTGCATGGGGTCGCGTTTGAAGGCCCGCAGACCACAGTTGATATCGGAGACCTTTGATTTGAAGAAGATCCGCATCACCAGGGTCAATACGGGTGTTCCGACAAGTCGGTTCAGGAAAGGCATGGCTTTCCTGTGAATCTTTCCACCATAGCGGTTTCCCATCACAAGATCAGCACCCGTTCCTTCGCGCAATCGGCGCATGAGGTTTCCGATTTCACCAAAGTCATACGTGTCATCGGCATCCCCCATGATCACAGCATCCCCATGAGCTGATTCAATCCCGGTGCGGATGGCGCTTCCGTAGCCCTTGACCTCTGCGTGGACAATTCGAGCTCCGGCGGCTTTTGAGATTTCGATGGAGCGATCCGTGGA
>DLRK01000027.1:0-4700 GCA_002501065.1 Akkermansiaceae bacterium UBA7890
TCCAAGATAAAGGGCGCATTTGGGAGCCAGTTCGAATAAATCCACATAGTCCTCCTCGGAAAGGGAGCTCTCCGCGAGGAACTTGGCAAGCAGGGCCGCACCCTCCTCGGCGACGCCCCTCACCCGGTCAACCACGCTTTCGGCATCTTTCCTGACCTGCTCCCGGTCTTCCTCCCCATTAGGGGGGCTGCACCACTGCTCGGCTATGAGCGTATAAGCATCTCTCAATATCAGATCCGCGTCCATCTTACTCATACTCCTTCGTGTCTGTGTGATGGGATTTGTGATAACTCTTCCTTCGCTTGAACGGTGACCAGGGAGTCATGTTCTCGAAGCCGGCGACGCCCCGCTCGGTATACGGGCTGATGTCTGCGTTTTCGCGCTTGGTGTTGGGGATAACAAAGCGCTCGTTGTAGAACGCAAGGGATAGCGCCCTGGTCATGTCCTTTGCGTCCTCCTCTGTTAATCCCACTTGCTTGAGCACGTCCGTGTTAGGCTGTTTTTCGACCCTCAAGCTTCTCTCGTAGTGTCTTACCGCCAGTTGACGTTCCAGCGCCGTCTTCACCACTTTTTCATTCCCAGCGCCGAACATACTGGCGAGGTAGGTGAGCGGAAGGCGCATCTTGTCCAGTTCGTCCAGGCCAATAAGCGGCCCGTTTTCCGGCTTCGTCATGTCAAATACATCTGTATCTGAAGGAGAGTCTCTTCCTGCGCTGGTGGTGATGGGAGCGAGGGGCGGAATATAGAACAACGAAGGCATGGTCCTGAATTCGGGATGAAGCGGGAGCCCTATTCCCCATTTTTTGACTATCTTGTAAACGGGCGAGCGCTGCGCCGCGTCAATCCAATCGTCACTGATTCCGTTCTTACCGGCGGCCTCAATTACCTCCGGGTCAAAGGGATCCAGGATCACTTTTCTCTGCTCCGAGACAAGGTCGATGTCCTCCGCCATGGCGGCTTCCTTGACCCGGTCCATGTCATAGAGCAAGAGTCCGAACGATCGGATTTTGCCCACGCAGGAATGGAAGCAGGCGGGAGGCATGCCCGATTCAATTCTCGGGTAGCAGAGGATGCATTTTTCCATCTTTCCGCTGGCCCAGTTGTAATAAGGTTTCTTGTAGGGGCAGGAAGAGACGCAATAACGCCAGTTTCGACACCTGTTCTGATCAATGAGAACGATGCCGTCTTCCTCTCTTTTATAGGCGGCGCCGGAAGGGCAGGCCCCCACGCAACCAGGATTGAGGCAATGGTTGCATATGCGCGGGAGATAGAAGTAGAAGCAGTCCCTGAACTTGAGCGCCGCCTCCATTTCCGCCTTGCTCATCTGGTTGAAATTTACGTCATGCTTTCCAGTGACGTGGGCGCCGCCGGCGTTGTCCTCCCAGTTTACGCCCCAGTTGATGGGCACGTCCTCCTCTTCGGTGACCATGGATTTGGGCCTTGCAACCGGTGCCTGTTTGCTCTGTTCAGAGGAATGCAGGTCATCGTAGGTGAAGGTATATACGTCCCCATCTCCGTAGTAATCCTTCATTTCCGGCGCGTGGGGATTGGTGAAGAGGTTGCTGAGCATGCCGAACTTGCCCCCGTAGCGGAGCACCAGGTCGTCTCCCTTCTTGGCCCATCCTCCTTTCCATAATTCCTGGTCTTCCCAACGCTTCGGATAGCCGATGCCCGGCTTGGTTTCCACGTTGTTCCACCACATGTATTCGGCGCCCTCCCGATTCGTCCATATGTTCTTGCAGGCGACCGTGCAGGTATTGCAGCCAATGCACTTCTCCAGATTGAAGGACATGCTTAATTGCGCTTTTACATTCATGACCTTTATCTCTTATTCGTTTGGTAGTTTGTGCAGTTCGCTTTCCTGGTAGGTTGGCTTACCCTCAGAATCCAGGGGCATCTTGCGGATGAGTACTCCATGGTCCCGTTCG
The DNA here is from genome assembly GCA_002501065.1 of Akkermansiaceae bacterium UBA7890. Lineage (GTDB taxonomy): Bacteria > Verrucomicrobiota > Verrucomicrobiia > Verrucomicrobiales > Akkermansiaceae > Roseibacillus_B. The sequence goes on from DLRK01000027.1 coordinate 1,929, forward strand.
GATGGACTGGGGCCCCAGTAATTCGAGTAATATGAAAACTGGGCGTATCCACCAATCATCGTGGCCGGATTCATCAGGATTCTGGTGGTGGCATTGTTGTTGCCGCCACGCAGATCGGAGCAACGATGTTTCTTGGCAAGGGGTGAAAAGGGTGTGTTCACGTGCCGCTCCACCTGATGGTAGGTGATGGCCATGTTTCTCGGCACCTGATGGCTCACCACCGCCCTTACCACTTCAATTCCATTCTCGCAGTACATCTCGACCCAGTCGTTGTCGATCACTTCGATTTCATCCGCGTCATCGGGATTGAGCCAGACCGTGGGACCTCCGCGCGACATGTGCATCATGGGCCAATGGTCCCTGAAGGAGCTGTGGATCTGCCATTTCCCATGGGGAGTGATAAATCGGAACACTTTCGATTTGGGACCGGCCTTGTCCATGTTGATATCTCCAATCGCCACCATGTCCAACGGAGGCTTGTTGGTCGGAAGGGCCTCTCCCAGCTCCCTGATACCCTGGTGGTCGTAATAGACTTCCTGCCTTCCCGACAGGGTGTGCCAGGGCTTCAATCGTTCCACGTTCATGGTCCACGGGCCAAAGGTCCTCTGCTTTCCATCCTTGTCGTGCAGCATGGCGCTCCACTGCGGTGTGGTGTGAATCCTCCGCGGTTGTGAAATGATGTCCTTGTAGTGGACCTTTCTGCCCTTGATCACCTCAACCATATCGGCGAGGGGAAGCCCTACTTTCTTCTCCATTTCCTTGAAGAAGAGCCAAGACAGCCGTCCGTTGAGTTCGGGAGAAATCTGAAGGATGAGTTCACAGAATTGCTCCGCCGATTCAAAATGAACCCGGCTGTCCTTCACATCGAGAACGTCGTTGTGCTTGAGTTCCTCCTCAACGATGGGCGTCAGGTCAGTATACTGTCCCTTTGACCCATAGCCTTTGGGTTGGCTGACCAACGGGCCCAGCGAAACCAGTTTCTCGTATATCTTTGTGTAATCCCTTTCCACGATGGCGATACTGGGGAAGGTTTTCCCCGGCACGGGATCCGTATCGCCATTTCGCCAATCCCTTATTTCTCCCAAGGGCTGCGCAAGCTGGCCGGGGCTGTCCATCCAGGTGGCATTGAAGACGATATCCTTTACCGGTTCGGGGAAATGCTTCTTTGCCAACTTTGAAAACTGCTTCGCGATGATTTTGAATGCATCCCAGTCGCTCTTGGCTTCCCAGGGTGGCTGCGTTGCCGGCGTCAGGGGGTGAACGAAGGTGTGCATGTCACCAAAGGTGACGTCGTTTTTTTCGTACCAAAAGGCGGCCGGCAGAACCACATCCGAATAATTGGCGGTAGAGTCCATTCGGATGTTGAGATTCACCAGGAAATCCAGCTTTCCGACGGGGGATTCCTCATGCCATTTGATTTCGTCTACCAGCCCTTTGGCAGGCTCTTCATCCCACATGACGTTGTTGTCTGTCCCGAGCCAGTGCTTGAGAGACAATTCATGCCCCCGCATACTGGTTCCGACAAGGTTTCCGCGGTACACCGTGAGCATTTTCAGGCGGTTCTCCGGAGCATCCACGTCACGGATGGCAAAATCCAGGGTGCCGTCCTCGAACTGCTTCATAACCCAGTCCTTGACTTCATCGTCGGACTCGCAGCCTGCGGCAACGGCCTCCTTGTAGAGCTCCATCGGATTCTTCTTGTCCACCTGAGGGAAGAAAGGCAACCAACCCAATCTCACCGCAAGTGAGTTCACGTCGGCCGCATGGTTGAACTTGGACAACTTCTTGGCTCCTTCTGCCCATTGGGTATCAAGGGTCATGTTGTCATATCTCCACTGGCCGGTCTGGAAATACCACAAGGAGGTTGAATTCATCATCCGCGGCGGTCTCGACCAGTCGAGAGCGGCGCCCATATTGACGAAGGCAGCGTTCAATCGAGTGTGCTGGGTGCCGACATAGTGGTTGAAATTCCCACCGTTCACCCCGTTACAGCCGCAAAGGGCGAGCATCACCGCCTCGTTGCGGTAATACAGGGACGCGCCATGATAGAAGTGCTGGATCCCGGGACCGGTAATGAACAATGATTTGCCCTTAGTCTTTTCGGCATTCTCAGCGAATTCCCTGCCTACCTGAATGGCGAGGTCTTTGCTCACGCCTGTTTGCGCCTCTTGCCAAGCCGGGGTATAGGGTTTCGGGTCGTCATAGTCCTGAGGGTAATCGCCACCCAGTCCCCGAGCCACGCCTGCCTGTGCCATGGTGAGATCAAAGGCAGTGGTCACTAGCAATTCCTTGCCATCTTTTGTTTTGATCTTCTGAGCAGGAACTTCGCGCAGGATTTCCTTTGCCTTTTGCCCCTTCCCTTTGGTCTTGCCTATGTAGATGCTGAATGTGTCGGTGAAGTCGCTGAATGAGACCATTGCCTTTTGGTCATCATTCTCAAGAAGGGTGAGGAGTGGATCGAAGTCCTCGTTGGTAACTGCGTTCTTCAGCTGGAGGTTCCAGTTTCCGGTTGGTTCCTTCTCCCACCTGAAACCGATGGAACCGGTGGGAACGTGCAGCTTCCTCTTGCCATCGGCCATGATCAGTTTCCAATCGGCATTTTCCTCTTTGGCATATTTTGCAATATCGGATGCCCGCAGGAAGCGCCCCATCTGATATTTGTCACCATCTTTTTCCAGAACCACGAGGAAGGGCAGGTTTGTATATTGTTTTACGTAGTCGATAAAGTACGGCGTTTCCCTGTCAACGTAGAACTCTTTCAGGATCACGTGG
>DLRK01000027.1:4959-5110 GCA_002501065.1 Akkermansiaceae bacterium UBA7890
GTTGGTATATTGTTTTGCATACTCTGTGAAGTAGGACGTCTCCTTGTCGACGTAGAACTCCTTCAGGATAACGTGGATGCAAGCCATCAGGAAGGCGCCGTCGCTGCCAGGCACGAGAGGAACCCAGGTGTCGGCGTATTTTGTCACGTCC
>DLRK01000174.1 GCA_002501065.1 Akkermansiaceae bacterium UBA7890
TCTTCAATACGCCGGACTTGATCTTTCCCGAAGAGGACGAGATGGAACGTGCCGTAGGACACCAGTCCGCTGCTGAGAATAACTCCCTTCCCCCGGGGTAGACTCGCAGGATTCACCGTGCTCCAGGCTGCCCAAACCCGCTGGTTGTGATCGACCGCCTCCTCCGCGCCGTCGGCCAGGCGGCCAAAAAACCATCCGTAACCTCCCATCGGCCAGAAGCCATCGGTCGAAGGAAAGAGGGTAGCCGGGGAGGTGACCGGTGCTCCCTGGCGCCAGTCAGCCATGCGCACCCCCACGATCCAGGGCCCCATGGTAGCGAGAAGAGTGAGCACGATCACGAGCTGTCCGGGACGCCGCCGACCGATCGCGGACCAGACCTCACGTCCACGCTCGAAAAAGATGGTCAGGAGGATAGCGAGGGCCGGGAGGAACAGATGGCGCGGAGTATAGAGCACGCACCCGTAGAAGATGAGAGGCAGCAGGACGGCAGCGGCCACGAGACAGCGGTGGAGCGATCGTCCACCCGCAAGGGTGGCGGCAAAGACAAGCAGGAGAAGGAGAAGGGCCCCGAGGCCTCCCCCAATGAAAGCGACGAAGGTGGGCAGGACAAAGAAAGGAGCGGGCAGGACCGCGAAACCGTCACTGAGCAGCAATCCCAGGACAATGGCAAAAACGGTGCCCATCAGCATGGCTTGCACCCGCCGGTCGTGCAGAAGCGCCCCCAGGGAGTCCTCGCGAACCGTGAAGAGAGCCAGCAGAGGCATGAGCAGGAGGGCATCCTGGCGCGCCGCGGTGGCGGCCCACGCAAGGAGGCCCACCAGGAAGACCCTCACCACCGAGGGTTGAGCCGCGCCTTCCCCGTCACCCCCCCGCTCCGGAGGGGGACGCAGCATCACCACGAGGACGAGGAGAAAGGACGCCGAAATCATGTTGGGCGAGAGGAACATTCCCGAAAAAGCCAATACGGGAGTGAAAAGCGCGCCGTAGAGGACGGCGACCTGCACCCCGGACCATCTTCGCTGCGAACCCACCACCGAGAGCAGGGCAAGAGCAAAGAGGGTGACCGCCAGCAGGTTTCCCTCCCGCACGATGGCCATGGAATCATCGGCGGACGGACTGCGCAGCTTGAGCCACGCCGTCGTCACCCAATAGGAGAAGTATTGCTTGTCGTAGTTGTAGCTGTCGTTGCCCGAGAGGGCCTGGTCGCCAACCGCCAGCTGCACCGCGCCCTCGAGCAGCGAGGCCTGGTCACTCTCCCGCATGACGGGACCAACTGCCCAGATTTCCAGGCAGATCCAGACCACGGTCACGAGAGAAGCCGCAAGGCGCATCTTTCCGGAACGCGTCATTCCGATTCAGGGGCGATGGGATTGAGCACGGCGAAGTATTGGAGCTTCCTGCCGAAGATAGCATTCACCACGGGCGGGTAAAGATCGAGAGAAGTTCGCTCTGCCTGCACGGAGAGGGCACACTCCCTGAAGAGGTCGTGCCAGCCACTCACGGTGGGGTAGCGGAAAAGACAGCGCACACCATAGCCGGCATTGGCGGCCCAGTCGAGGAGGGAGATCCGCGGCCAGGCCAGGAAGGATCCGGTCTTGTGGTCCTTGACGATAACACGCCTGCGCGCCACTCGCCCGGCCTCCTGCAACAGGCGCCCGGGATTCTCTTCGTGATGGAGAACGTCAGCCAGCAAGACGTTGTCGATGGAATCTTCCTCGTAGGGAATGGTCTCGCCGTCGTAGGGATCGACCGGGATGACGCAACCCTCCCGCACATTGGTTTCCAGACCGCGGACCTCCAACCCGTATTCGCTGGTAAGCGCAGCACCGAGAGTTCCCGCGCCACAGCCAATATCAAGGAGTGACTCGCCCCGCGGCAGGCACCCCCCGAGGGTCTCGAGCAGGACTTCCAGGCGCCGCTCGTAAACCGGCGCGTGCAACGTGCGCATAAGGGCCTTCATTCGGCCTCGGTCGCTCCCAGCGATTTCTGGAACATGGGAGCATATTGCTTGATGAAGGAAAAGGCGCGCGACCGAGCCTCTTCGTCAGCGTTCGCGATTTCCTCAGGAGTCTTATTCCCCTCAAGGTCGACATGTACCAACACGCTGGGATACCCCCAGCGGTTGTTGACGTTCCTGAACATGTTATCCAGGACAGTATAGAGGATGCGCTCGAAGTCAGAAGGGGTCGATCGCTTGGCTCCGATCCACCAGTAGATGTAGTGGGCACGCGCGTTGCGGATGGTGCCATCCTCTTCGCTCACCTTGCGCAGAAGGGTGAAGTCCATGACTTTCATATCCTGACCGGCGACGGAAAGGGTGGCTGTTTCCTTGTTCGCGATCCGCCATCCCTGCGCGCGCAGGCAGACATGGGGCCGGTGGAGACTCCGGCGATCGTTCCCACCCAGAATAAGACTGATCGAGATTCCCTCCTCGCTGGCCTCAACCTCATTCGACGCCGTCGAATCCTTCGGGATATAGAGCATCTTCAGGATCCCAGTATCCTCAGGCAGCCATTTTTTTTCCTCCTTGGAGATTGGCCGCTCGTAACCCAGGTAACCGGGAACCTCATCCCTGCCTGGTAGCTTCAGGATCATTCCCGATTCCGAATTCTCCGCTGCATTCGGAAAGATCGTGCAGAACCCGATCGTGGTGGAGACCAGCAGCAGCACTACCAGACTCCGGACAACGGCTTGTCTGATGGTGATCATTCCGATGGGGAATCCTCCGGTTTCTCGTCGGCCGTCACCTCTTCCTCCATCCCCACCACCCGGGAGCGGACACGCTTTCTCTTCAACGATTTGAATCCGCCATTGAGCACCTCCACGAGAACCAGCATGCAGAGGAGAGCCACGATGAAGACCGCGATACCGGCCCCGGTGTGGAAGGCGGAGGGATGGTCATCCGGGCCGATGGCGAAATCCTTGGAGACCCAGATGGTGCCATAGTAGAGAAGGAGCATCCGGACGAAGTTGCCGAAGATCGCGAAGGGCACGGCGGAAACGGCCAGAAGCAGGCGGTGCCAGCTTTTTTTCAGAGAGAGATAACCGTAGAGGAGGCTCACCATCCCGAGGGCAAAGAGGGAACGCAACCCGGAGCATGCCACCGCAATTCCCAGCGAGAAGCGTTCGCCGGCGGGTATTGCTCCCGAAGGTGGAGAATAAAGGGAAGTCCCCGAGCGGATGACATCAACTCCCGTGGCCTTGAGATAGACCTCCGTCAGCTTGGTCATGAGGAGTTGCAGGGGGCTGGCAATCGGTTCGATGAGAAAGATCAGCGGCCAGGTCAGCCCGAAGAGAATCCACAGCCAGAAGGCCCGCCTGAAGAATTCGATGCCGAGGAACCACAGGATGAGCCCGGCCACAAGAATCTGGCCCGCGAAGTAGCCCACGTACTTCTCATTGGCCTTGTAGCCGCCGAAGTAGATGAAGCACCCGAAGGCGAGCACGACGAGGCCGAGGTAACTGGGTTTGATGGTGATCCCCGCGAAGCGTTTGCGCGTGAACCAGAGCAGGAGGACCACGGCGGGAGGCACAAAGTAGCCAAAGGCCCACTCCGCCTTCTCCATGCGATATCCCTGCCGCATGTTGCTCCACAGGGTGGAGCGCTCGAACATATAGCCGGTGGAATAGCCGAACCCGAAGTAGAGGTACCCCATCACCAGCACCACGCAGCTCACCATGATGGCCATGGGGAGGCGGTTCTCGCCGTTGGAAAAACTTGGGCTGCTACTCATGGCAGGAGGCACCTAAACAAGACCGATTGCATGCAGGTGGCAAGGATTCAGTCTGCCCCGGTGGAGATCGGGAATCACCTGTAATGAAACAGCTCCAGCACCTCCGAGAGGGCCTCATCAAGCTGCTCGACAGTCTCCGAATTCAGTTTTTTACGGTGATTTCCCGGTTTCACCGATCGTTTATGAGAAAGGACATTCTCTGATGAAACCTCGAAATCCGCCTCTTTTACGATCCGGTCGACAAGCGACCGGTTCCCGTCCATTCCCGTGTGCTCAACCACCTTTCGAATGAATTCCGGGAAGGCGGTCACCATCTCCTCGTAAGGCAGGAAGAGCACGCCGGGTTTCCCCACCAGCTGACGGTGAAAGTCAAGAAAGTCGCGCCGGTATTCCTCCGCGTGCGCGAGGACCCACTGGTCGACATCGGTTGCCAGTGCCTCGCGACGAGCCCGGAGGTTCCCATGGTTGTTCAGCGTATGCGACTCCCGGATCGAAAAGTAGTGCGACACCAGGCAGTCCCGCGGATCACGCAGAAGCAGGACTGAACGGTAATTCTCGTGAGCAGGAATGGGATAGGCTCGTCGCAGGGTTCCATAGTAGCAGCCTTCAGGATGAAAGGCCGTCTCCAGCGTCTCCCTGTCAAACAGGCTGACTCCCTTCCCGGGGGCCACCTTGACGAAGTAGCTGCAATAGTCGAGATGCTGAAGGCCGTTGGCCAGCGCAAGCTCCCGTATGGCCCGCGACAGGAACATCGAACCGCAGCGGTAGTAACTGTAGAACATCACACTGGGCAGGCCGCTCGGGGTGATCTCGCCCCGCAGCCCACGCTGTTCGTTCTTCCAGAGCAGGGAGTTGTAGGCCTGCGACAGATTCACGTAGGTTCCCGGAAATCGCTTCATGACCCAGAGGCGGGCTCGACGCGACATGCTGATCGACTTGCTCATGACTGCCTGGTGGATCGGGTCCGCACTTCCGCAGCGGCTTCCCGGTAAATTCCGGTGAGGAGTTCCAGGTTTTTTTTCCGGCTGTAATGATCACGGTATTCTGCCAGAGCGCGCTCACCCATGCGCCGCCGTTCATGGGACGGAAGCTCGAAGAACTCCCTCACTCCGGTTGCAATCTCCCCGGCATCCCCGCGGTTGACCAGAAATCCGGTCTCTCCCTCCCTGACGAGATCCCCGGGCGCCGTTCCCCGTGAAGAAAGCACCGCAGTGCCCATGGCATAGGCTTCCAGCACCGTGCGTCCGAAGGTCTCATACCACTGCGTCGGCAGGAGCAGGAGCTCAGACCGGCCGATCGCCCGGCAGGCCTCCTCCACCGGGAGGCGACCGGAAAAACTGATCATGGGCGTGGCATGGGCTTTTTCCCGGAGCTTCGCTTCAAGGGGACCGGAGCCCACGATCTCCAGCGGAATCTCAAGCCCATGGCGAACCCAGGCCTCCACCATGAGTTCGACGCCCTTGTCTGCCGACAACCGTCCCACGTAAATGGCCCGCCGCTCCCGCTTTTCCGCTCCTCCCTCGGGGAGGAGGGGCACCACATTCGGTTTCAGGCAAATACGTTCCTCCGGGAACCCCCCCTCTACGAATTTCAGGCGCACCAGTTCCGATGCCACAATGAATCTGTCCACTTCCCGGAGATAGGTAGACCGCATGTGGTGCCAGGCATTCATGGCAACCAGCACAGCGGACCCGGGAAAACTTCCCCGATAACACCTGTGCCGCACACCCGCCCAGCCCACTCCGCGCCCCAGGCACTTTTCACAGATTTCGCCCTCCCGCATGAGCAGTCCGCTGGCACAGAGCGGTCGATAGTTACGCAGGGTCTGGACCACGGCCACTCCCGCAGCCCGACCAGCCCCGTAGACCGCCGGAGAAACCAGGGGAAAGGAATTCTGCACGTGCATGACGTCAAAGTTTCCCTTTTTGAGGAGTGCCGATACTTCACGCCGACTGCGCCCTGACCAGATCGTGTCCGCCGCCGTCCGGAGCCGGCCCCGGGACGCGATTTCCTCGTTGTCGCGAACGTAGGTCTCCACTTCATGTCCCCCGGCCCTCAGCAATTCGGTCTCGGCCGCAAATGACTCATCTTCCCCACCCCTGACGAGGTAGTGATTGTGAACCATGAGAACCCGCAGGGGGTGCTCGTCTTCAACCAAGGAGTTCACGGTAACAGTCCAGATGGCCTTTCATGGTTCGTTCCCAACTGTAGGCCCTGCTGTGCTTCAGTCCCCTTTCCGTGAGCTCATCGGACCGGGAGAGGGCCTCGAGAATAGCGGCCGCCCCTCCGGCAGGATCAGTCGGATCAAAATAGAGCGCGGCATCCTTCCCGACCTCGGGCAGGCTTGTCGCATCGCTGCACACCACGGGTGTTCCGGCAGACATCGCCTCAATCACCGGCAGGCCGAAACCCTCATATAGCGAGGGAAAGAAGAACACGGCCGCGTGCTGATAGGCCGGAACCAGAATCTCATCGGAGACACGCCCCAGTTCAATCAGCCGCTCCGAACCACATCGCCGGCAAAATTCCTCCCGCAACTCGTCGGGAAGAGCCGCGCCCGCACGAACGAGAACCAGTTCGGGTTCCCGGGCGAAGACTTCCGCAAAGACCTCGGGGAAGATCTGCAGGTTCTTGCGGGCGAACGCGCTGCTTACACTGAAGACGTAGGGTCGCCCGGCGAGGTGGTCGAGGGCGGGAGGAAAATCTGCAGGGGTCCGGAAGACCTCCTGGTCGATTCCATTCTGCACCACGCGGATCCGTTCCCGCGGGATTCCGGTCAGGTCTACCACCTCGCCTGCAGTGAACTCAGAAACCGAGGTGAGGAGATCAAAATTTGTGAGCCGGGACGCCTGTTTGCGAACACGGGCCACCTGCGCCTCGCTCAGTTCCCCCGGGAAACGAAGCGGAATGAGGTCATGAACCGTTGCCATGGTACGGGGAGAGCCTTGCAAATGCGGAAGCAGGTGCCCCAATCCCTGCGAGAGGCCATGGACCAGATCGTACCGGCCTGCCCGGCTCACTCTCCACCGGTAAAAAAACCACTTGTCGAAGCCCCTCACAATCCGGGAGGGAGAACCCGCCATCAGCCCCTCGTATGCTACCAACGGCGAAATGCTGAATTCTTCGAGACCCTCCACTCCTGCTCTGCGAACCACGTCATGGAGGACTCCGAAATACCGCTGCATGCTCACGCTCCCGAAAGACGGGGGCGTCGGAATCCAAAGGATCGAGGACATTCGATAGAAACTGGACAGGCAGACTGGAATTCTGCACTCCGCACCGACCCGATGGGCACGGGGCCTACTGGGTGGCCTGACGGACGCCTCCCAGCACAGGAGGCTCCTCCGCTTCCGGTTCGGCGATGATGGCGATTTCCTCCCGGCTTTGCCGCTCGCGGGTGAGACCCGCAGCCATCATGCCCAGGAAAACTCCGAAAAAGAAGGGATTGGGGTAGGCCTCCAGGGAGAGGACCCCGAGAATGGATGCTCCAAGAACAGAAAAGGCAAGTGAGGCCACCAGCCTCAGGAGGAAGACATCGAAAGACTTGCCCTTGGACATCCTGATCAGCCGCCGATGCAGGAAAAACACGCTCGGCACCAGGATGGCGAATATGGTGCCGACGGGGACATAGCCATTCTGCATGATTAAGCGCACCAGCAGGGCGTGTGCCCTGTAGCCACCCTCTCCCTGCGCAATTTCCGCCCCAAAAGGAGTCCAGTTGTTCCCGTCCGCCAGCATGTTGAAGTCCATCAAACGCACGTGGAAGGTCCGCACGCGCAGGAGGTCCTCCTTTGCACCGGATGTTCCGAACAGATCGTAAAGCCAGTTCTGCCACGCAGCCAACTCATAGGCAATATCTTCACCGCTCACCACCAGGACCACAATGATGGTCGTGGCAACCCCGTAAGTGGC
>DLRK01000078.1 GCA_002501065.1 Akkermansiaceae bacterium UBA7890
GATGAAGGGCTTTTTCTTGTCGCGCTTGTTCTCCAGAAAATCGATGGCCTTATCGGTGTAGAGCCGGGTGAGGCTGCCCATGTCCCGGGTATTGCCCGCCTTTTCATTATTCTCATGAAAAGCAACTCCACCTCCGTCATTGGCGCCGAGGGTGCCAAAATAATAATCAAAGCCCTGGGCATTGGGCATGCGCGGGATAATCGGCTTGCGGTTGGAAACATCCCACTTGCCGATGCAGGCAGCCTGGTAACCGGCCTTGCGAATGAGTTCCGCCCACGTGATCTCGGAAGCCGGCATCCCCCAACCACCACTGCGAATGGGCTGACGACCGGTGAGGAGCGCGGAACGCGACGGCCCGCAAACGGTTTGGGAATAGAAGGAGGTGAAACGCGTCCCCTCCCGGGCCAGCTGATCCAGACGCGGGGTCCTGTTCTTCTTGTTCCCATAGCAGGCCAGATCCGCATAGCCCTGATCATCAGTGAAGATGATGAGGATGTTGGGGCGCAGCGGTTCGGCGCCAGCCACGTTGATGACACTGAGACAGGTAGCAACAATGAGAGTGGATGCCTTCATGATTGAGAAAGGGCTCCAAGTTTTCTTGGAACCCGCCAGAAGTAACGCGAAAACGTGAACAATAAGGCTTTTCCAATGGCAATGGTATGAAACCATGTGGGCGATGATTACCTCCAGAAGGAAGTTTCTCCGGAGCCAGGGGGCGCTTCTCACCCTGCCATTCCTGCCCTCCCTGGCCTCTGCTAAAACGCTCAAGACCAGAAAGAAGCCCGACAAGAAACTGGTCATCTTCTACATACCCAACGGGATCAACCGGCGGGGATTCTTTCCCGGGGAAGAGGATGCGCAGCTCCCCGGATTCGTGGGTGGATTCAATGCGGACAAGACCAAGACGCAGAAACGCCTTGAGAACGAGGCGGGGATCTATCCGCTGGAGTTCAGCTCCACCATGCAGCCACTGAAGGAGCACGCCAAGGACTTCACCCTGGTCACCGGGATGGAGCGCACCTTCAAGAACGGGCAGGACGTTCACGCCCAGGGGGCCTCCTGCTACCTCACCAGTGTCTCCCCGGGACAGGCTTCCGAGAAAGGCTGGCGCTATCCCAACGGACGCAGCCTGGACCAGGTCATCGGTGATCATGTGGGCCACTCCACCGTATTCAACACCCTGGAGATCAGCTGCAACGGCTTCCGTGCACCCAAGGAGCCCATCTACTTCGACAACATCTCATGGTATGGTCCCGACAAGATTGCGCCTTCCATCAAGGATCCACAGAAACTCTACGAACGTCTGTTCAAGGCCGACAATTTCCAGTCACATCTCGACGAGGTCTCCTCCCTCATGCTGGCAGACGCGAAAACACTTTCGAAGAAACTGGGGAATGACGACCGCGAGACCCTCGGGGAATTCATGGAAATGATCCGCAATGTGGAGGTGCGCATCGCCAAGCAGAAGGCGCGCCTCGCAAAAGCGGACGTCCGCATCCCGAAGGATGAGATCCTGCCCCGCGGCGAATACATCCGCCTGCAGGCCGACCTCATGCTTCTCGCCTTCCAGATGGGGATGACCAACATCTGCACCTTCATGATCGGTCCGGAACGCTGGGACGCCACCCTGATGTATGAAGGCGTCTTCGACAAACCGGTCCAGCACCACAACATGACTCACAACCAGAAGGGTGAGGGCTGGAAGGGCGTCCAGAAGATCGACATGTTTCACCTGCAGCAATACGCCTACATCCTGAAGCGGATGAAGGAAATCCAGGAAGCGGACGGCAGCACCATGCTGGATAATTCACTCGTGGCCTACGGCGCCGCCCTGGGCGATGGTGCCACTCACCAGTTCTACGATCTGCCCTTCATCCTCGCCGGGAAAGGCCAGGGCCAGATCAAGCAGGGCCGATTCCTCAGGTGCAAGAGTGGCACCCTGAACTCCAACATGTGGCTCACCCTCGCCCAGCTCATGGGAATGGAATTGAAGTCCTTCGCCGACAGCTCGGACGTGATCTCCGATCTGTGGACGTAGTCGAGACGGCAGAATGAGAACTCCCGACGCACGGCAGGCCTGGCACCTGCCTTCCCGATGCAAGGCCGCGGCTCCCGCTGCCATGGCCCTGGCATCCCTTCTTCTTGCTCCCACCAGCGCCCCCGCCGCCGAGGACCCTGCCGCCGCCTTCAGCACTTCCCTCAAACCTCTCTTCACCAAGCACTGCATCAAGTGCCATGGGGGAGAAAAGACCAAGGGCAAGGTGAACCTCAAGGAAATCACCACCGCCCCGCAGCTGCGATCGAAACCAAAGCTGCTGAAGGAAATGATCGAGGCCATCGACGCCTACGACATGCCTCCGGAAGACGAACCCGAACTGGCGGAAAGCGAACGCAGCACCCTGCTCGCCAGTCTGGAAAGCGCACTCCGGGAAGCTGTCGCGGAGGATGCCGGAGCAAAGCAGATCCGTATCCGGCGCCTCAACCGCTTCCAGTACAACAATACGCTACGGGACCTCTTTCAGTTGAAACGCAACGTCTTCGCACTCCCCGAAAAGCTCATGACGCGGCACAGCAACTACCTCGATCCCGGGGTTTCCCAGATGCCGGCAAAGGTGGAGGTGGCCTGTCACTCGCTGTCTCCCGCTCCCGGCCTGCGCGGCGTGAAATCCTTTCCCAAGGATCTGAGAGCGGCTCATGGCTACGACAACCAGGCCAATCAACTCACTGTTTCTCCCCTTCTCCTCGATTCCTTCCTGCGGCTCAGTCTCTCCATCATTGAGAGTCCTGACTTCAATGAAAACACGGTGGGGATCTGGAACGATTTCTTCCGCGATCCAGGGAGCGGTGACCTGCGGGCGGAGATTCGCAGGCGCCTGCAGCCCTTCCTCTTCCTGGCCTTCCGCAGCGCCATCGAACCGGAAACCCTCGACCGCTACACCGACTACACCTTCGCCAAGGTGCAGCAGGGGCTTTCCTTCACCGACGCCATGAAAAAGGTGGCCTCCGCAACACTCTCCTCGCCGCGATTCCTCCTCCGCTACGGCTCAACCACCACGGGCAGGGACCTCTTCGTGGTGGCAAGTAACCTCGCCTTCTTCCTCTGGAGCAGCGGACCGGACCTCGCCCTGCTGAAACTGGCCGAAAGTGGCGAACTGGCCACTCTCGACACCTTCCGGCAAACCATCGACCGCATGATGGCCGACCCCAGGATCGAACGCTTCCTCGACACCTTTCCGTCCCAGTGGATGCAACTGGAAAACCTGCTGGGAGCCACTCCTGATCCGAAGCTGGCACACCTCTTCAATATCGACAAGAACAGCCCGGCCAGCGTGCAGATGATCCTCGAGCCGCTCCTGCTCTTCGACACCATGTTCCTGGAGAACCGCCCCGTGATCGAGCTCGTTGCCCCCAAGTTCGCCTACCAGAGCGAATTCCTCCGCACCTGGTACACTTCCGACCTCAAGCCACCGCAGGTTGATGCCAAGTCCATCGTGGCACGCAACAAGTCCAATGACCAGCAACGCGCCAACCTGCAGGCCATCATCAAGTCCAGCCAGAGTGAGATTGATGCCCTCCTCAAACCAGTGAAGACCCGGCTCCTGCAGGCCCGCCAGAAGGGAGGACAGAAGCCGGTTAACCTCAACCCGGTAGCCGCGTGGGAATTCAACAACGACCTCCGGGACTCGGTGGGATCACTCCACCTCAAGGCCCACGGCAAGATCCAGCACCGCGACGGCATGGTGGTCCTCAACAACGCCTACCTGCAGAGCAGCCCCCTCCCCTTCGACCTCAAGGCCCGGACCCTGGAGGTCTGGTGCCTGGTGCACAACATCGACCAGCGTGGCGGCGGCCTGATGGGCGTCCAGGGACCTGGCGATTTCTTCGACACCATCGTGCTCGGGGAACGGCAGCCGCGTCATTGGATTTCCGGAAGCAATCGCTTCGCGCGCACCCAGGACTTTCCCGAATCCACGCCCGAAACCAAACCAGACCAGCGGATTCACCTCGCCATGGTCTACCAGGAAGATGGCGCGGTCACCCTCTACCGCAATGGCAAGCCCTACGGGAAACCGTTCCGCACGGGGGTGGCCACCTTCCCCAAGGGACACAGCTCCATCATCTTCGGCCTCCGTCACCTGCCTCCCGGGGGCAACAAACACCTCCATGTCAGTCTGGCCCGCGCACGCTTTTACAACCGTGCCCTGAGCGCAGAGGAGGTGGCCGGATCCGCCGGCGGAACCTACCTTTCCGAGACAGAACTGGTCGGGGCTCTCACTCCCGAGCAACGCAGCAGACGGGATGCCCTCTCCCGGAAAGTTGAGGAATCCCGGACCGCCCACGACAATGTTCCCGTCAATACCGACCCCCGCCGGGCCCAGCAGGATGCCCAGCGGATCTTCGAGGATGACATCCGCAGCAAACTCCGTTCACGAACCTTCGAACGGTTGCCCGCCACCGACCCGCGCTATGGCGGAGTGATCACCAATGCCGCCATGCTGAGCATGACTTCCGGTCCCAGTCGCACCCATCCCATCGCCCGCGGGGCCTGGGTCATCGAAGTCATCTTCAACGACCCTCCGCCCCCGCCTCCCAACAACGTCCCACCCCTCAAGGAGGATGCTGCTGTCAGGGACCTCACCATCCGGGAGAAATTCGCCGAGCACCGCGAGAATCCGGACTGCGCGGGTTGTCACTCCCGTCTTGATCCACTCGGCTTCGCCCTCGAGAACTACGACATCATCGGCCGATGGCGGGACAAGTATCCCAATGGCCGCAACGTCGATGCCAGTGGAACGCTGATGAAGAAGCATCCCTTCGACGGAGCAATCCGCTTCAAGCAATCCATTACACAGGAAGACAGGCGCTTTGCCCGCGCCTTCACCGCCCACCTCCTTCGCTACGCCATCTCGAAGGAACTGAGCCCAGCCGATTTCCTCACGGTGGGGTCCATCATCGAGAAGACGACCGGGGAGAATTTCAAGCTCAAGTCCCTCATGCGGGAGATCATCCTGAGCGAAAGTTTCCTGGGGGGGGACTGAAGCATCCCGTCTGTCCCGCATTCTTCAGGAATGCATGGTCCTGGACGCCCGTCCCCTGGATCCGCTCAAGTTGTCCGTTCCGCTCTTCCCGTATTGCACTCGCCACGGGGGATGGGCAATGGTAGTCGATCACCTGCTCTCATGAACGATCGCAGCGACTGCTTCCAGGTGGGTGAGAATGCACACAGTGAGCGCGCCACCTACGCACGCTTCGCCTTTGCCTCCGGGGAACTGGTTTACACCGTCCGTGGCGAAGCCACCCCGAAGCGCACGCGCGACAGCATTGAAGTCGGTCCCGACCAGCACGTGAACGACGCCTACGCCCTCTACCTCAATCACTCCTTCACCCCCAACCTTCGCCTTGAGGAGCGCCGCATGTTTGCCCTGCGGGACATCACAGTGGGAGAGGAACTCACCTTCAATTACCTCGATACCGAGTCCGGAATCGCCTCCCCCTTCGTCTGTCACGACACCGGCAGGCCCGTCGACTCGAAGGCGTGCACCGGATAACCTGGAGGCACGCAGTTCGGGTTCGACCAGCGCCACGAAATGCCTCAGCCTGTCAAGAGTTCCCTCCATGCAGCACTTCCCCGAAATTCAGCTCACCTTTGAGGAAACCCGTGTCCTGGGCTGCCTTCTCGAGAAGGAGATCCTCACCCCTGATACCTACCCGCTCTCCCTCAACTCCCTGGTCACTGCCTGCAATCAAAGCTCCAGCCGGCATCCCATCACCAATCTTGACGCCGCCGACATCCTGGAAGCTCTCCGCTCGCTTTCCGAAAAGCACCTCGTCGAGAAAGTGGTGAGTGGCCGCACCTCCAAGTACGAGCACTGCCTCAAACATGTTCTCAGCCTCCAGGACAGTGAACGCGCGGTCTTCACCGTCCTCCTCCTCCGGGGAGTGCAAACTACCGGCGAGATCAGGCAACGCACGGACCGCATCCACCACTTCTCCTCCCTCGAAGAGGTCGAGGAGATTCTCACCTGGTTCATCGAGTATCCCCACGGACCGCTCGTGCGGCGCATCCCGGCCGGAAGTGGGCGGCAGGTGGAAACATTTGAACACCTCCTCTCCGAGCGGATCGCCTCTCCACAAACTGAAGGAGCGGGCCATGCCCCCGACACCAGCCTGACCCCGGAAGCAATCTCGTCCACCGGACCCGTCCCCGACGACGAAGATCCCGAGTGGACGCAGTCGATCGAATCCCGCCTCGCAAAGCTCGAACAAGAGGTGGCCTCCCTGCGGGCCCTCCTCTCCCGGAGGGAAGACACCCCGGACATCCCGCCGCCACGCAGGTAACGGGATCGATCTCCCGACAACTGACTCTCAGGACGTTCGGAAGGGCGACCTCACAGTCTCCCTGTTTAAGGGTTCCATGACATCAGGAGTCCCCAAGTGATACCTGTTCAGAGCGGACGGTTCGTGTTGCCTCGGACCCTCGCGATTGCCATGCTCCAGGAATCTGAAAGCACCGATTTCGCAAACAAATTCAATCACCTCGGAAAAATGAAGGACCACAAACTCAATGACATTCGCAACCTGGCCGTATTGGGCCACGCCTCAGCAGGGAAGACCACGCTCTGTGAGGCGATGCTGGCCAACACCGGAAACATCAAGCGCATGGGCTCTATCGCAGACGGAAATACCGTTTCCGACTATCACGCGGATGAGCGCGAGCACCAGATCTCGATTCACTCCTCGCTCCTGCGCATGGAGTGGCTGGGTGTGGAACTCAACGTGGTCGACGCCCCCGGTTCTCCCGATTTCATCGGCGATTCGCTCGGCGCCCTGGCCGTTGCCGATTTCGCCCTCATCGTAGTCGACGCAGTTGCGGGTGTGGGCTTCATTACGGAGCGCATGTGGGCCGAGGCCGACCGCCTGGGAATCCCCAAGTTCATCGTCCTCAACGGCGTCGACAAGGAGAACGCCGACGTCCCCCGTGTCGTGGAGGAGATCAAGCACATCCTCGGAGACAAGATCTTCCCCATGACCCTCCCGCTGAACCAAGGGCCGGGAGCCTCCCGCTTCCTCGACGCCATGAGGAGCAAAGTGGTGGAATACAAGCCCGGCGGCAGTGGCAGGTTTGAGGAACAGGATGTGGACGGCGCCGATGGCGAAAGCGTAAACGACATGCATCGGCAACTCATAGAGTTCGTGGCGGAATCCGATGACTCCCTGCTGGAAACCTTCTTCGAGAAGGGCGAACTGAGCGAGGAGGAACTCCGTAGTCATCTTCACAACGCTATTCAGAGCCAGGCCTTTTCCCCCCTGTTCTGCACGGGTGCCGCCAGCAACGTGGGTGTCGCACGTCTCATGGATTTCATCGCCAAATTCGGTTCCTCGCCCCTGGACCGCAGGAGCATTTCCTGCGAATCGCCGGATGGCGATCCGATCGAGGTGGACGTGGAAGGCTCCGAACCGGTCATCTTCATCTTCAAGACGCTGGTGGAAGAGCACGTGGGCGCCCTCTCCTTCTTCCGGATCTACTCGGGAGAACTCAAATCGGGAGACACCCTCTATAACATCAACACCGATGAGAACGAGCGCATCGGCCAGATCCTCCTTCCCAACGGCAAGGAAAGGGAAGCGTCTGATCACCTCAAGTCAGGAGAGATCGGGGCCCTGGTCAAACTCAAGGGCACTCACACCAACGACACCCTCTGCAGCCCGAAACTGAAGGCGCGCCTGCCCAGGATCGAATACCCCGCCCCCAACATTCACGCCGCCCTCAAGCTGACGACTCGGGGTGACGAGGAGAAGGTGGCGGAAGGCCTGTCCGTCATTCACGAGGAGGATCCCGCCTTCCAGTTCCGCGCGGATCCCGAACTGAAGCAGACCATCCTCTCCGGACAGGGCGAGATTCATCTCAAGGCTGTCTCGGAAACCCTCAAACGGCGCTACAACATCGAGATCGAGCTCGATCAACCGCGCATTCCCTACCGCGAGACCATCCACACGAAGGCTGAATCGAAGTACCGCCACAAGAAACAGAGTGGAGGTGCCGGCCAGTTCGCGGAGGTCTGGATGCGTATCGAGCCGCTCCCGCGCGATAGCGGCGTCGAGTTTGGTCATTCGCTGGTGGGCAACAACGTGGATCGCAACTTCGTCCCCTCGGTCGAGAAAGGAATCCGCGTCGCCGAGAGCGACGGCATCCTCGCGGGCTACCAGGTCTGTGATGTGAAAATCGACTTCTATGACGGCAAACAACACCCGGTCGATTCCAAGGACGTGGCCTTCCAGATCGCAGGCAAACAGGCCTTCCGCGAGGCCTTCATGAATGCGCAACCGCATCTCATCGAACCCGTCCTGCAGGTGAAGATCCGTACTCCCGAGGAATCCCTGGGCAACATCCTCGGCGATCTCTCGGTGCGGGGCGGTCGCGTGATGGGAACGGAGACCGAGGGCCACGCCCAGGTGGTAACCGCTGAGATCCCCGCGCGCGTCATGCATGCCTACGCCACGGACCTGCGATCCATGACCGGCGGTCGCGGACAGCACAGCGAAAGCTTCTCCCACTACGAAAACATGCCCAAGGACATGGAACAGAAGGTCATTTCCGAAGCGAGCAAGCAGAGTGATGCCGCCTAGGCCGATTCGTTTCCACCACCCCGAATCTCAGGGAGCCCCGGATACCAGTCCGGGGCTCCTGGCTTCCGGGTCTCAGGGGTGATCTCGTCTTCGGTCGTCACCTGAACCTTATGGCAGCAGGGAAAGCACCCCGGAGCCCTTGCGCAGTTCCCCGTCTGCCAGGATACGGGCCCTCAGGCCACCCACCCCCTTCAGGAATTCGTGCACGCCATCCGCCGCGGCTTCGTTCATCCAGTAACAGGGCGCAGCTTCCTCCACGCCCTCGAACTCCAGGCCCTGAAGAGCAAAGGGCTTCCCAATCAACTCCGGAAGAGGCACGTCCTTCAGGATCACGTTCCGGCGAAATGCCGAGGCCGCCAGTTCCGGAAGATCGAACTCTCTTTTCACGGCCTCGTAAACCCCGTGGTCGAAAAAGGTGATCTGTCCCTTGTAGTTTTCCTTATGATCGAAATAGCGGTCCCCGCGGATCCCCCGGCCGGCCACGCACTCGATCAGGTCGGGATCCTCTATCCCGTGATCGAGTGACTCTTTCCCGTGACGGCCCAGGTAGTCGTGCCCTTCAGACACGAACAGGTGAACCAGTTCAATCTCCCATTCCATGATCTCTATCCTCCGATATAGCTCATCTCCACCTTACGCTTCTCCCCGCTCCCCCGCTCCTCCGAGTAGCGATCCGAACGACCGCGCCAGATTCCCTCCAGGACGGAGGACAAGGTTGCTTCCTTCCCCGAGCGCAGGAGCCCGCGGACATCGACCCCACTCCTCGCGAAGAGGCAGGTGAACAATTTACCCTCTGCCGAAAGACGCAACCGGTTGCACCCACTGCAAAATGGGCTGGTCACCGAGGAAATAACCCCAACTTCCCCGCTTCCCTCACAAAAGCCATAACGCTGGGCCACTTCGCCCTTGTGGGCCGGGCTCAGCTTCCGCAGGGAGAACTCCTTCTCGATCACCGCCACTATTTCCCTTGCGGAGACAACCTCCTCCATGCGCCACCCGTTCGTCTCTCCCACGTCCATGAACTCGATGAAGCGGACAGGGACTCCACGCGCTCTCCCCCAGTTTACCAGGGGAACAATTTCTTCCTCATTTACTCCGCGTTGGACGACCGCATTGATCTTCACACCCAACCCGCAGTCCTTTGCCCTCTCGATCCCGGCCAGGACACTTTCCACCTTGGCCCCTACCCCATTCATCCTGGCAAAGATCTCCCGGTCAAGGGCATCCAGACTGACTGTCACCCGCTGTAACCCGGCCTGGCGAAGATCTGCGGCGTGATGAGCCAGCAGCACTCCGTTGGTGGTAAGCGCCAGGTCGTCAATTCCCTTCACCCGGGCCAGCATTTCCACCAGGTCCTTCACCCCGCGTCGCAGCAGGGGCTCTCCGCCGGTCAGACGCACCTTGCGCACTCCCAGAGGCACGGTCAGACCCACCAGGCGCTCAATCTCTTCGTAGGTGAGAACCTCCTCGCGCGGGAGAAATACATGATCTGGTCCGAACACTTCTGCCGGCATACAGTAACGGCAGCGGAAGTTGCAGCGGTCCGTGATTGAAATGCGCAGATCCCGCAGCGGACGATGGTGCTGGTCGACGAGCATTCACCCAAAAAAAAGCGCAGAGTGGACAGCTCGCAATAAAATACTTGGGTATTTTCCTATTCCTTGTGGAGTGACAACAAATCATGGATCCTCTCATTCCCCCAGCCGCTGCGGAAGCGATCACCCTGGCCCACCTTCCCGATCTGGGATGGGAGGAAGTCCTGCTTGCGGAGGCCCATGGCCGCGTCCTCGCCAGTGAACTGCGGGCAGACCGACCACTCCCGCCCTATGACCGTGTCATGATGGATGGCATCTGTTTCCGGAAAGCAGACCTGGATGAGTTTCCCAGCCTGGCGATCGCCGGAGATCATGCTGCCGGGGCACCTGGTCCGGCCCCACTCGCTCCGGGACATTGCTGGGAAGTGATGACGGGGGCCTGCCTGCCCTCCGACTGCGACACGGTCCTGCCCTACGAACAGATCACGCGTCAGGGCGACAACGTCAGCTTCCCTCTGGAAGCAGCCGTCCAGGGACGGTTTATTCACGAGGAAAGCAGCGACCATGCCAGTGGTGACATCCTCGTCCCTTCTAACACTCTCATCGATTCCAGGGTCACAGCGGTAGCCGCTACCGTGGGTGCCACCACCCTGAAAGTTCTTCAACGTCCCCGGGTGGCAATCTTCACCACGGGCGACGAGGTGGTCGAACCAGCCGCCTCACCCGCTCCTCACCAGGTCCGACAGTCGAACGCTGCGTCACTTCGCGCTGCTCTCGCCGCCCTTGGCGCGGAGTTGATTCATCAGCAGCACCTCCCCGACGATCCCGACGCGACCACCTCCGCCGTGCGGGAACATCTTGATTCCGACCTGCTCCTTCTCTGTGGAGGGATCTCCAAGGGGAAGTACGATTTCGTGCGGCCCGTGATCGAGTCACTGCTGGGAGTCCCCGCCTTTCACGGCGTAGCCCAACGCCCCGGCAAGCCCCTCGCCTTCTGGCCAGGACCTCCGCCTGTCTTCGCGCTGCCGGGCAACCCGATGTCAGTTCAAATCACCTTTCACCGCTACGTCCGCCCTTTCCTCGAGACCCTCCAGAACCTGCACCCCGTGGTTCGCACGGTCTCGCTTGCCTCAGAAGTCCGATTTGATTCGCCCTTTGCCAGCTCCCTGCCGGTGCACCTCCGCCAGGATGGAGCCACCCTCCTGGCTGATCCCGCCCCCCTGTCGAATTCCGGGGACTTTGCTTCGGCCATCGAATCCGATGGATTCATCGAATTGCCTGCCGGTCATAAAGTGTTTCCGCCGGGCAGCCTCGCGCCCTTTCGCTCCTGGCTCTGATTCCGGCAGCAAAACCGCTCGCTCTTTTCCGCTGATGTCCTAACGTTTCGGTGGTGAGTGAACTCTCTCATCTTGATGAGGTGGGCCAACCCCGCATGGTCGATGTTGGCTCCAAGGCCGTGACTGCCCGGCGGGCCCGGGCCGCCTGTACCGTGATTCTGGGATCCGAACTCATGGCTGAACTCCAGAAGGAGGATTTCCAGAACAAGAAGGGGTCCGTCCTGAACACCGCCATCCTGGCAGGGATCATGGCTGCCAAACGAACCTCCTCGCTTATCCCGCTCTGTCATCCTCTTCCCCTTGACAGGTGCGACGTGACCATCGAACCAGAGGGCACCACCTCCTTGTGTGTCCAATGCGAGTGCGGCACCAGCAGCAGGACCGGAGTGGAAATGGAAGCCCTCACCGGGGCCTCGGTGGCCGCCCTCACCGTTTACGACATGTGCAAGGCGGCCAATCCCTCCATCGAAATCACCCGGCTCCATCTGGTGGAAAAGCGGGGTGGCAAGAGCGACTTTGATGCAAGCTGAAGTTCCATGACCCCACCTCTTCACGGCCTCCTTCTGGCAGGCGGAAAAAGCCGCCGCATGGGTTCCGACAAGGCAGAACTCGTGGTGGATGGCGAACTCTCCCTGCGCGATCGCGGCCTGCAACTTCTCGACGTTGTCACGGCAGAGACGCACCTCTCCATCGCACAGGACGACCAGAGATCCTACCAGTCGGACACGATCCGTGATCTGCGTCCCGATGCCGGTCCGCTCGCTGGTCTGGAAGCAGCCTTTCAACAGGCGCCGGGAGCTGCATGGCTCGTAACGGCCTGCGATCTCCCCTTCCTTACCGGCTCCGTCCTGCAATTCCTCCGGGAAGCCCGGGATCCGGACCGCGAAGCCACCTGCTTCACCAGTCGCTTTGATGGCAGGCCGGAACCTCTCTGCGCCATCTACGAACCATCAGCCGCCACCGCGCTGACCCGGGCTCTTGCCGGTGAGATGCGCTGCGCCCGAAAGTTCCTCTACTCCCTTCACCGCAGGGAACTCGATCTCCCCGACAAGTCGGCCCTCGATAATTGCAACCGGCCCGAAGACCTCGAGGAAGCCCGGTTGACTCTCCGCAACGGCCGCACCACCAAGACCATCATGGTGGAATACTGTGGAATCCTCCGCGAAGACACAGGGACTGCCGCGGAAGAACTCGAAACCACAGCGGTGACCGCTGCCGGCCTGTGGGAGGAACTGCGCATGTCCCGTAATCTCTCGCTCGGACTGGAAGCCGTGCGGATCGCGATCAATGATGAATTCCAGCCCTGGTCTCATCCGTTGGCCCACCAGGACAAACTCACCCTCTTTCCGCCCTTCGCAGGAGGCTAGCCGAACCATGTTCCACCTGACTACCGATCCCATCGATCTGGCCGCCCTGCGGGAAGCTGCGGGCAATCCGCACGCGGGTGCCGTAGCCGTCTTCGAGGGCACCGTGCGTAATCACCACCAGGGTCGAGAGGTACTCCGCCTGGAGTATGAAGCCCATGCTCCGGTGGCGGAGAAGGAAGGCCAACGTATCGTGCGGGATGCCATTGAGCGCTTTGACCTTGATCACGCCGAGGCGGTGCACCGGACGGGACCACTGGAGATCGGTGAGTCCGCCGTGATCGTCGCAGTTTCCTCTTCCCACCGCTCCGAGTCCTTCGAGGCCTGTCGCTTCATCATCGACGAGATCAAGCATCGCCTCCCCATCTGGAAGAAGGAGTTCTATCCCGACGGTTCAAGCGATTGGGTAGGCTGCGAGGGCTGCCGCCAAGGTCACCAGCACTGACCTTGCAGTCCCCTCCCGATCGCCTAGATTAGTTCCGTGCGGCGGTTCCATTTCCTCACGCTTATTCCTCTCGCTCTGGCGGGTCCGGCACACCCCGCGCCTGTCCCCGACCTCGAGATCCTCTTCCTCGATGTCACGATGTGGGAAAAGCCGGTGGGTGAAGTCCTGCAGGATCGCAAACCGCTGGGCTTCCACTGGCTCTCCACCGGGCGCAGGGATGCCCGGAGCAACCGCCGCGACCTGAAGCTCTGGAACCTCCCGGTTGGCGAAACGGTCCTCCGCAGCCGCGATGACAAACTGCACTCCTTCGACATCTCCATCTACAACCGTGGAGACAACGGCGACATGCCCGAGGAACGGTTCAAGACCCTGACCGGGCAATGGCACGCCCTGCTCGTCGAAAAGACCGGACTTGAGGGCGAGAAGATGGACCGGACCCAGAAGGGCAGCGTGGTTTCCGCTGATCGCTGGGTCTGGAAATGTCCTGGCGCCTTTCTCGTGCTCACCTCAAGCAAGTCGAAGGCTTCCCGGGGTTATACCCCTGAATTTCTCAAACTCAGCCTTGTCTCCGTTAAATACGGCAAGGAGATCTACGAGCAGCGCTCCGGCCTGACCAGGATCATGGCCCGGCGCCGGGATCTCGTCGCCAACCGCGTGAGCAAACCCAATGGCGATGTCTTCGTCCAGGAGGTGCCCATGGTCGACCAGGGCCGCAAGGGCTACTGTGCGGTGGCCAGTGCCGAACGCGTCTTCCGCTACTACGGACTGCCCGTCGACCAGCACGCAATGGCCCAGATCGCAGAAAGCAGTGCACGGGGGGGGACGAACCCCTCCACCATGATCGATGCACTCAAGAAGGTGGCCGGACGGACCAAGACCCGCCTTCTGGTCCACTATGAACTGGAAGAACGCAAGATCAGGTCCGAGATCAAGGCCTACAACCGGCTCATCAAGAAAACCGGAAAGGGTAAGGAATTCTCCGACCAGGCCGTCATCCCCTACCAGTATTTCCTCTCCAGTTGCCATGGCCCCACTCTGCGCGAGGTCCGGGCCAAAGGCACCGCCTTCGACCGCTACCGCAAGCAGATAAGGGACAACATCGATACCGGAACACCCCTCCTCTGGGCTCTGCAGGTCGGAGTCTTTCCGGAGCGGGGAATTCCCCAGCAAGGCGGAGGGCACATGCGGCTCGTCATCGGCTACAACCAGACGACCGACGAGATCATCTACACCGATTCCTGGGGACCGGGCCACGAGTTCAAGCGCATGAGTGCAGCCAACGCCTACACCGCCACCATGCACCTGATCACCCTGAAGCCTTCACAATAAACGATGAATGGGCAAGAACCCGAAAGCTGAATCAAGTGCGCTCGGCTGCATCCTCTCCGGGACCTGGACCCTGGCCTCGCTCCCCTTCTGGCTCGGAGCGATTGGCCTTCTGGTCGTCTCCACCACCACTGCATCCAAGCTTTTTGCCATTGCCCTGATCTGTCTTCTTCCCGTCCCGCTCAATTTCCTCCACTGGCGCAGTATCCGCCGGAGAATCATCAGTGTTCTTCTCCTCCTGGCCGGATCGATCTCCCTGTTCCTCTGCGCCCGGCAGGCCACGGGCCATCGCGACGATCCGGACGCTGCCGCCCGGGTGGTCTATGAAAACGGCACCAGCCATTTCTCCTGCTCCCCGGCCAATCTTGTCCCTGAGATAGATCAGTGTCTCCTCGGCACTTATCTCCTTGCCTTGATTGATCCGAATCTGGGCTGGGGCCAGGCCGCAGAACTCCGCGAGAACATCCGGAATGTCTACGCTGACCTTGAGAAGGATGCCGAACTAGCAACCCTTCCGTGCGTCCTCGGTTCCGCCTACCGGGAAATGATCGGCTTGAAGCCCACGCCGGGAATCCTGTTTATCTACGTCCCGGAAGAACCGGGGCAGGACCCCCTCGAGAAAAAGCCCGCCATTGTCTTTCTCCATGGCGGCCTTGGAAACTTCCAGGGCTGCTGGACCCTCTGGAAACGCTTTGCCGATGCAACCGGAGTGGCCATCGTGGCTCCCACTTTCGGTAGCGGTAATTGGTCCGGGGAGGGTGGACTCGAGGCCATCGAACAGACCCGCGAGTTCTGTGTCAGTCACCCCCGCATCGATGGAGAGAACCTGATTCTGGCTGGCATCGCCACTGGCGGAACGGGCGTGACCCTTGGAGGTCGAGCCACTCCTGAAAAATGGCGGGGCCTCCTCTTCCTCTCGCCTGTCATCGAAAAGAATATCGTCGAGTCTGATGCCTTCGCCAACGGCTGGGGAGGACGCAAGGCCCTCATCATCACGGGAGAACGGGACAAGCACACAACCTCTGATTACGTCCGCAAGGCCGCGGCCAGCATGAAGGATATCAAAATGGAACTGAAGGAGCATTACCTCCCGGACAGGGACCACTTCCTCATCTATTCCGACTGGCCCCGGTTGCAAGAACTCATCGGAGCGTGGATCAAGTCGTTATGACCATGGCGGCGACTGGCCGCCCGATGGAGTGGTTTGGACCACGAATGCCCCTGGATGGTTCCGCCCGGGGAAAAAACTCCTTTGAGCTGGACCTTGTTCCTCACCTTGAGAAATCTCGTCCCCAAACCCGCAGGGGGAGACTCCCTTGAGTTTCATGAAGCCGCACACGATTCCAGCAGCCCTTGTCGCCACTGCCCTGGCCGCCCTGGCCGCGCCGCACGATCCTTCCGATGCGGTCAAGAACCTCGATCTTCATGAGGGACTGGAAGCTACTCTCTTTGCCAGCGAGCCAATGATGCGCTCACCCAGTTCCATCGACGTCGATCACCGCGGCAGGATCTGGGTCTGCGAGGTGGTCAACTACCGCCGCAACAACGGCAGGCGGCCGGAGGGTGACCGCATCCTCATCCTGGAGGACACCAATGGTGACAACGTGGCGGATAAGAGCACCGTCTTCCACCAGGGCCACGACGTGGACTCCGCCCACGGCATCTGCGTCCTCGGCAACCGGGTGATTGTCTCCGCTGGAGATGATGTCTTCTCCCTCTATGATGACAACGGGGACGACAAGCCGGACCGCAAGGAGATGCACTTCACCCAGATCGGCGGCAGGCAGCATGATCATGGAATCCACGCCTTCCACTTTGGTCCCGACGGCAAGCTCTACTTCAACTATGGCAACTCCGGTCGTCAGCTCTGCGACAAGGACGGCAACATCATCACCGACCTGGCCGGCAATGAGATCAGCACCAATCGCCAACCCTACCAGCAGGGCATGATTTTCCGCTGCGATCCTGACGGCTCCAATGTCGAATCCGTCGCCTGGAATTTCCGCAACAACTGGGAAGTGAGCGTCGATTCCTACGGCAGGCTCTGGCAGTCCGACAACGACGACGACGGCAACCGTGGGGTCCGGATCAACTACGTCCTCCCCTTCGGCAACTACGGCTACCGCGATGAACTGACCGGTGCGGGCTGGCGGGATGGCCGGCCCAACATCGAAAGGGACATTCCCCTCCGGCACTGGCATCTCAATGATCCCGGAGTGGTCCCCAACCTGATCCAGACCGGTGCGGGTTCACCCACCGGCATCGTGGTCTATGAGGGATCGCTCCTGCCCGAACCGTTCTTCGGTCAACCCATCCACTGTGATGCCGGTCCAAACATCGTCCGCGCCTATGTGAGCACCAGGAAGGGAGCCGGCTTCGATGCCGAGATCGTCAACATTGTCGACGGGAAGGCCAATCGCTGGTTCCGCCCCTCGGACGTCTGTGTGGCCCCGGACGGATCCCTCGTGGTGGCCGATTGGTACGACCCTGGAGTGGGGGGGCACGGGATGGGCGACATCGATCGCGGACGCATCTTCATCATTGCTCCCAAAGGGCACAAATATGCGGCCCCCAAGCTCGATTTCTCCAACCCCCGGGGCGCGCTCGCAGCCCTCGCCTCACCCAATGAGGCCGTTCGCTACCTGGCCCATACCACGCTCCGGAAACTGGACCTCGTTGCCGTGCAACAGGCGCTGCAGGAGATGTCCGGAACCGCTCAACCCGCACACCTCCGTGCGCGTGCCTTCTGGGCTGCCGCCAGCCTGAGTAGAAGCCCGCGCCCTCTGATCGAGAAGTTGCTCAAGGACAGGAATCCCCTCCTTCGGGGAACCGCAGTCCGCTCCTGCCGCATTCTCGACCACACCGGTGACTACGACAAAGCCCTCGGCAGCCTGGCCGGGGATCCCGACCCTGCCGTCCGCGCCGAAGCGGCCATCGCCCTGCGCTTCATCGAACGATCCACTGCCGACCAGGCATGGGCCGCCCTGGCTGCTTCCTACCAGGGCGGGGACCGCTGGTTTCTTGAAGCCCTCGGTATCGGCGCGGATCTGCGCTGGTCCCCCCGCTTCACAACTTACCTCGCCACCACCGGCAACAAGCCGCATCCCGACCTCGTCTGGCGCGCACGCTGTGGCGAGGCCCTCTCCCACCTTGGACCGCTCATCATTTCCGCCCGCGAGGATTCGGAACGCGATCGCTACCTGCGTGCCCTCCACTTCCATGGGGAATCCGATGAGCGCCAGCAATTCGCCCTCGCCCTCTTCGAAAGTGGCAATCCCGATGTCTCCACCCTCGCCCTGAAGGAACTCGACCTTGAGACCATCAGGAATTCGGGTGGGATCAGGAAGCTGGAGGAAATGGCCCTCAAGGCCAGGGGCTCGCCCGCGCTGGTTGAACTGGCCACGCGTTTCAACCTGCAGAGCGACGCCATCCTCGCCGCCCTGCTGGAGTTCATCGTGGCCAATCGCAACAACAGCGAGGGAGCCAACGCCGCCCGGCACCTTCTCGGCAACTCCAAGGTTCTTGAGCGCACGCTGGGCAGTGGCAACATCGAATCGCGCAGGGCACTGGCCACCGCCCTCGGCCGATCCGGCAGCAACCGCGCACTCGACTACCTGCAACAGACCCTGCAGGAGGCCGGAGATACCGTGGTGCGCCGTGCCTGCGTGGAAGCCCTGGCTATCACCCGGCAGGGAGAACAGCGCCTCCTTCAACTCGCCCGAAGCGGCCAACTGCCCGCCGATGTGAAGTTTACCGCCGGAGCACTCCTGAGCCGTTCCAGCAACGCGGAAACCCGCAGCGAGATTGCCAGAGCTCTCAAGCTCGCTCCGCCCCCGGGAACGGACGAAATGCCTCCCCTCTCCCACCTCATGCGAATGAAGGGCCAGCCCGCCAAGGGCAGGAAGTCCTTCGTGAAAGCCACCTGCTCCACCTGTCACCAGGTCAATGGAGAGGGCATCAACTACGGACCCGACCTCAGCGGCATTGGAAACAAGTTGCCCAAGGAAGCCCTTTTCGAGGCCATCCTCTATCCTTCCAACGCGGTAGCTCACGGCTACGCCGGCGTGCAGATCGAGACCAGGTCCAACGACACCGTGGTCGGCTTCATCTCGTCCGACACTGACGAAAAACTCACCGTCCGTATGGCAGGCGGAATCACCCGTGATGTGAAAAAGTCCGAGATCACAACGCGCAGGGAACTTCCGCAGTCCCTCATGCCGACCGGCCTCGGGGGCCTCCTCCACCCGCTTGAATTATCCGACCTGGTGGCCTACCTTGAGACCCTCAGGAAAAAGTAACGGGGTCAGTCCACCAGCGGATTGACCACGGTCACCTCCCCAAAGACCCTCCCCGCCTCCAGGGCATCGCTCCACAGTTGCCGCACTCCCGCCCTCTGCGCTGCAGCCACGATCCAGGAGTCCCAGACCGGAAGTTCAAATCTCCGTCGCAACTCAAAGGCCGCGGCCACGAGATCCCCGTCCTCCGGAACCACGCACCACTCGAGATAACTCTCAACCAACTGGGCCAGAACGTCCCGCTCCAGGTCGGGAGAACGGTTCAAGGCGCGCCAGAGTTCGCGGCACACCTGCACACTGATCACCGGCAGGACGGGCAATTGCCACAGCTCCCGCACCAGGCGGTTGGCCACCACATGCCGGGCGGCTCCCCTGTCGTGGGCGGATACCAGGATCGTCGTGTCAACGAAGACACTCACTCGCGCCTTCTGTGCCCCTCGCCGTCGAGAGAAACCGGATGATCCAGATACCCGAGGGCCCGTCGCCGTGCTTCATCAAAGGCCGCCAGTTCCTTGTCCACCACCCGGACATCCTTGCCCATCACCTCCGCCACCGCGCTGGCCACCTCGCTTCGTCCCAGACGCTCCCTGATCAATTCCGCCAACCAACCACTCAGCGACTGCCCCGCATCAACCGCCTCATGCCGCGCCGCCCGCACCAGGGCTTCCTCCAATTTCACTGTCACATTCTTCATCGTGCTACACGATTACACGATTGCACGGGAGCCA
The DNA here is from genome assembly GCA_002501065.1 of Akkermansiaceae bacterium UBA7890. Taxonomy (GTDB): domain Bacteria; phylum Verrucomicrobiota; class Verrucomicrobiia; order Verrucomicrobiales; family Akkermansiaceae; genus Roseibacillus_B. The sequence continues at coordinate 19,659 of DLRK01000078.1, forward strand.
GCAACCTTGTTTTTAGGCCACTTATTCACATTAAGCTCCCCGTTCCGGAAGGCCTGTCTCCACCTGGCTCTCTCCCTTACACAACGACAGAACGCATTGAAGGATCCCAATCCGGTTGTGGCCCTTCTTGCCGCTCCTCACCGGAAAAACGGTAGCCTTATTCTGACCCGGGGAATGAGGCAACTCAGGCGAGGATCTCCCTGATCACATTGCCATGCACGTTGGTGAGACGGCGATCTATGCTGTCCTTGCGGAAGGTGAGGCGCTCATGATCAATCCCTAGCTGATGCAGGATGGTGGCATGAATGTCATAGCACTCGGTCGGGCTGGCGCGATCGAGCGGCTTGTAGCCCCACTGGTCGCTCTCCCCATGGGTTACTCCGCCCCTGATACCACCACCTGCCAGCCAGTTGGTGAAGACGTAGGGATTATGATCCCGCCCCTTCTTGCCCTGGGAGGAAGGCATCCGACCGAACTCGGTGGTCCAGAGAATGAGGGTATCCTCCAGCATCCCCCGCTGTTTGAGATCCTTGATGAGGGCAGACGCACCGATCGCCATGCCATTTGAAAGAGGGCCGTGATCCCGCACGATGTCCTCGTGGCTGTCCCAATTGCGCCGCGGGAAACCGTTATCGCATCCTGACCAGATCTGCACGAAACGCACGCCTCTTTCCAGAAGACGGCGTGCCGCCAGGCACTTGCGCCCGAAGTGATCCGCTTCCTCCACCGCATTGATGTTCTTGTCCCACTTCGTGCCATCTGGCTGAAGGCCGTACATCTGGCGAATATACTGTGGTTCCCCGGAGATATCGAGAGCCCCCGGCGCAGTCAGTTGCATGCGGGCGGCCAGCTCGTAACTCTTGATGCGGGCCTCCAGACGCGAGTCCCCTTCCCGTCCGGCGGCATAGGCACCATTCACTCTGGCAAGAAGCTTCTGGCCATCCGATTCCGCTCCCGCCGTGATGTAGTCCGCACTTCCGGGTGGATGCAGATCGGTGATGGGATTGACCATCCCGGGACGGATGATGGTCCCCTGGTGCTGGGCGGGTAAAAAGGCAGCTCCCCAGTTCTTGGGGCCATTGGAGGCGAAGCCCCGGTGATCCGGGAGAACCACAAAGGTGGGTAAATCGTCATTCATGCTCCCCAGCCCGTAGCTCACCCAGCACCCCATCCCGGGGAAGCCCGGGAGGTCGAAACCGGTGGCCTGCAGGTAGGTGGCCTGGCTGTGAACCCCGGTCTTGCCGATCAAATTGTGGACGAAGGCCATTTCATCGACCACTTCGCCGAGGGGAGCAACCGTCTCCCCCAGCATCTTTCCGCATCCTCCATAGGGCTTGAAATCCCAGAAGGGCTTGAGCCAGGGACCAAGGCCGTTCTGGAAGGCTTCCACGTGCTCACCAAAGTCGGACTTCTCGCCATGATGCTTGATGAGGGCCGGTTTGTAGTCGAAGAGGTCGATGTGGCTGGCCGCGCCACCCATGAACATCTGCACCACCCGCTTGGCCTTGACGGGATGGTGGGTTCCATCCTTCAGGAGGCCGGTGGTCCCGGCACCGTGGGCGCCCTCCTGACCCAGCATGGAAGCGAGTGCGATGCCGCCAAGGCCACCCCCTGATTGCCAGAGAAAATCACGCCGCGAGGAGATGTTCATCTTAATCGACAAAGCTGAATTCACTGAAATTGAAGAGGAGACGGCACATCGCGGACAGGCCGTGTTTCCCGGCGAAGGACTTGAACAACACGTGCTCTTCAGTGGTCGGTTTGCGGGAAAGGGTCAGCTCCACGGCCCGGACGATGGGATCGGGATCCTTCTCCACATGGGAAGCGAAGTGCTCCGCCATGCGTACCATGAAGGCATTATTGAGAAGCGCAAGGGCCTGCAGGGCGGTAGTGGTCTCACCCCGCTTGTCCACCAGCTGCGAGGGATCGGCACAATCGAGAGTCTCCATGAAGGGCTGCGGCTGGGAACGGATGATGAACCGGTAGATCGACCGGCGGTGCGTGGCGGGGTCGTCATGGTTGGCCTTATGGTACTGGTAGTGCGGTGAGTGCTGGGGCTGCTCAATCACGAAATCCTTGAAGGACGGTCCCTCCATCCTGCGATCGAGCTTCCCGGACACGAGCAAAACCGTATCACGCAGGGCTTCCGCCTCGATCCGTCGCCGATTCTGCCGCCAGAGAAACCGGTTTGAATCGTCACGCGCGTGCTGTTGCTCATCGTGCACACTCACCTGCCTGTAGACCGCACTGTTCAGGATCAACCGGTGCAGGCTCTTGAGAGAGCCCCCGCCCTCACGGAATTCCACCGCCAGCCAGTCCAGCAGTTCGGGATGGCTGGGTCGGCCCCCCACCCGCCCAAAGTCATTGGGCGTCCCCACGATACCCTGCCCGAAGTGGTAGTGCCACACACGGTTCACAATGCTGCGCCAGGTGAGGGTGTTCTCAGGGTGCGTGATCCACTCCGCCAGGGCGACCCGGCGGTCTCCTTCCCTGTGATCCCCGGGCAACTCGAAGACCGGCGAGCGGCCCGGCACGATTCCCGGCACGGCGGCCGGCATCACCGCGTCACCCGGGCTGGTCACATCTCCACGATGCAGGATAAAAATATCGCGCGGTTTTCCTCCCACGTGTCCACGGCCCTTGAAGGTGCCGCTTCCCTTGTGGACCGTCCCTGCGTAAACCATCTGCGGCTTGGACAGCTTCCCCAAATCAGTCTCCATCCTGCCCAGATGTTTCTGCAGTGTTTTCTCGCGCTCATTCAATTCCGGCCTGGCCAGGCTGGTCATGAGAGCCTCGCGCCTGGCGGTCACGGTCTTGAGTTGAGCCTTTAGCTCACCGGATCCCGCATCGGCCAGTCGCAGCAGGTCTCCCGCTGCCCCTTCGGTGCTCTCTTTCCCAACCACCAGATCGCCCAGCGGATAGGCCCCGTAGATACCGTCAACGAGATCGGCCTTGGCCCAGCGGGGAGCCGCCTCAATGCTGTCGAGGGCAGTGACCTTTTCCACCCTGACGATGGTTTTGTCACTGATCACCGCCATCTCACCAAGGGCGAAGATCCAGTCGTTGCTCTCCGGTTGTCCCTTCCTGCGGCGGCTCCACAACCTGGTGGCTGTCACGCGCACGTAGCGGGCCACACTACCCTTCCCGTCGAGGACCAGGGGACGCCCTCCCGGCCTCGGGTAATCAGCCTGGCTGTGGTCGGCCAGATGAGCGGATCTGGAGAAGTCAGCCTTGTTCGAACTCTCAACGCGGAAGCGATGCGGAAACCCGAAGTCCGCGAAACCATACTCATCCGCACCCACCAGCACGATCTTGTCGAGGAGCCGGGCTTTCCCAAGATCGATCTGCACCCACTTCACGGTATCCCGGCTCGCGGCCACCGTGCTGTGATAACCATAGCGCCCGGACCGCTCAGCACCCTTCCTTGGCGTCATGTTGAGCTTCGCATTGAGCTCCGTAATTTCCTTCTCGAGAGCAACCACCTCGGGAGTCTTCAGGGCCTGGAGGGTCTTCCGCGTCTCGCTCAGCTTTTCCTGCAGCGCGCTCTTCTCCCTGGTCAACGCAGCCCGCCGGGCAGCCAATTCGGGACCGGCGTCATAGGGCCGGTCGGCCCGGTCCAGGGCCGCGAAGACCGACTGCAGGGAGTAGTAGTCCTTCATGGTAACCGGATCGAGTTTGTGATCATGGCACTGCGCACACTGCACCGTAATCGAACAGAACGAATTCATGGTGGTCGTCACCATGTCATCGCGGTCGAGATGGCGCGCCACCTTCCCGTCGATCTTCTCCTCCGGCACCTCCGCGTGCCCGATGAAGTCCCATGGACCAGAGGCGATGAATCCGGTGGCCACGATACCATCCACCGTGTCGGGCCAGAGGACATCGCCCGCCAGTTGCTCCTTGACGAAGCGCACATAGGGCCTGTCGGCATTGAAGGCGCGAATAACGTAGTCGCGGTAGGGCCAGGAATTGGGGCGCGGCTTGTCCTTGTCGTAGCCATGGCTCTCCCCGTAATGAACCACGTCGAGCCAGTGGCGGGCCCAGCGCTCGCCATAGCCTGGTCTGGCAAGGAGCTTGTCGACCAGCTTCCCGTAGACCTCGGGGTCGGGATCCCGCACGAAGGCTTCCACCTCCGCAGGGCTCGGCGGCAGACCGATGACATCGAAGTAGAGACGCCGGATCAGGATGCGACGATCCGCTTCGGGTGAGAGTCGCAGGCCACGCTCCCGGTGTTTGGAGACAATGAACGAATCAACCGGGGTTTTCACCCTTCCGGCATCAGGCCCCCTCGCTTCCGGAACGAGAGGACGCCTGAGGGGCTGCAACGACCACCAGGTTTCCTCCCCTTCGGCAAAACCAGAGCCCCCCAGTCCAACGAGGAACCAAAGCACCAGGGGATCTGTTCTCGATCGAGGCATTGCCGGATGGGATGCTAGCGTAAAACAACTCTCAAACACCACCGGATTTATCCCTCAACTATGTGAAGGACCCGGAATCCCATCCGACCTGGACGAAGCGGCAGGCCCACCCACCGGACACTCTCCTCACCGCCCCCCAACCAAAAAGCGGTGGAGCCACCGACTCCACCGCCTGGAAAAGGTCTCCCCCGTCTCTTCAGTGAGAGGGTTCGCGGCCTCAGGGCACG
>DLRK01000209.1:0-158 GCA_002501065.1 Akkermansiaceae bacterium UBA7890
GCCGGAACTCCCGAGGTGTGCACGTTGTAGTTGTTCAGGGCATTGTTGTTGAAGATGATGCCGCCGCCGTAGTGATTCTCCTGATAGTCCACCCCGCTCTGGGTGAAGTCCGGTCCGTAGGAACCGGGAGCCAGTTCATTGATGGGAACGAAGGAGGG
>DLRK01000209.1:536-25452 GCA_002501065.1 Akkermansiaceae bacterium UBA7890
GCTGACCTCGAACCAGTCGTTGGCGCCATCGCCATCACTGTCGATCTCGAGGGGACTGGTGCCGGTGTTGTTGGCATCGACAAAAATGCCGGTGTCGGTCTCCGCTCCGTCGAGCAGGCCGTCGCCGTCGCTGTCCGGATTCAGCGGGTCGGCTCCGGCGGTGATCTCGCCACCGTCATCCAGTCCGTCATCATCGCTGTCGGGATCATTGGGGTCGGTGCAGTTGTTATATTCCTCCAGATTGTCAACGCCGTCCATGTCCAGGTCTGCCATGGCATCGTCAGTGACCGGGTCGAGGCCGTTCCGGTCCTCGTAGGAATCCGGCATGCCATCGCCGTCGCTGTCCGGTAGAGCGGTTCCTTCCACCACGATGTTATCGAAGTTCGCGCCTTCCCCGCCTTCGAAGGCATCGGTGCCGAATTGGAAGCGGATGATGACCTTCTCCTCGTTGAAGACAGAGAGATCAAAGACGGCGGCGAGGTTCGTCACCACGACGGACGGATCTGCCGGTGAGGACCAGGCGATCGCTCCGAGTTCCGGAGACGAGGCTACATGCTGGACAAGGGCATCCGCGTCATACTGGAAGGCGGACCCGACCGCCGGCGTGAGGAGTCCCGCCGGTGGCGACACCTGGGATTCGGTCGTCGCGACTAGATTGAATCCGTCGAAGTCCTTTTCGATCGCCCCACTGAAGTCGAACCGCATTTCAACATCGGTGAACGCGCGCAGGTCCAGCGTCAGTTCGTAGTAGGAGTAGGATGGCAGGGGAGTTGCCGCCGAAGCGAGAGCGCCGTAGGGAACGGAGTGCCCCATCACGAGAGTCCCGTTGTTGAGGGAGGCCAGGCTGTCGTTGATGCTGAAGGATCCGCCCACCGACTCATTCGAGCCGAGCCCGTTTTCAAAGTCCTGACTGAAAACGGTTTCCGCTCCAGCGGAATTGAGAAGAAGTCCGCCACCAATGGCGGTGAAGAGGACAGCAGGGGCGAAGTTGCGGAATGATGCTGCGTATTTTTTCATGGCGAATGTCCCGTCGATAAAGCGGGTTCCTAACCGGACAAGGGAAACTGTTTTTAGCTTTCGTCAAGAGGGGAATTATTGCATCAGTTCATCTTCAGGAATTTGGGGATGACGTCATCTTCCTGAACTCTTCCGGATAGTTATCGAAAGGAAATTGGTTTTTCGACAAGGAGGGGACCGGCAGGCTGGAGTGAGCGGAGTCCGGCCAGTCGATTGCAGGGATGACTCCTCGAAGTTTACCGTCGGCGGATTCGGGGGGCGGGCATGGCCTTTATGAATCCCTCGATGACCGAGGAAATCTCGGCCTGGCTCAGGTTGCCATCGGCATCCTTGTCGCCGTCGGCGGACCATTTCCTGGCGGCGGACTGAACCTCCGCAGCGGTAATTTTCCGATCGCCATCGGAGTCGGTTGCGTAGCTGAAGGCCCGGGCAATGATAAAGCTTGTGCTGATAGATCCGCCGGGACGATCAGTTGGGCGTCGTTGGCCTCCTGGATCCGCTTGGCCACCGGGTTGCCTCCGTCGCCCGACGGGTTGTTCGCCGAGCAGTTTGGTGAAGCCTTGATTAAGGTGACCTCGACTGGTGGCTGGTTCCTTGCCGCGCCACTCGGCGTGCAACTCCACCCAAGCCGATTCGAAGTTGCTCCTGGCCAAGCCAGATTCGGACTTGGCGTGAGTGAGAAATTTCTCCGCGACGCGCCTGGCCAGGGCGGATGCATCAACGGCAGGTCGGGCAATTTCGCCGGAACCAGCCGGCCGACGACCACCAGCGCCACCGGGACGACCGCCGCGACTGCGCATGAGACGCGCGGTTGCTTCAGGCGTGTCACCGTATAATTGCTGCGCCTTGGTCAATTCGATTTTCAACTTCGCAATGCGATCCTTGCTTTCCGGCCTGGCAGCAAGGTCGTTCAACTCATGCGGATCGCTTTTCAAGTCGTACAACGCAGCACGATCCTCCTTCGGCCGGTAAAACAGTTTCCACCGGTCATCACGGATAGTGCGCTGGTCATCCATGTATGCGGTAAAGAGGTGATCGCGCACCTTGGCCTGTTTGCCGCGAATGATCTGGGCCAGGCTCTTGCCCTCAACCCCATCGGGGATTGACAGCCCGGTCAGGCTGCAGAGTGTCGGGTAAATGTCATACAGGTAAACGAGTGCGTCCGACGAGCCTTTCGGGATGCCGGTGCCGCTCGCGAAAATCTGCACGCGCGAGGTGTGTTCGTAGGCGTTGTGTTTGCCGGACTGCCCGTGGCTGTTCATCGCCATGCCGTGATCAGTGGCGAACAGCACGATCGTGTTGTCCGCCTGGCCGGTGTTCTTCAGGGTGTCAAGGACGCGGCCGATGTGGTGGTCGAGGTGCGAAATCAGGCCGTAGTAGGTGGCGTACTGCTGCTGGGCACGAGCAACCGGCGAAATGGCTCCGCCGGGTCGCCCGCGATTCCCTCCGCCGCGGCGACCACTGCCCTGGCGCGGGTCAGCCAACTCCGGTCGGAGTGCGGAGTGGTTCGGCGGGAGCGTGATTTCTCTTGGGTCATACATTGTCGCCCATTTCCCAGGAGGCGTCACCGGCGAGTGCGGTGCGGTGAACGGAATGTAACAGAAAAATGGCTGCTCCTTTTCTGACTGACTTTCGATGAATTCAATCGCCGCATTGGCAAACAGGTCGGTGGAAAAGGTTTCGCCGGCGTCGTACGGCACCGTCAGGTCATCGACCTTGCGATTGACCGGCACATTGGTGTGTGTCCGGGCCGCGCCGCCAAAGAAAACTGCTTCGGCCTCATCAAAACATTTTTTAAATGACGATTCGCCGTTGTGCCACTTGCCGGTGGCGAACGTCCGGTAGCCGGCATTCTGGAACACCTGCGGCATCAGCACCCCGGAGTCGAGTTGGAGCGGGGCACGGAACAGCGGCTTGCCACTCATGATCATCGCCCGACTCGGCAGACAGGTGGCAAAGGTCATCGAGCCCTGGATGTAGGCCTGGTTGAACACGAAGCCACTGTTGATAATGCGATCCATGTTCGGCGTCCGGATGTTCGGGTTGCCCAGTCCACTGAAGGCGTCCGGTCGTTGGTCGTCGGTGAAGATGAACAACACGTTCGGGCGCTTGGCCGCCAGGGCCACGCCTGACCAGGCAATCGCGCCGATCAGCGCAACGAGTAGAATCAGGGTTCGTTTTGTCATGACAGGTGATCTTAAAAACCGCCAGGATTTGGAAAGGTTGCAGAAAAATGCCCTTGGCACTTGATGAGAGGAAATTGTTTTTTAGTCGAGGCGCCGGAACGGGCGGCAGGCTGCCGGGAGTGGGGCCAAGTGGTTGAGGCCAGGAGGCAGGATGCTTCGAGGAGCAGGGTGGAGAGGAACGGCGGTTTCACCAAAGTCTCATGGTTGCCGTGTCGCTCAGGCCCAAAGCTGTCCCTTCGGATGAAGCGGTGATGGTCATGGGTTGGACGGAGGGCGGGGGAGGGGGGTTACCGCGATCTCGTCGAGGCGACCTTCCCAGTTGGAGTCATTGTCGTTTCTGCCGCCGAAGAAGAACTGGTCGGACGGCGGCGCGGTGTCGGCGGGAACCTTGGTGTCGATTTCCGGTTGGGTGGCGCCATTGAGATAGACACGGACTGAGGATCCGTCGCGGACGAGATGGGCGTGGTTCCAGGTCCAGCGCGCGATGGGAGTGCGACCGGCGAGGGGTTTGGTGCCATCGTCGCCGTGGAGGAACACAAGGCGGCCGGGATCCCCTCCGGTGCCGCTGAGGCCGAGGTGGTCGCCGTTGATGTCGGGACCATGGTCGTGACCGCGGGAGAACATCCATCCGGTGATGGGGCGGGCGTCGACCGGCATGCCGTTCCAGAACCAGAGGGAGACCGAGTATCGGTCGCCGAGACCGGGGATGCGGGACCGGAGGCGGCCGCCGGCAAAGTGCGCGGCACGGTTCTGCTCGCCATCGGTGCAGAACAACTCCGAGCGCGGACCGGGGAGGAAGAAAACCACGCCGGGTTCGTAGATGCCGTCGTGTCCGCCGGGTGAAGAGTCGCGGGCAGCGGGACCGGCGAAGTCGTCGAGCCGCCAGTATGCCGCGGGATTGGTGGCCAATATCCTGCGAGCTTCCGTTCCCCGGCTCTGTTGAAACACGCGGCGGGGTTTGCCACTGGTCCTTTCGAGGAGCTGCAGGGCGGTTTCACAAATCTTTGGCTCGGCGCTGATTTCGAGCCCGGCGGAGCGAGCCGGCCAGGTGTTGTATCCGCCGAGGACGTGTTGCTCGGGAGGTGGGATGTATCCGTCGCCGCCGTTTGCCAGGTCAAGCACCATCGTCTTCTCGAGCGGACTCTGGAGCTTGAGTTTCAGCCCGGTGAGGGCATAGGTTTCGGTCGGGGTGGTTGCGACACCGATGTCGCCGATGCGGATCGCCTGGACGACGACCTTGGTTGATTGGCGTTCGTGGAGAATGATCTGCTCCCGGGCGTAGACCTCGGTCCGGTTGGCGGGAAGCCTGCCGTCCATTTCCGACATGAGGCGCCGGGCCCAATCGAGGCGTTCGGCATCGGGCACGCGGAACCGCAGAGGCAGACGGGTTTCAGCCATGGCGAGGTCGAGGTCGTCGCGGTACTCAATACCGTCGTAGGCGGTGATGGCGAGATTCAGGAGTCCTGCGGTGTAGTGCTCGATGGACGTGTCATCCCCGCGCTCTGCCGGCGACTTGGCGTAGTCGCGCCGCCAGATGTCTCCGCTGCAGCCGTGGCTGAGCAGACCGACGAAAGGGGGATGATCGCCCGGTTTTTGCACCCGTGATTTCAAACCCTTGCAGAACAGCCCGAAGTAGTCGGCGCTGACAGGAGCGGCGGAAAAGTAGTGCATCGAGAAGTTTGCGAGGATCGCGAGCGGGCGACCGTCACGGGACTGGATCGCGATCATGGACAGGGCGGGATCTTCCGGGCCGGAGGGGCCGGTGACGTTATCCCAGTTTTGGGCGGCGTGCATGTTGGCGCGGACCGTCTTGTTGCCAAAAGGGTCGGTATCGATACGGTCGGGGCGACGGATCCAGCGTCGGACGGCGGTGAACTCCGAAGCATCGGTCACCGCCCAGCCGCCCCGTGCTGGTTCCAGTCTGGCATCGGCGGCGACGATGGCATCCGCGAGCCTCTCCGTGAGGTAGGGAACATAGTCGGAATCGGCATCGGTACCGAGCGCGCCCATGCACGACGGGGCGCTGTGGGTGTGGGTGGCCGAAACCATCATGCGGGTGGTCGGGATGCCGGTGCGCTTGGCGGCATTCCGTTTGGCGGCATCGATCAACTCGCGGGGCATCATGCAAGTGTCGACCACGGCAATGGCGATACGGAGATGCCCGTCGTCGAGCACGAGGGCGCGGGCATGCAAGGGGGTCTTCACGGAGTCGGCGGTGTTGTTGAGGAATCCACCGTTTACGATGACCGGAAACTTGATCGGGCTGACATCAATCGCTGCGGCCCCCGCGCGGAATTCGGCGGAGGCGGACGTGGGCAGGAAACCGAGAAGCAGAAGGAGTGCGAGGATGCCGCTCAGCAATGAGGGGAGACGACAATCCTGTCCTCCGTTGTGGCGCGGTCGATGTCGGCCCAGGCGGGGCATTCGACCATGAGCGATTGGTCGGGGTCGCCTCCCATGCGGATTTTCTCCATTGCCTCCGGGAAGCACGCCTTGCCGGAGCCCCGGCATGATGAGGACGTTCTTGGGTGGGGAAAAATCATTTGCGCTCATGCCGTCGATGAATTTGACAGAAAACCAACTTTTGTTCAAGGCGACGGAACGGGGCGGCCAACTGGAGATCTGGTTGGTTTCGTGGGATCGCTCATTGACGACGGTTAGACTCCGCAGCAGGCGGGACCCCTTATGAAAACGTTTTGCATCTTTGTGTCGACGATGATCTTTGGGGCATTTGTGCTCACTTCCCGTGGCGACAAGAAGGACACCAAGGCCGGCGATGGAGGAGGGGAGAAGAAGAAGGAGCAGGCCGCGTCTGCCAAGCCAGCGGGTTGGAACAACATGGCGAGCGGGTGAAACGATGAGGGAAGCTGATACCGGTCGAAGACGGTAAAAGGGTTTCCGTAAGGTGGCGGAACAGCAAAAGCGAAGAGGTTGAGGAGCAAGGTCCCTCACTCTGCCCCGGATTCCTGTGTCATGGTGCAGAAAAACTACTGGACGGGCAGGGACTACTCAACCCCGGGACCGGAAGAAGGCGGGGTCGCCTTTTGCCTTCCGGGGTTTTCGAACCAGACAACATTTTCGCTTTTTTGGCCGGCGACGAGAATGTCTTTGTCGCCATCGCCATCGAGATCCGTAATCATGGTGTCGTAGGCCATTTGATTGCGACTGAGAACGTGGCGAGTAAAAATGCCGGTGCCATCGTTTTCATACCATGCGGCGAGTTTTGAACCATAGCCGACAGTAGAGAGGTCGATATCACCGTCACCGTCAATGTCGCCAAAATCCGTGGAATGAGGGAAGACAATGTCGTTGTCGATGACGTGTTGGGTCCAATGTGGGGCTTCGAACCAAATCACGCCGACGCCGTGGCCGCGAGTGGCGAGAACGTCGGTCCTGCCGTCGCCGTTGACATCGATCGGGGCCGCGTGCGTTGCTCCGATTTGGTTGCCGGCTTCAGGCAGAAACTCTCGTCGCCAGGGTTGCGCGGGATCTTCCGGGGCGTAAAAGACGGCGAAATAATTGCCGTTGGCAAAGGGTTTTCCTTTTGCGCCAAGAGCGAAATCGGGCCGACCATCGCCGTTAACGTCGCCAAAATCAAAGTAGTGGCTGCCACCCGGTGCAGTGCCTTTTGCAATAGGGATGATAGTCCAATTGATAGGGGCAACCTTTGCCAGAGATGGCTTGAGCCAGCAAATGGACCCTGAATAGGGCCCCTTGTCGTCGGTGAAATCGTTGGCAATGAGGTCCAGTTTTCCGTCACGGTCAATATCGAAGGACCGTATGCAATGGACGCCATGAATAGCATCGGTGATCTGATGCGTCTTCCAGTTCGTCGTCGTGGCATTCTTGCCCGGGCACTCGAGCCAGAAGAGGCCACGAACGTAAGAGCCGACAAAGTCGAGATCGCCGTCGCCATCAACGTCGTGCAGGACGCTGTGAATGCAACAGGCTTTGAGCTTGGGGTCGACTGTCGCCAGCACCTGTCTTGTCCTGTAATCCGGGCCAAGGCACATGAGAATCTGGCCGTCGCCGGAGAAGATGATCTCCTGGTCACCGTCGTTGTCATAATCGGCGGCAGTTGCGGAGTTGACGTGAGCCCCGGAGAAGATTTCGTGGCGGGGCCAATTGGCATCTCTGGCAACCGTGATCGTTGAGATCAGGAAGCTGGCGGCTAGTGAAGCACGGCATGTCTGGAAGGGAATAGACGTCATGGGGAGCCTCCCTGCTCTGTAAAGATTCGTTTAAGGAACTCGCTATTGTTGATTCCTGGTTGCTCGTGACCGGCGACCTGCAGGTGGCATTTGATGCCGACCTCTTCGCACTTTTTCTTGAGCAGGCGTCCGAAGCCGGCGTGATGAATGCCATCACCCTTGATTACCGGGACTGGCGCCGGATTGCCATACCGTATCCAGACAGGCGGATCATCCTTGGTGACATGCGTGATGGGCGAACACTCAATTGAGAGGGTCTTGTACCTGTCCCAATGCTTCTTCAGGTGTTCATGGCTCGTGGCTCCTACCGTCTTCCAAATCATGGGATGCTTGATGGCGGCCAAGCCGATCTCCTTTTCCAGGAGAAACGGATCAAGCGTGGTTTGCCCGCCCATCGCAATAGCACCACAGACCCGTGAAGATTGGCGAAGGACAAAGTCCTCATTCCTGGGATCTGCCAAATCGTCGTGGTAGGCGAGCCAGAGACTGGAGGCTGCCCCGGCGGAGCCCCCGGTCACCGCGATGCGGGATGGATCAATGTTCCATTCCTTCGCCTTGGTGCGAAGAAACTGAATGGCCCGGGCGGCATCATGAACGGCTGCAGGGAGGAGTTGCGTGCCTGCAAGCCGGTAATCAATGGAACAGTAACTGTGCCCCTGCTTGAGAGTGTCCGGCGGGATGGCCTCATTTTTCTTGCCGCCCAGCCAGCCGCCTCCATGGATGTGGACGAGCAGGGGAATGGGCTCCGTCGCCTTGGCTTTCCAGAAGTTGAGCTTCATCTCCTTGTGGGAGCCGTATGAGACATGTTTGTAGGTAGGCGCGACGTCCTGGGCAGAGAGCGAAGTGGCCGTGAGGTTTGCAAGCAGGAGAATGTATATGGCTTTCATTGATCTTTCGTTATCTTCAGATCTTAAAGCGTGTCTCCGTCCAGTTTCTGGAGCGGGACGAGTTCAGCAAGCGCAGGGAGAAGCCCATGGCGCAGAGGCGGCAAGAAGGGCGGGAGCGATTTCATGATGCCCGAAGTCCTAACACAGGTCGGGAGGCAGGGGAAGGTGGACCGGATTCCTGCGCCAGGTGCAGCACGCATCCCCGCATTCCTGTGCCAGGATCCGGGAGAAAGAGGGAGTGGGGCCTCCACGCTGAAGCGGAAGAAGGCGGCCTGCTCGGCAGGCGCGAACCCAAGGGAGGTCTTGCCATCCGCCCTCCGCGGAACCCACAACGCCCACCCCAGTCAGGCCCCTCCAGAAATTCCGGCCTAGAAAAGGACCCCCCTGGCAATTAAGCTGCGCTCCGTGATCCTGGAAAAGAACTGCCGTTCATGACTGAAGACGCCGCCATCATCGAGGAGTTCAAGCGCCTCACCCGCGAAGCGCTGACCTACGATGGGTCTAGGGGTATCCTCGCGGGCATCGTCGATGAACTCGTCGGTATCCTTGAGAACGCTGCCGATTTTCAAGCCGATCGACAGTTGGACGTCACCGAGGGAGAGACTGCCAGCAGCGAGGGGTTGGCCATCTCGCCGACGCAGGCTGCGATGTGCGCCGGTGAATTCCAGCGTACTGCCATCTTTCTTCGTGGGTTGCACGACGCGATCGTGGAAGCCGTCGAGTTGAAATCACCGGAAACCGTTCACGTTCTCTATGCCGGCTCGGGTCCCTATGCAACGCTCGCCGTGCCCCTCATGGCGCTCTTTCCACCCGAGAAAGTCCGCTTCACGGTTCTCGACATGCACGCGGTGTCGATCGCGTCCGCAAAATCGGTCGTCTCCCGACTCGGCCTCGATCGTAGCGTGAAGTCATACGTGCTTGCGGACGCCTGCGATTACGCCATCCCCACCGATGCGATCCCGGATATCCTCCTTTGCGAAACCATGAGCACGGCTCTGGAGCGGGAACCCCAGGTCGCCATCATGCGCCATCTTCTCGGTCAGGCACCTGATGCCGTCATTGTCCCCGAATCTGTGCGGGTGGACGCCTTTCTCGTCGACACCTCGAAGGAACCCGATCTCATCGTCCCCGAGAGCGAGGACCCGTCGGCGAAGTGGACCCCGGATCGGATTCCCGTGGGTCCTGTCTTCGAATTGAACGCTGAGACGATCCGTTCCTGGGCGTCCCTTTCGGACGACCGGCTGCCTGCCGCCGTAATCCGCTTGCCGCCTCCTCCCGAACCGAGTTACCGACCTTTTCTCTTCACCGCTATCACAACTCATGGCGAGCACGCCCTGCGGACCCACGATTGCAGTCTCACGGGCATTCGCGAGATCACGGATATCGACAACCTCTCCGCCGGGCGCACCGTGCAGTTTCATTACCGCCTCGGTGCGGCTCCGTGCCTTGTTGCCGAAGCCGTGGATCAGCGGGATGCGGCTGGTTCCTGCTGATCGAGGAAGCCCTTTGGGCGACGAGTCCGGGTCAGGAGCCGTCGCTGCTCGGAAAGAAAAATCTTTTGGAATCAGCGAACAATGTGAGAAACCAGGGATCCTCTCACTGCCTCCGATGTCTCCGGAGGTGTTGGCGACGCGAAGATGGGGAATAGTTGGGGTTTACTGAAGGGAATTCCCTTTATCGTCAAGACACCGGAACGGGGCGACAGACTGGAGTGAGAGAGGATCTGTTTTTCACTTTGGCTTGGTTTTGTAGTCCCGTCTCCAGGCTTCCCACATTTTGGCGAGCTCGGCTGTTTTCTCCGGTTTTTCCTTGGCCAGGTTGTTCATCTCGGTCGGGTCGGCCTTGAGATCGTAGAGTTCCCAGGCCTTCCCGGACCGAACCACTTTCAAGTCCCCTTGCCGGAGGGCGTTGGCCTTGTTGAAGTGCCAGTAGATTTCCCCGTGAGGTTCCCGTTGTTTACCCTTGAAGATGGGCAGGAGGGATTTGCCAAGCGGCGGCTTGGTCTTCTTGCCGTTGATCTGTTTGGGATATTTCGCTCCCGTGATATCGCGAAAGGTGGCGGAGATGTCAATGATGTGCCCGACCTGGCCGGTCATTCCCGGCTTGATCACTCCCGGCCAGTGGGCAATGAACGGAGTGCGGGTGCCGCCCTCATAGTCGGTCGACTTGAATCTCCGGTAGGGGGTGTTGCTGGCATTGGCCCAACCAACTGAGACCGTGCGATACCCTTCCACGGGACCGGGTGGAATTCCGGGGGTGGTGTTGGGTTGCTCGGGGCAGGCCCCGTTGTCAGTGAGGAACAGGATGAGGGTGTTGTCCCACTTGCCCAGTTCCTTGACCTTGCTGAAGAGGCGACCGAGGTTCTGGTCGACCCGGTCGATCATCGCCGCATAGACGGCCATCTTGAGATCCTCGGCATCTTTTTGCTCATCGGATAATTCTTCCCAGGCCTTGGAGGCACGAGGGCTAAGCTTGTGGTTGGGGCCTATGATTCCCATCTTGTTCATGCGCGCAAAGCGTTGCTTTCGAATTTCGTCCCAGCCGACCTTGTATTTGCCACGGTACTTGGCGATGTCGTTGGGCCAGGCGTGCAGGGGATAGTGCGGAGCGGTGTATGGCAGGTAGAGAATGAAGGGCCTGTCCTCGTCTTTGTATTCATCGAGGCGGTCCATGGCGTAATCGGTGAAGGCATCGGTGGTGTAGAAGTCCTTGTCGGGATTGGTATAGCCCATGATCACCTTGTCCTCGATGGCCCAGCGCCTGACGCGGGTCTTGCCTTTTCGCCCTGGAGGGCCCTCGCCATCCCGGGCCTCGAGGCCGGGATTGAAAAAGTTGCAGCACCCGTCTGCGAGCCCGTAATAGCGGTCGAAGCCACGGGTCGTCGGCAGTGGCTTCTGGTGCCATTTGCCGGAGATGAGGGTGCGGTAGTCGACGGTTCGCAGGACCTCACCGAAAGTGGCGCCATGTTCCATGCTGTTGTCGCCGATCGAGTAGGCGTAGTTGCCGGTGAGCAACTCGGCCCGGGTGGTGTGGCACTTGGCGGTATTATAGAACTGGGTGAAACGCAGCCCGTTCTCGGCAAGTCGATTGAGGTTGGGGGTTTGGACCTCTCCACCATAGCACCCGACATCGGAATAGCCCATATCGTCAACCATGATGAGGATGATGTTCGGTCTGGTTCGGTCCGGAGCAGCCCCTGCAATGAGAGAATTGCCAAGAAGACCGATGATGAATATGGGAACGAATAGCACCTTCAATTGAAAGGGCATTGGTCCTTGCTCAAGGAATCGGAACGGACCGGGAGACTGGAGGGGGCGGGGGGGCATGAGCGGGAGCGGTGTTGCTGGCACTTTCTCCACACGTCCCCGGTGGGGTTGGCACTTTTCCCCGCGTCCCCACATCCCTTTCTCAGGGTGCAGGAAAGAAACCGGTCTATTTCTTCTTCTCATTCTTGATCGAGTGCTCGGTTGGCTTCAGGCCTTTTTTGTATGTTCCGCGACCGAATTGCGTCGCCTTCCAGTCCCCTCCTACATAATTGACATCCGCTTTCTGGGGAATCTTTTCCGCCCTCTCCGTTGCCCAGTAAATGCAGTTAACATAGAGCCTTCTCAGGTCTTCACTCTCCATGTCCTGTGAGGCGCCGATCGTACTCATCACGACCTTTCTGACCTTTCCGTCCCCGCTCCTGATTTCCCTGGTCCACACCATCGGCATGACGCATTTCTTCAGATTAGGAGAGTCGGTCGGATTCATTCCCGTAAGAACCTGGCCATACATGTAAATTGTCGCATCATCCGGCAGGGACGGAACCCGATAAACGTCGGTCGGTCCCCACACGTCGTAAACACCTCTAAGAAGCGGACTCGTCTCCTGGAGTCCCGCACGCAAACCGCGTGTGCTTTCCTTGGCGTGATGTCCATAATGGCCGGACCACACCAGCCCGAAAAGGTCCTGCGGATACCCACCGCTCCTGTTCCTGTGATCATAGCCGGCGAATTTTGAATTCTTGTCGTTGCCGTAATTGAATGAGAGCAGGGAGCAACGGATACCAAATACGGGCTTGTCCCCTTCAATGAAGTCGGCGAAATGCTTCATTTGATGGTCAGGAAGTTTGAGATCCATGGCGAAAACGATCATCATATCCGCGGTCTTCAGCACTTCCATGCCAGGAATGTTTGTCATGACAGACGGATCGACCGTGCCGTCCTCGGGATTGATCGAGAACAGAACGGTGCATTTGAAACCGTGCCGTTCAGCCAGGATCTTCGCCAGCATAGGCAGGCTTTCCTCGCACCGGTATTCCCACTCCCCGCAGACGAAGACTATATGCTTGCCGCCTCCCGGTCCTTCTCCTGGTTCATATGTTATAGAGCCGGCTCCGGAAAGTGCACCGTGGGCTGTGTAAACAGATGCCGCAGAATGCAGCAGCACAACTGTCAGCATGACAACAATCTTCTTTGCTAATCTCATCTCAGTTTCTTCTTTTGGAAATCCATGGCGGAAACGACTGTGCCGCGGGACCGGGGGGGGGAGGGGTTAAGATCCGGTCTTGATTCCTCATTGGGGGGAGTTTGGCTGTGGGTTGCGGGCAGGGTCAAGGTGTAAGAACGACAAGGGGAGTTTCTGATAACGTGACGGTATCAGGATGCAAGGGATCGCAGCGAAGAGGTTGAGCAGACCGGCGGGATCATTCCCGGTTCGTCGTGTTTCCGGGTGTCAAAATCGACTGGAGGCTCACGGGGAGGAACCGCTACGAGAGGACCTCAGGCGATGCTGAAAACGGATAGGGTGTCCGGGCCGTTTCCTTGCTGCGGGGCACGGCTGGCTACTTCCCCAAGCACCACAGGTGTTTGTAAGTGCGCAAAAATGCCTGCTGACCGGAAAAGGCGAGGGATCCACGGGTCATTTCGTTTACGGGATTCGTGGTCAGGACTTCGAAATCGGGTTTGGCCGAAAGGATAAGGGTCTGGCCGCCTTGGTTGGTGACGTAGAGCTTCCCGCTCACATGTGTGATTGAACCCCAGTTGCCGCCATTGCCCACGCGAGCCTTCTTCATGATCTTTCCTGTGGCGATCTCGATGCATTGGAGGATGCCCGGCTCGGTCAGGATATAGTAATGGTCCCCGACCACTGCTCCCGTGCCGATCCGTTGCAGGTTTCGCTCCGTGGTGACCCAAAGTCGCTGAGATGTGATATCGCCCGAGGCATCCTTGCCGGCCTTAACGCCGAGAGCGGGGCCGCCGTAGCCCGATGTGGCCATGACGTAGTCGCCCGTGATTGCGGCATTGTTATAGACGAGGTCGCCGAGACCGTTGCACCACCAGATTTTTTTGCCCGTCTGCGGGTCGAAGGCAACCAACTTCTTAGGCAAGCCAAGCAGCAATTCGTCGCGGCCATGGTTGTTTCGCAGGACGGGCGTGCTCCAGCTTCCGAACCAGTGTTTCTCGTCCTTGCCTCGAGCTTCAGGCAGGTCATGTTTCCAGACGGTTTCCCCTGTGGAGGAATCGACTGCAAGTATGAAGACCACGGGGCCAGGACCCCAGAGCTGGATGAATGTCTTGCCGTAGGGCAGGGGGCTGGACGCATTGCCCCAAATGTGGCGCTGCGGACCGAGATCATTGCGCTGCCAGATTTCCTTTCCCTCGAAGTCATAGGCGACCAGGCCTGCCGATCCGTGGGAGACGACGATCACTTTGCCATCCGTGGCGGGCGATGCTGCGCAATAGGGGTTCGTCTTGTGGGTGGGTTCCTTTCCGGGAAATGAAGTTGCTCGTTCCCAGAGTTTTTTTCCCGTCCTGCGGTCGAAGCAGAGCAGGGCACGTCGTTTTCCGTCTTCGGTGGCCTGTGTCACGAATACCTTTCCCTTCGCTACGATTGGGGAAGAGTTTCCTGGCCCGGGCAAGGCGACTTTCCATGAGACATTTTCAGTAGCAGACCACTTTGCAGGGGCGTCCTGCTCGTCGCTCTGGCCGTTGCCGTTCGGTCCGCGCCAAGTCGGCCAGTCGCCGGCCTTCGCGAGAAGGGGAACAACAAGGAAAAATAGGAAGCGGAAAAAGCTCGGGGCAGTCACGACATGCTTGGGTTCAGTTCTGGGTTTTCGCCTGACTTGGCAGGATTGACCCTGCGGAGTTAGTTGAAATCAAGGACCTGGGATAAATGCGGGGCAGGCCGAGCTTGCAATTACTGGTGATGCTGAGCCTGGCTCTTCTTTGTTCCTTCCCTTAGCGGGTTGGTTTCATTACAAGAAGAATACGCTAAGGGGGACATTATTCTTGTAATATATTTGAGGGACCCGGCTGAGGCTGAGTCCCTCCTTGCGTCCTTGGGCATGATCCGGAGGATGCTTTCCTTCAAGGGGCGCCGCGAGAAGGGGCTCGTTGAGATGAAACGGGCAACGGACGAGTAGAAAGCACCCTCATCACTAAACTGCAGGACACATACGGACTCATGAAGACAACCAATTCGAGACCATTCCCGAAACGAGCCCGGGCCCCAATGGTGCTCGCTCTCCTGACATTGCTCACCGGATCACTTGTTGCACAGGAGATCCCAAGGAACCTGCCGAAAGAAATCGCCGGGAAGAAGCCCTTGTTCGAAATCTGGGAAGAAGAGGTTCTCATCGGACAGATCGTCGTCGCCATGGATGGCTCGGTGCTGATCTTCAAGGGCCACAACGCCCCCCCGGAGAAGCCAAAATACATCACCGTAAAGCGTAGCGAGGACGGCGGAAAGACCTGGAGCGAGGAGGCGAAGGTAGGTGCCACGATCAAGGTCGACGGTGACATGAGCGACGATGGTCGCTACCCGAACAATAACTGGACGAACCTGGGCAATGTCATGGTCGATGAAGGAACCGGCGACATCATGGTGTTTCTGACGACTCTCAAGACGGCGCAAAAACTCTTCCGGAGCAGGGACCACGGGAAGACCTGGAAGATGGAAGACACGACTATCAAGCCGGGCAGGGACGGTTGGATGCCCGCCACCAACGGTGCGTGTGATCCCGGTGTCACGATCAAGTACGGCTCCAGGAAAGGACGCCTCCTGATGCCGGCCCGGGTTTTCGTGGAGTATCTCAACAAGGGCAAGAACAGGACTCGCTTCAACGATCTTTATGCCATGGCGCTCTACAGCGATGACCGTGGCAGGACCTGGAATTCGTCGGAACCGTTTCCCATCCGGGGAACCGGCGAATCGGGACTGGTCGAGTTGAAGGACGGAACGATCTACCACAACTCGCGCACCCACATGCGACCTGGGAACCGTCGTATCGCCTATAGCCACGATGGAGGGCAGACCTGGGTCGACGAACACGAGGACGATGAACTCTTCGACGGCCCACCCGATGTCTACGGATGCAAGGCCGGGTTGCTCCGCTTGCCCTGCGACGATCGTGACATCCTGTTATTCAGCACGCCGGGCAGTCGCGAAACCCGCACCGACATTACGGTGTGGGTGAGCTTCGACGGCGGCAAGAACTGGCCCGTGCAACGGCTGATCAAGAAGGGTCCCGGCAACTACACCTGGCTGGCTGCTGGCCGCAGGGGAACGTCAAGCGAAGGCATGATCTATCTCCTGGCCGGCAAAGACTGGATGGCCAGCTTTAACCTGGCGTGGCTTCTCGACGGAGATCCCTAGGGAATGCAATCGAAGAAACCGGAGGATGGCATGGAATGGTGTCCCGGCCTGCACCATGAAGATCTCGCCATTCTCGCTGCGGCCGCCCTCGACCAGTTGGGGCCACGGCAGGCGGTTCACCAAGCAGCCCAGAAGATTCAATGCGGTCGCCGGTTGTGCCTCTTGTCAGAATCACTGCTTTGCGTGACTGCGCCACAATGGCAGAGAAGCGCTCCGTGATCTCGCCCGCTGGCGATCTTTGTCCACTTGTTGCGGATCGCTTTTGGGGCGGTCGGTGAAACTGATGATTTCCATTTGGCTGCCGCACTTGGGGCAAATCAAAGGATTCAATTTGTAACCCCGTTTGCCCTTGCCCCGGATTCCCCTCTTCTAGATAGGCATTATTGTCTGTTCATTGATCAGCCATGACACAAGCGCAAGAAATACCTGGTATATCAAAAGAGGAAATTGCCCGACTGGTGGAGGCGATCGACTATTCTGAAGCGCTCACGGTGGTGGCCACGGAAGAGGATGTGCGCAGGGCCTGCATGGCCGCCAGTCAATTCGGGTTCAGGGCGGTGGTAGCGTTTCCCCATCACCTGGGCGTCCTGGTGGATACCTTGAAGGATTCCGGGGTGCTGGCCCAGATCGCGGTCGGTTTTCCCTGCGGTGGCAACACAACACACGTCAAATGCTGCGAGGCGGAGGAAGGGTTGAAACGCGGCGCCACCGATCTGGACATGGTCATGAACATCGGCGCCTTCAAAGCCGGGGATTACGGTAAGGTGATCCGGGACATCAACGAAGTGGTGGCGGTGGCCAAACCGTTCAACGTGCCCTTCAAGGTGATTATTGAAATCGGAGTGTTGTCCGAAAGCGAAAAGGTCACTGCTGCCAAGCTGGTCGCAGACAGCGGGGCATCCTTCGTCAAGACCTGCACGGGATTCGCCGAGGGACGTGCCACCCTGCACGACATCGCCCTGATCAAACAGACCGTGGGAGAACAGGTAGGGATCAAGGCTTCGGGCGGCGTGGCGTCGATCGAGGACGGCGTGGCCTTCATGCGAGCGGGTGCCACGGTTGTGGCCATGCGCGGGTTCCTGCTCGAACAACTCAAGGCAACAGGGTGGGGTTGCGGGGAACCCAATGCCATCGGCAAGTGATGAGGGTCACCCTGAACCTGAAGACAAGGAATGGACTGGGGTTCCTGGATTCAAGGCACTCACTGGATTTCCTGAAGTGGAGAATGTGACGTAAACGGGTCAAGTGTGATGAAGTGGTTGAATACTTTCAGAGGGTTAACGGTGGCGGGCTTGCTCCTGGCCTGCTCAGCGTTGGCCGGGGAACCGGTGTCCTGGCGCAAGGCCGTGTGGGACCTGGTCGATTCCTACGCCGAGCAATATCCTGGGGGCAGAAACTGGCTGCAGCGTGGTGAGAAACTGGAAAAGCGACTCGCAACGGCCACCGCAAAGGAGCGCGACAACCTCCAGGCCGAACTGGAAGATCTGAAACGCGAGGCCCTGCTGGCCAACCCACTGGTCAAAGATCAACCACTCCTGTTTGTGGTGCGCAAGCAATACCGCCGGGATCATCACAACACCGCCACCTTCTTCCCAAGCGCCAGGCATGAATACAACAACGGAGCCTTCACCGGAGGCGGCGCATTGAAGGTCATCGACTTTGGCAAAAGCGCTCAGGTGAAGACCCTGGTCGACGTTCCGGAGGGCGTGGTCCGGGATCCGGAAATCCACTTCAGCGGAAAGAAAATCGTCTTCTCCATGCGCAGAAATTTCCGGGACAGCTACCACATATACGAGATCAATCACGATGGATCGAACCTGAAGCAACTGACTTTCGCCAAGGAAGTGGATGACCTCGATCCGCTCTATCTGCCGGACGACAGCATTGCTTTCACATCCACGCGTGAGCCCAAGTACTGCATGTGCAACCGCCACATCATGGCCAATCTGTTCCGCATGGATGCCGATGGGGCCAACATACACCAGATCGGCAAGAGCACGCTCTTCGAAGGCCATGGCGCCCTGATGCCGGACGGGCGCATTCTCTACGACCGATGGGAATATGTGGATCGCAATTTCGGCGATGCCCAGGGGCTCTGGACCGTGAACCCGGATGGCTCCAATCATGCGCTCTTCTGGGGCAACAACACCGCCTCTCCCGGGGCGGTGCTCGATGCGCGAATCATTCCCGGCACCGACCGAGCCATCTGCATCTTCAGCTCCTGCCATGACCGACCCTGGGGCGCACTGGCCATCATCGATCCGGGTCTGGGAATGGACGGACGCATGCCGGTTCTGCGGACCTGGCCCTCCGACGCCATCAACCGGGTCAAACGGATCGGCAACCACATCTTCGACGCTTTCACCGGGGTGAAGCCCAAATACGAGGATCCCTATCCACTGAGCGCACAGTATTTTCTTTGTGCACGCCTGACCGGCAAGGGGGAGCAGATGGGGCTCTATTTGCTGGATACGTTCGGCAACGAAACGTTGCTGCATGTTGAGGGACCCGGCTGTTACGATCCCATGCCGCTCGGTCCCAAGCCACGTCCACAGTTGGTTGCCAAACGCCGTGATTACCAGAACGGGGAAGGCTCCTTTTACGTGCACGATGTATACCAGGGCACCCATATGGACGGAGTGAAACGAGGTGCGGTCAAATCCCTGCGCGTGGTGGAATCTCCGGAAAAACGCTTCTGGACCAGCCCGGCCTGGGGCGGGCAGGGCCAGGAGGCGCCCGCCATGAACTGGCATGACTTCGGCAACAAACGCATCCTGGGCACCGTGCCGGTCGACGAGGACGGGTCGGCTTACTTCAAGGTGCCGTCGGAAAAGTTCGTCTACTTCCAACTGCTTGATGAAGACGGCATGATGGTCCAATCGATGCGCAGCGGCACCATGGTCCAGTCAGGCGAACAGGCCAGTTGCATCGGATGTCACGAAGACCACCGGAAAGCCGCTTTCACACAATCCGGTAATGTCTCCCGGGCGAGCCGACGTCGAGCCAGTCAACTGGAAGGTTGGCACGGTGCGCCGCGCCTGTTCAACTACCTGGCCGAAGTGCAGCCAGTGTTCAACAAACGTTGTGTCCGTTGCCACGACTTCGGCAAGGAGGCGGAGGGCGTGCTGAACCTCGCACCTGATCGCGGTCTGGCGTTCAACGTTTCCTACAACGAACTTTGGCGCAGAGGATTTGTCCGGGCGATCGGTGCCGGACCGCCGCAAACGCAATCCGCCTATGCCTGGGGATCGCACGCCAGCAAATTGGTTTCGGCTCTCCGGCAGGAACATTACGGGGTCAAGCTCACCAGCGAGGAGTTCGACCGCATCGTTACCTGGATCGACCTCAACGCTCCCTACTATCCAAGCTACGCCAGCGCCTACCCGGCACATCTGGCTGGACGCTCTCCCCTGGATAACCGGCAACTGGAGAGACTGGAACAGTTGACCACGGTGCCCTTGCGTCGGTTCGCAAGCCACGGGGGCAACCGCGGTCCCCAGATCAGCTTCGACCGTCCGGAGCTCAGCCCTGTCTTGACGAGGTTTTCCACCAGAACCCCGGACTACCAGGAAGCCCTCGCCATCATCCAGGCAGGCCAGAAGCTGTTGCTTAAACGGCCGGAAGCAGATGCCGCAGGATTCCAACCCTGCCCGCTCGACCAATGGCGCGAGGAAAAGTACCAGGCGCGTCAAGCCATGGAAGAGAGAAGCCGTGCCGCTATCCGGGAAGGCCGTAAGGTCTACGATCCGCGCGAGTGATTACTGGTCTGATTCTCGAGCTTTCCTGAATCTTCTTGCGGTTCCATCCGTTGCGATGAGCGGATTAAAGGCATCGACTCTCTGGAATCCCCTTGAAAGAGCTCCTGGATGGTTATTCGGGGACCGAATGTTGTTTTTGGGATGGTGATGATCTATTTACCTTCCTGGATTGCTTGGAACTGGCGGCCCCGAAGGCCGCAGCAATTACCGTAACTATTCCCGCAATCCATACAGTCGCAACAAATACAATAAGCACTGGCACAGCAACACTTCGAAATATGCACCGAGCCATCCTGACTCTCTTTGCGCTGACCACGGTTCTCCTGAGCCCACTCCGATGCGCCGCCGCGCCGACCAAGCCGAACATCATCATCTGCATGACCGATGATCAGGGCTGGGGCGATGTGGCGTGTTACGGGCACAAGATCGTCAAAACGCCACACCTCGACAAAATGGCCAGCCACGGTATCCGCTTTGAGCGGTTCTACGCCAACGCGTCGATGTGCAGCCCCACCCGCGCCGGGACACTGACCGGTCGCAACAATCTTCGAATGGGCATCGGTGGGCCCATCGCTTCCGGACGCGGTCACCTGCCTGCCAGAGAGATCACGCTGGCCGAGGCGATTCGGGACGCCGGCTATACCAGTGGCCATTTTGGCAAGTGGCACCTCGGCGACATCGTCAACGAAGAGGACCCGGCCCACATCATGCACCCGGGCCTCGCCGGATTCGACGAATGGTTTACGACGCGTAACGTACTGCCGACCCACAACCCGTACAACGGCAAATTTGGCAGGGATCATCACTACTACCACAACGGTCGTTACGTCCCGGAATCCGAAGGCATCACTGGAGACGACTCGGCAATAGTGATGGACCGAACGCTGCAATGGATCCGCAAAAGCGCCCAGCAACCCGATAAACCCTTTTTTGCCTTCGTCTGTTTCCATGCGGTTCACAACCCGCTTGGCATGATCCCGGAGTATCAGCAGTTGTATGCTGCGGAAGGCAAGAAGGGGGTCTACTACTCGAACCTGACCGCCATCGACGCGGCCATGGGACGCCTGCGCGACGAACTGCGCACACTCAAGATCGGCGACAATACCATGCTCTGGTTTTGCAGCGACAACGGCCCGAATCTCAAGGGCGATCTTGACAATGCCCAGGGACCCGGTTCGAAGGGGCCGTTCCGAGGGAGCAAAGGCAACCTCTATGAGGGTGGTGTGCGTGTGCCGGGCATTCTGGAATGGCCCGCCGTGGTCAAGCAGCCTCGGGTCGAAAAAGCCATGGTGGTCACGACCGATCTGTTTCCCACGATCCTGGAAATGATCAACATGCCGATGCCCGCCCGCCCCTACGACGGCGTGAGCGTGATGAAGTTGATTCGCGGCGAACCGTTTGAACGCATGAACCCGGTTGGCTTTGCCGCCAAAGGCTGGCGTGCTCTACAAAACGATCGCTACAAGCTGCTGCGGCGCAAGGGCAAGGACACGGAATACGAACTTTACGACATGGCCGCGGACCCCTTCGAGAAGAGCGACCTTGCCAGCAGCCAGCCACAGAGGGTCGAACAGATGCGCGTCGCACTGGAAGCATGGGTCAAGTCATGCGAGCAGAGCCAGGCAGGGAACGACTACGGCGCGAAGTAGGAGCGAGCCTTTCATGGCTGAGGCATTGAGCCGGGGCTGCCGTCACTTGATCAGCGTAAACATCACGTGCCAGCCGCGACCGTAGGAAACGCCATCGTCTTTGATATTGGCGGCGTCGGCCGGACCGAACTCACCGGCACAGTAGCAACCGAAAACTACCGATTCGTTACCGAGGGAAGACTTGATGGCGGTCAATTCATCGCCCACCTTCTTGAGCTTGCCCATGCGACCGGCGCAGTTGTAGGCAAACACCACCTGTGGCGTTGCTGCGAGTTTCTTGAGGGCGGCGGCAGAGCCCTCCCTGGCCGTAGCGATGACCGCGTCGTTGCTTTTGGCCTGACGACCGGTCTGGGCTACCTTGAAATCACCTTTCAACATCAACGCGAAAGCGGCGTCGTTGTAGAGGGCGCCCTGGTAGTAGAGCCAGTTCTGACCGGCGTTCTTGTTGATCGAACCACCGGTGATCGGAAGCGTTTTGCCCAGCACGGACTGGACGCCACCAATGAGAAACTGATTCTTGGGGCTGTGCGCATCGCCCATCAGGATCATCATGGAACCCTTCGAACCAGCCAGGCTTTTGGCGAGTCTGGCGCCAGCGGCGTTGAGTGCAGTGCTCAG
This sequence comes from Akkermansiaceae bacterium UBA7890, assembly GCA_002501065.1. Taxonomy (GTDB): domain Bacteria; phylum Verrucomicrobiota; class Verrucomicrobiia; order Verrucomicrobiales; family Akkermansiaceae; genus Roseibacillus_B. Next base: position 22,501 of record DLRK01000209.1, read on the forward strand.
CTTTTTCTCATCCTTCTCCATGGATAAGCCGGTCGTGCCCATCTTGTCGACCAGGGCCATTCGCGCGTCCACGCCGGTGCCGCCGATGCCAAGGAGAGTCACCGCATCAAGATCAAGGGTGCCGTCCTGCGTGAAAGCGCCGTAGACGGAGCCCCCGCATAGGATTTCCCTGTCCAGCACCGAAGCAACGCCGTCAATCATCTTCTGCTTGTTGGGTTTGTCCTCAAAGCAATCAACGACGATCACCGCCTTGGGTGCCACGTTGCCCATCTTTGCCTTGAGTCTGGTCGCGGCTGCCTTGCCGGCGGCAAAGGGGTCCTCATTCTCCGCGGCCGCGGTGGCGAAGACGGTCTTCGCCGCCATCGCCGGCACGCCACAAGTCAAAACCAGCACTGTCGCCAGCGCCATTCTCATTAATTTCAGAAACATATCGATACTCCCTTTCTCTCTAGTGAATTGATGAACAGAAACCGAATTCTATCTTATTGTCATAAGGCGTGATCTTGTGATCAGCCATTCCGGAAAAGCGGCTCCACGCCAGAGACGAACGAACGGTCCCGGGCAGATTCATGACGCTGCCCAGGTCACGAACACCCGCTCCCTCGGAGTCATGCACCAGCAGGGAGAAACAGATTTCCCGACCCGCCACGCCACGGATGGGGGGAATTGATTTGAAGGGAATTGAAAGCTCGTAAGCGGTTCGCCCCTCTTTGCGCCTCACCGCAACGCTGGCCTTCTCGATCCGAAGGGAAGCCAATGGACGCACGATTTGTGTGAACTTCATCGATTCGCCCGGTTTGATCAACGTGTAGCAGGATCCCCTGTCGTTCCCCTCAGGCACCACCAGAACTTCATTTCGCTGCGACAGGCCATCTAGTTTCATCGGCGTCACGGCATCAAGATCGGCAAGAGAAAACTGAACCGCATCGGACACCTTTCCACCGGAGATCGGCTGCAAGGCCTTTTCTTCAACCTCCACCGCCAGGCACAGATTGCGGCGATTCCAATAACCGCGAACAATCGTCTGTCTGCCTTTGGTCCCAAAGGTCATTGGGATGGAATCCTTCCATTCGTCCAGATTTCCGTCGATCACGGGTTTGAAATAGGGTGCACTGGCACAAAACACCTTCTGGGAGAGGTTCCAGGACTTCTGTCCGCTCTCGACGGTGACTTTTACAACGTAACGATTTTCATCGATGTCACGCGCTTTTTCGATGGCGAAGGGCAGCGTCTTGGTTTCCCCGGACTTGAGATTGAAAACGTGTTCTTTCTGAGTGGTGGTCCATCCCTCGGGAAACGTCGCGCGCAAGCGGCCGACGAAAGAGCCTTCGTGAAGGTTCGTGACTTTGATGTTGGCGACGGGTCCGGAGGACGGGTTGACCGTGAAGTTCTGAACGCGCACGTGAATCGGCAAAGACCTGTCTTGCGCCGCGCCGAATCGTGTCATGAAGATCATGACCAAAAGGAAAATGGAAGAGGCGCGCCACATGGAATGACTTTATTCGATCACCAGGACATTGGTGATCTGCTTGACTTCAGCATGGCTCCAGGTCCAGACGACCCTGTTGTCCGGAGTGTAGGCGATCAGGTGCGGCCCCTTGCCTTTGTAACCGTGTCCATGCCAACTGGTGGCGACCACGTTACCGTTCTTAAGTCGGCTCCAACCTGAACAAAACGTCAGCGCTAATTCAGGAAAGTTCTTAACGCCTCCCAGTGTGCGGACGGTCTGGTTTCTGTCGTTGAGTTCAAGAACCGCACCTGTATCACCGGTGGAGGAAAGGATGTTGCCGTTTTCAAGCTTGATCGCTTTGTAGCCTGTTTGCGGCAGCTTGATCTGCTTCAGCAACCTGCCCTCAAAATCAATCTCAATCACTGATTTGGGGTTGGCCGCACTGTAGAGAATCGTGTTGTCCTTGGTGACGGTGAGGAGACGAATGTAGGGGCGACTCCCCCCCTTGACCGTGGGAATCTTCCGTAACGCCCTGCCATTTTTGTCACAGAGGATGATCGAACCACCTGTCGCCAGAAGATAGTTGCCGTCCTCCAGCTTCTGCGCTGACTGGATGCCCGTGTGACCGCTGATCTTGAAGCCGGTCTCTTTGCCGGTGGTAATCTCATATTCGATCGCCCCGTCGTTGACGCTCAGAAGCACGCGCTTGCCATCTTCTGAAAGGCGCAGATCCCGAGGCTTCGCAGCCGTTTTGACCGTCCAATTCTTCGATGGATCCGGTTGATTGACGTAACGCAGTTCGCCCTTGCCGTTGTCCACGGCCAGAAAGACATGCTTGACGTCTGGAGCAGCCTGCAGACTCCCGGCGAGCAACCCCATCCCCAAAGCAATCGCAACGCACATCGGCGCCCCTTTCATCGGATCACTGTCAGGAATTCTCTTGCTGGGACTGCCCAGGGTGGCGGTCCCAGAGGCGGAAGGGAGTGAAATCCGGCCTTGATCCCTCATTGGGGGAAGCTTGGCTGCGGGTTGCGGACAGGGTCAAGGTGGAAGAAGGGAAGAGGAGGTCTGGGTCACATTTCCAGCAGGAAGTTCTCCTTTTGGAGCATCCCTGGCTGGCATCGAACACTTTGCTTCCAATAATGCCAATGCCTTGAAGCAGGGGATTGTCTCTAATCGACTTCCTGCAACCGGTAGAAACGGAGAGGTTGTAAAGGGGCCCCGGGATCAGAGAACTCGTGGATGGAACCCAGACCCGCTGCGGTTACGCTGTCGTCAATCTCCATCCAGTCCTTGAGATCATTTGAGGCAAACAGGGCAAGCGTTCCTCCGGGTCTGCCGTTGAAAGTCAGTGCTATTTTATCGGGTGCGGTGAATGCGATGGCAGTGATCTCAAGTTCGATTTCGGGGGTTCTGGTCGCGATGATGTCCCCGAGCGATCTGGCGTTGGAGCGGCCCTCGGCGTAAATCTCCCACAGCTCGGCCCGGGTGAGAGCACGGTT
>DLRK01000176.1:0-22721 GCA_002501065.1 Akkermansiaceae bacterium UBA7890
TCCTCGTAGCGCCGCGACTTTTCCAGTTCGATGTTCTCGGCAGCCGCACGGGCGGCGAGCTGGGCGGCCTGGTAGTCGGGACGCCGGTCGGGTGAGAGGGAAGGGCCGGGCAGGGTGGCCGCAGGAAGAGTGCCACTCACATTGAGGACATCACTGACTTTCATGCCGAGGAGGGGCTTGATTGTCGTGATGGCAGCGGTCTCGTTGGCCTGCAACTGGCGGATCTCGTTGGAGTAACGCGCAGCTTCCAGCCTGGACTGGCCCGCGTCGATGGGAGATTCCTCTCCCTTCTCGGCGGCCTGCCCGATGAATTCGGCAAGTTTGGTTGAGACCGCGGCCTGTTGCTTGAGGAGGGACCTCCGTTGCCGGAAGGTGAGGACTTCGACCAGTGCCTGGCGAGCCTCGCCGACCAGCAGTCGTTCCACCTCCCTGACCTCCGCTTCGGCGGCCTTCAATTCAATGGCGGAGATGTTTCTCTCGAGCTGGAGGCGGTTGGTGATGGGGAAGCGCTGGGAGAGGGCGATCTCAAGGGAGCCCTCGCGTGTTCCGTTTCTTGCAAAGCCGCCTTCCAGTTCGGGGTTGCTGCGGCGTCCGGCCTGCTGCATGCGGCCGATGGCCTCCTGGATGCGCAGGCGGGCCGCGGCGAGGTGCGGATTGTCGCGACGGACACGGTGGGGAATGTTGTCGAAGGTCACGATCAGGCCGGAGGAGGCCCGGGCGGTGACGAGGCCGGAGACCGTCAGGGCGACGGCAGTGATGGTGAGGAGAAAGAGTCTGTTCATGAGGAGGAAGGTGGAAATGGAGATGGAGGCGCTGCCGGAGGGAGTCCCGAAGATGATGGGATGAAGGGAGAATTCCCGGTCAGTTCGCAGGCGGAGTTCCTGTTGTCGAGGCAGGGTGATCCCGCACGCGAGCGTGCCGCGAATGGAGGGTCGGACGGACCGGGGTCCGCTAGCAACAGGGAGGCCGGTCGAGCAAGGTGACCGGCGGGTCCGGAACAAACATCTGCTCACCTGCGGTGAGAAGATGAGCTGTGAAGGGAGGGTGCAGGGCGAGGCTGCTCTCGTCCATGATGCCCCAGGTGCTCACTGCCGTGCACACGCAGTGATGATGGTGATGCTCGTGACCGTGAGGAGGGCAGCCATCCTTTCCATGCTGGTCCTGAGGGCTGGTGTCATCCTGGTCGAGGGGAACATCCTCCCCGGGAGCAGGGTCGTGATCATGGTCGCAGGGACACTCGGCGGGAGGTGTCACCTCGTGGTGATCAATGACCAGATCGGTTGCGCAATCGTCGCCGTGACAGGTCACTTCGTGGGCACGCACCGGGGCGTTCGGCAGGAGTAAGCCAGCCGAGAGGCAGAAGAGAAGGAGCGTGTTGGACACACGGCGCACGCTCGCAAGATACTTTTGGAGTTTCCTTTCGACAAGGGGATTTCCACCACCCAGCGGGGTGTGAGGGGGAGGGAAGACCCTGTTTTCATGGGAATTCATGGGGATTCGGGGGTGTCCTAGCCGCCTCCCAGGGCGCGAATGAGGGCGAGATGATCCCTCAGGAGAGCGTGTCGGAGGGCCAGTCTCTGTCGTTTTCCCTCAAGACTGCGCCGCTCGCTTTCGAGGAGTTCAATTTGAGAGACAATGCCATTCTCGAAGGTGTCCAGGGTGTTTTTGCGAGCCTTTTCAAGGGCCGTCACTTCACGTTGGGCGACCTGCAGCTGGCGGTGCCGGCTGGCCAGGTTGAGGTAGGATCCTTCCACCTCCTGGAAGGCAAGAAGGGCCTTGCGGCGGTAGAGCGCCGCTGCTTCATCGGTGGCGGCACGGTGCACATCCACTGACGCAAGACGCCGGGGATCATAAATGGGAATGTCGAGCCGGGGACCGACGGAGGCGGTCCACTCGCGGAACCCGGAGAGGAGGGAGGCGCTTTCGCCACTTGCTCCCGCGCCGAGAGTGAGGGAAGGCAGAAGGTGCAGGCGGGCCGATTCCTCGAGCTGAAAGGCCGAGCGCACCCGGGATTCCGCTGCCAGGAGATCGGGGCGCCTGGTCATGACCGCGGAGGTGGTGCGCGTGGGCAGGGCGGGTATGCGGACGTCGGAGAGGTGACTGGAGGTGCGGGGCAGGGAGCTTCCCCCGCAGAGGGTCTCGAGTTGCAGGTGCGCAAGGCCACGCAAGCGGTCAAGATCGAGAAGGGTGCGCGTGAGACTTTCGTGTTCGGCTTCGTGCCGGAGCAGTTCGGTGTCGGAGAGCAGGCCGGCCTTTCTTCTCTCCCGCCAGACCCCCACGATTTTCCTGTTGGCCACAATGGAATCGGCGATCAGGTTACGCTCTTGGTTGAGACGCAGGATGCGGAAGTGAGCGTCGGCCACCTTGGAGGCCACGAGCAGGCGCCCGGCATGGAGATCCCAGAAGGCGGCCCGCTCGGCTTCCCGGGCGGATCGCGTGCCGGCGTGGAGTCGTCCAAAGAGGTCAAGTTCCCATGAAACGGACCCGGTGCTGGCCCATGGTTCGAGATCGGTGGGCGAGAACCGCGTCATGCGCGTTTGTTCGTTGCCGAAGACGAGGCCACTGCCGAGATTGATGGATGGCCAGGCCGCGGCACGGGCCTGGCCGGTCTGGGCGCGGGCACGTTCCAGACGGGTGCCCAGGACACGGAGCCCGGGATTGTGGGCGAGCGCGGTGGCGAGGTGGGAATTGAGCCGGGAGTTGCGGAAGGACTTCCACCAGTCCTGACGCAGGGAGGCACTGGCCCAGGAGGGCGCATGCTTCCACTCCTCTCCGCGCTGGAACACTTCCCGGGGCTGTTGCCGGGCACGGTGTTGCGCACAGGAGACGAGAAGCGCAGAAACAAGCGCGAGGATGGAGGTGGTCCTGATCACTGTTTGGCCGCGTTTTCCCCGGTGGCTTCCGCCATGGCAACGTGGATGCCGGTGGCGTTGACCAGGAAGTTGTTCTGGTTGGATCCCTCCGCCACCTCCCCCACCACGACAAGGGAGCTGAGCTCCTTCAGGCCGCCCAGTCCCCGTAATCCGGCCTTGAGGGGTTTGCCCTGGGCGTCGAGGACCTGGATGGTGGCGATGCTGGCGGTGATGAGATCCGGGTCGTCGCAGCACACATCCCAGGGCGTCTCGCAGGGGTCGTCGGGAATGAGGTCACAGGAGGTCAGCTTGGTAGGATCACCGAGGGTGAGGAGAGCGCGGGACCCGATGATCGGGCTCTCGTTGCCCATGACCTTGCCGGAGAGGATGACCCTGGTTCCCGGGGTCGGGTTCTGACGGGCTTGTGTGATGGTGACGGCACCTTCCGGGGGTTCGGTGAGAAGAACGGCGGAGAGGGCGTGCGGAGCGGAGTCATTCGGCCCCTGGTCCTTGCCCGCATCCCTGTTGCTGCGGTCGCAGGACATCAGGGCGAGGGAGAGTGGGATGGTGAGGAGGAGGGAACTGGATTTCATGTTCATGTCGTTTGGGTTGAATTGGTAGCTTGTGGTTGAATGGTCTAGAGAGGCAGTGGTTGGTTGAGGAGCCAGGCGACGATCAGGATCTGGGGAGAGGCCAGCAGGGGAAGGGCGAGGGTGAGTTTCCAGGATCTCGTGGTCTCACGGAGGGCCAGGACCTCCGTGTAGTCGGTGGCCGCGCCGGCCATGAGAAAGGCGAAGCCATTCCCGGGTGCTTCTGCCCTGGTGAGAAGATCGGCAGCCACGGGGCTGGAGCCCTCGGAGCAGACCTCGATGACAGTGGCGGCGAGAAAGGTGAGAGCGAGGCCGGACACCGTTGGCCCGAACCACCGGGCAAAGGCCGAGGGGTCTACAAAGGTGGCTCGGAGGACTGCGACAAGAATGACACCCAGGAGGATCCAGCGCACGATCATGCGGGACTCCGCCAGGGCGCGCCTGGCATGTCCCCGGAAAAAGGCGAGGTTGAAGGTGGCAGCCCTGTAACGGTGCCTGGCATTCGGCCAGAACTGAAAGTCGGGGGGCAGGTTCTTCTGGTGGGGATTGGGAGCAAGCGCGCCGGTCCGCACCAGGAACTCTGCGATGAGCCCGGTGGTTATGCCGATCACGGCGGAAAGGGCGATGATGATGAGGGTCCAGGGGAGGCCGATGAGGGCAATGAGAATGAGGGTGGTGGAAAGGGAGTTCCAGGGGCTGGCGATGAGGAAGGCAAAGACCTGGCCGAGAGAGGCGCCCCGTTCATAGAGTTTCATGCCCACCATCAGGATGCCGTGGTTGCAGAGATCGAGGAGGAGTCCGGCCCCGCAGGCGCGGAGGATGCCGGAGAAGCGTCCGCCGGGACCGAGGATAGCGGTGATGAATTCGCGCGGGATCATCCCGAGCAGGCCCACCGCCACGACCCCGAAGAGGATGCCCCACCACATCCTGTTCGTCATTTCGAAGGCTCCGAGGGTGAAGGCTCCAAGCCGGGAGCCGTCGAGGGAGTGGTGGAAGAACAACTGGGCAAGGTAGGCTGCGGCGACCACCACCAGACAGGCCCAGAAGAGCCAGTCGATCTTCCGCCCGGAGGCGCAGCAGGGGGACTGGTCCGGTTGTTCGGGTTCGGATCTGGAGCAGCAGGATGGCATGGTATGTGGTTCAGGAGGAGCGGAGGGCAACGGGCAGGGAGGGCTTGAGACACCGCAGCGCGGGGGGGAGCGTGCCAAGTGTTCCAAGGGCCACCCCGGTGGCGAGTCCGGCGAGAATGATGGGGGGAGTGAGTTCGATGGTGAAGGTGCCGAGTGAGAAGGGGATGCTGCGACCATCCAGCAGAACCAGCGCCAGGGTGAAGGCGATCAGGGAGCCGCTGAGGGTGGCGAGGAGAGACTCCTGGATGAAGGAGAGAAGGAGGGCGCGCCGGGTGTAGCCGACGCATTGCAGGGTGGCCATCTCGCGGATGCGTGAGGCGAAGGCGGCGTAGAGGGTGTTGAGTCCTCCGAAGAGGGCACCCGCCCCGACGAGGGCGGTGGTGATCCAGATCATGGCCCGGATGGGAGCGTAAAAGGCGCTCAGTTTCTCGTAGTAGCGGTCCTCCCGGATGGCAGAGAGTTCGAGATCGTTCCGCTGGAGGGTGAAGACGTGCACATCGTCGAATTCGGCGTCGTCGAGGCGAAGATAGATGGCGGAAAGGGTGTCGCGCTGGGTGAGGGTGGAAAGGTCGTTGCGGTCGAACCAGGCTTCCGATTCGAGGACGGTCCCGGAGGCCTCGAAGACCCCGGAAATCGTGAATGCGGTCCTGCCGAAGGAGAGGCGTTTGCCAGGGGCAAGGTCATGGGCCGGAACCCCGAAGCGCCGGTGCAGGAGACGCCCCACCATCACCTGTCCGGGTCGTGGAAACGAGCCTTCGAGAAGACGGACACGGTTGTGAACCAGGAGAGCCTTTTCGGTGACGCCGCGGAGGAGGGAAGGCTGCTCCTGCCCCCCCTCCAGTTTGAGAGGTGCCATGTAGACAATCTCACCGGAGGCAGCGGTGCTGCCGAGAGGACGGGCCAGGCCGGGCACGGCGGTGGCGGCGGCGGCTTCCGCATCGAGATGGACTTCAGAGCGTTCCACGCTCTCCTCGCTGCCCGCTCCCACCAGGATCACGTTCGTGCTCGAACCGGAAGTCTGCAGCACCTCTTCCATACCATGATTGAGGGCGATGGCCGCAATCACGAGGAGGACCACCAACGCGCTGCCGCCCACCGTCTGGAAGAGGCGGCCAGGGTCGCGGAAGAGATTCCGGATGGCGTAGGTGATGGGGAGCATGGGGAGAAGCCAGCCAGGGCTGGAGTTTCAGGGATCAGGCAGTGTTGAGGGATTCGACGAGGGGCTGGCGGGAGGCGCGCCAGGCGGGGTAGAGAGAGGCACCCAGGCCGAGGACAAATGCGACCAGGAGACCCTTGAGGAGGACAGCCGGGCTGGGAGTGATGGCGAGGGTGAGACCCTCATTGCCCAGGGTGTAGGATTGCCAATGCAGGAAGAGGAAAGCGGAGATGACTCCCAGGGCTCCACCCAGGAGTCCGAGGAGCAGACCTTCGGTGGTGACAAGGCTGGCGATGCGAAACCGGGAAAACCCGAGGGCCTGCAGGACGGCGGTTTCCCTGACGCGACCGCGCACGATGAGCAGGACCGCATTGGCAACCAGTCCGAGGACGGCGGCCACCGCTCCCAGTCCGAGCCAGTGGGTGAAGCCGATGAGTTCGATCATCTGCTTGGCGGTCTCGGCAAAGAAGGCCTTCTCGGGGCGGGTGGCCGTGGGCTGTGAGTCGGCCTGGAAGGTGGCATCAATTTTCCGGGCCACCGGGTCGAGAAGATCGGCGGAATCGACCTTGACGTTGAATTGGGTGACGGTTCCCAGTCCCACGTTGGAGGCCTGCTGAAGGAAGGGCAGGTGGACATAGGCGACGTTGTTGTCCTGGCTCTCTTCCGACTGGATGATGCCGGCGACGTGGACGTTGATGCCGACCGCCTCAAAACTGTCGCCGGTCCTGAGTCCACGGCGTTGGGCGAAGGTCTGCCCCACGAGTGCGGCGTCCGAGCGTCTGGCCCAGTTCTCGAAGGAACCGGCGATCATGCTCAGGCCGGGGTTGTAGCGGCGCAGGTTTTCGGCGGGGACACCGCGGAAGGTGATGACATCGAGGCTGGCCCCGCAGTTGTTGACTGCGATCTGGATGGGAATGACTTCGCGCACGCCCTCGATCTTCTCGATGGTGGGGAGGTAGTATTCCGGGAGGCGGGAGGTTGCGGGACAGAAGCGGTTCTCCCGGTAGACGACCAGCGTGGTGTCGTCGGCCCCGGCCCTGGTGACCCGGGCCAGGGAATGCTGCATGGTTTCCACCGCGGTGAACAGAAACATGCCAGCCGCCACCCCTGCCATGGTGAGGAAGGAACGCAGGCGATGCCGGAAGATGTTCTTGAGCGCGAGGGAGAGCATGAGACCGGGGTCCTGGTTATCGGTTTGCCGGTTCGGGAGTGACGAGTCGGCCCTTCTCAAGGTGAAGGGTGCGGTCCGCCACCGCGGCGGCCCTGGGATCGTGAGTGACCATCACGATGGTCTTGCCGTGATCACGGGAGAGGGAACGGAGGAGGTCGAGCACGGAGCCCGCGGATTCTCCGTCCAGGTCTCCGGTGGGTTCATCGGCCACGAGGAGTCCGGGATCGTGCACGATGGCCCGGGCGATGGCGACACGTTGTTCCTGGCCACCGGAGAGTTCGGCGGGACGGTGGTGGGACCGGTCGGAGAGTCCCACGAGTTCGAGAGCGGTTTCCACCCGGGTCCGGCGCTCGGTGCGGCTGAGGGATTGCAGAAGCAGGGGAAGTTCGACGTTCTCGTAAGCGGAAAGGATTGGGACGAGGTGGTAGAGCTGGAAGATGTAGCCCACATGCAGGGAACGCCACCTCGTGAGCCCGGCGCGGGAAAGGGTCCCGAGGTCCTGTGCGTCGATGATGAGTTCCCCGCTGCTGGGAGTGTCAATACCGGCGATGAGATTGAGCAGGGTGGTCTTCCCGGAACCGGATGGTCCCATGAGGGCGAGAAACTCGCCCCGGGCGACTTCGAGGCTCAGGTTCTCCAGGGGCGTGATGAGGTTGGAGCCCTTGCGGAAGGACTTGGTCAGATTGCGGATCTGGATGAGGGAGGTGGACACGTGAAAATGGGGGTGTTGCTCGAGCGCGGCAATCAGGAGGGATTGGTGATTCTGACGCGCTGGTTTTCCTCCAGGTCCCCGAAGGGGGGCAGGACAACCTGATCGCCGGGGCGAAGGCCGTCGATGATACGGAGGTGTTGCTCGCGCTCTCCGGAACCCACCTTGAGAGTCCGCAGCCGTGCGCGACCGTCCTCGACGATCCAGGCCCGGGCCGAGTTCTGCGAACGATCGAAGAGGGCTTCCTCCGGCGCGAAGATGGCGAGGCGCTGTCCGCCACTGGAGGGACCGGTTTCGGAATCGGCTTTTGCGCCCGGGTAGAACTCGGCGCGCACCAGCATCTGAGGACGCAGGCGGACGTCGGGATCGTGGAGGCGGACCTTGGTCTGGAGGGTGTTGCGCTGCAGGTCGGCCTCGCCCACGATGCGGGTTACTTCTCCCTTGAACCTGACGTCGGGGAGGAGGTCGGTGGTGAGAATGACCGGCTGGGCGACCTGCAGCGAGGCGGCTTCAGCGAGGGGGACATCGATACGGGCCTGCAACTTCCCGGGTTCGTAGAGTTCAACGATGAGGGCACTGGAGGGATCGGCGCTCTCCAGCATCCGTTTTTTCCCCGGTGCGGCGTGGAGATGGAGAACGATGCCGTCGACGGGAGCCTTGATCACGGTCCGCTCAAGGGCGAGTTGCTTGCGGGCGAGTTCGGTCTGGGCGGCATTGATCCTCGCGTTCACCGCGATCCGTTCGAGGTCCACCTTGTTGATCTTGGCGAGCACCCCGGCGAGGGTTGCGTTAGCTTCGTCGATGACCGCCTTCTGGGCGTCAACCTTGAGCTGTGCCTGACGGACCTCCCGGGCGGATACCGCTCCCGGCCGGACCGAGGCCAGGCGGGTGGCTGTGTCGAGCAGTTCGGCGTGCAGGGCCTTTTCGGATTCGATCCGTTCCTGCACGGCGTGCATCTCGGCATTGAGTACCGGGAGCTGGGCGCAGTGGGCGACCTGGGTGGCGTCGAGAGTGGCAATGGCGTGGGTGGCCCCCTGGACGTCGAGTTTGGCGTCATCATCGATCAGGGTGGCGAGAACGTCGTCCTTCTTGACGCTTTGGCCCTCCAGGACCAGCACCTCCCTGACCACTCCGCTGACGAGGGAGGGGACATTGATGATGTAGGGGTCCGGTTCGACCCACCCGGAGGATTGAAAGAGGAGCTCGCCCTGGGCGACGGGAGCTGAAACGGAGGAATCGGAACCCGGCGCCTCGTTCTTTCCGGCAGCGATGCGGAGCGCGATGACGGGGGCGGTGCGCACTTCGGTGACGGGGAGGAGCCGTGAACCGAACATCAGCCCGAAGATCACCAGGAAGGCGAGGAGCAGGCCGAGGGGAAGGAGGGCGGCAGGCAGCCGTCTCCCGCCGGAGGGAGGCGATTTCGGATTGGAATCCTGAAGGGAGGTGAGTTTCTCGAGGGTCATGGAATGGTCCTGTGGTTGGAGACTGGGGGGAGACCGGGGTTTTACCGGTCAATGCGCGGGCGCAGTGCTGCCGGGGGCAGCAGAACATCGGGGTCACGACAGCAACTGGCGCTGTCGGCCGCGCGGGTCTCAGAGTCTCAGGACCTGGATCTGCAGGAGGACCGGAAACGGTTCCAGGGGCGGAGAGCCACGGATGGAACCGTGGAGAGAAACACGGGAAAGGTCGGGGCGCAGATCGTCCTGAAAACCGGCCCGGAGCACCGGGGGGGCTTCCTCAACGAGCTTCGCCCGGGAACTGTCGGCAGACCAGTTGAAGTCGCCGGGATCGAGGGAAAAAATGATCACACAGTCCCGGCAGGGCTCGTTCCTGGCAGCGGTCTCGGACGGACAACAATCGCACTCCTGAGCCTGGGCGGCCGATTGTTCCGGGCAGCAGGCGCCATTGTTGAGAATGACATGCTGGTCGCATGCGCAAAAGGCGAAGGCAGGAATCCGCAGCGCGATGAGAAGGATCATCGCGATGGCAAATCCGGAACCTGATATTCGGCGGAGCACGGCGGGAACCATATCATGGAATGGAGAGAGGTCAATCTTACCCTGTTGCCCCCTTCAGACAGAGGGGTTGGTGGTCCGTCACCCCTGATACGGGGTTCTTTCCGGGGCGTTGATGTCCCGGGCCTACGGTCTTGCGGGGGGAGTCGGGTGACTGTTAGTCTCCATAATGGCCAGCCCCTCCAGCCTCATCCGACGCATCGTCCTCGCGGGTTGCAGTTTAGGGACCCCGGCACCGGGTTCGTTGGGTGAAGTTTCGAGTGACCGGGGCAGATCGTCAGTGGAATGCCTCTCGCTCTCGAATACAACGGAGACAACATCGCCGGGCCACTGTCCGAGGCGGGCTGGGAGTGGGGGAACGGAGGAAAAGAGGTGATCTACGGACCGATGGCGGAGTTTTTCACGGCAAGGTCAGCACCCTGCTGGGTGGTGGCCCTGCTCCTCTGCTCCTGTAGCGGGAAGGATGAGAGCGATCGCGCGGCACGGGAGCCGGACGATCCGCTCAGGCTCATCAGTGAAGAGGGGCGGAGTTACATATGGGATGCCGAGCATCGTTCCAATTTCCTGAAGGAGATCGGGTTTTCCCAGATTGCAGGAGCCTTGCAGTCACGGAACCGCCAGAGGTTGGTTGATGTCCTTGCTCCCGGGTTCAAGGGACTGCATCCGGCTGCCGGGAAAGGCAAATCCTTCCAGACTGGCATCCTTGCGGTGCGTGAAGAGGTTGACAGCAGTCAATCGCGGCGTGTCGAACGGGAGGGGATTGCCGACTGGATCCTCGAAAGGCTGGCGGAGCTCGATAAGAGCGGGCGCGCCGATCTCACGTTGCGGACTCATGTCATCACGCTCTCTCCGGAGGAGCGGGACAACCCCGGGGGATCCTGGTCCGGGACTGGAAAGATCGAGGTGTTTGCAGAGGGTCCGGCAGAATCCCGGGGAGAGCTTACCCTCTTTTTTCAGTTCGGAGTCCCGGCCCTGAACGAGGAGCGGCTGGCGGCCCCGGGGTGGCTTGCCTCCATGGATGTGACACGGGTGGTGCTTGGGCATGTCAGGGAGCCGCTCATGAGCGAAGTGGCTGCCGGGCGCGGAATCAACAATGATCTCTTCTGGGATAACTGGAAGGAGCCCCGTAACCGGAGGGTGATGAACACGGGTGGAGTTTACCTTTGTGATTTCAACAACGATGGACGCCATGACCTCTTCGTGACCGACATGCGGGGTTCACGATTTTTCGTTGGCCAGCCGCGGGGATTGTTTCGGGAAGGGACGCAGGCCCTGGGCATACGTGGCCACCTGGGAGGGGGCTTTGCGGCTTTTGTCGATCTGGATGGCGACGGCTGGGAGGATCTCATCCACGGCATTGCCCATCACCCGGATGGCTACCGCCTCTATCGCAATCTGAACGGTCGCTTTTTTCAGGACATCACGGAGCGCAGCAACCTGACTTCCTTTCTGATCGGGATGTCGCGGGAAGAATTCAAGGCCAGCACCCGGGAGCAGGTTCTGGAAAAAACCCAGGTGAAACCCACCGGGATTTCGCTGGCAGATTACGATCTCGATGGAAAGGTCGACCTCTATGTCACCCGGGGAGCAGGAGGCGGGTTCAAGTCGGGATCCTGGATTGACGGAAAGGCAGGCAAGCTGGCCAACAACCAGTTGCTGCGGAATGCCGGTGGCTGGCAATTCGAGGATGTGACCAATGGCCCCCCCCTCGATGGCGGTCAGCGTTCGACCAGCAACGCGGTTTGGTTCCATGCAAACGATGACCTGAGGCCGGACCTTTATGTAATCGACGAGTTTGGAGACGGGATCCTGCTGCTCAATGGCCCGGATGGGCAATTCCAGGGGAAGGAACTGAACGAGAAGCCAACCGATTTTGGTTCAATGGGAATGACAGCGGGGGACATCAACAACGATGGATATTCCGATCTCTATATCGGGGAAATGTATTCCAAGGCCGGGCAGCGGGTCATGGGCAATATTCCCCCGGGCGAATATGACAGGCAGGTTGTCCGGAAACTCGAACGACTGGTTGATGGGAGTCAGCTCTACCTCGGGCAGGAAGGAGGGCGATTCTCCCCGGTTGGAACCGCGATGGGAGTAAACGCGGTTGGTTGGGCCTGGGGACCGTGCCTGGCGGACTTCAACAATGACGGCTGGCTTGACCTCTACGCGACCGCAGGATTCATCAGCCAGGAACGGGGCAAGCCCGATGGCTGAAGTTGTCTCTGGCAGGTTGTCGTGTCACAACCATTTAACCGCTCAGCTACTGCCAGTTGTCCTGGCGACCCGGATCCTTCATTGGGAGAGTTCTGGGTGGAGGATCCCTTCAGGATCAACTGGGAGAATAATCTGAGCAGTTATGAGAGGAACCGGGCTTTTCTCAGTATGGGAGGAGAGAGCTTCCTTGAGATCAGTCACCTGACCGGGGCAGACAGCGATGGAGATGCCCGGGCCTGTGTCGCTGCCGATCTCGAGGGAGATGGGCGGGAGGAACTGATCGTGCGCCAGACGGGAGGAGGTGCGGTCCTTATATTCGAGAACCGTTTTCCGGCAGGAAACTGGGTTGCGGTTCGTTTGCGCGGGACGGCCAGCAACCGGCATGGGATCGGCGCCCGTCTGGTCGCTGAGGCAGGGGGTCGCCTGATCGTGCGACATCAATTCCCGGTGAATTCCTACCGCTCCCAGGCCAGTAACTCCATTCACTTTGGCCTGGGTTCGGCCAAACAAGTGGATCGACTCACGATTCGCTGGCCTTCAGGGCAGATCCAGGTGATCGAGAATCTCGAGAGCAATAAACTGCATTACATCAGTGAAAGTTCCTGAATTGTGAAGAACTGAAAGCAGCTGCCTTTTCTGTTGACCAGGCTCAGAAAATTGCTGGAATAAGCTATCCATTGCAGATCTGGGTGATCCGCCCTGAGGAGACATCATGAAAACCTACAGACAACTTCTTCCCCTGGCCCTTCTTGCCAGCACGGTCCTTCCGGGATCTTCGGCACTCATTCATCGCTGGAGCTTCAACGAAGCTGGCTCAGCGGCCGATGGGGCCGCCTTTGTGGATTCTGTCGGGGGAGCAACTGGATTCGTCCGGGGTGACGGCGCCAACTTCACCGGGACGGGACTTGACCTTCCCGGGGGGGACTCAATGAACGGGCGGGCAGCCTACGGCGACCTCCCCAATAACCTGCTCTCGGTCCATTCCACCGTGACTCTTGAAGGTTGGGTCTCGGTTGACTCAGCTGGTGGTGGAAACTGGACGCGGATTTTCGATATTGGCAGCACTCAGGGAGACCCGGTGGCTGGTGAGATCACAGGTCCCGGCAATACCAACGGCGGCGGCACGGACGGGCGTGATTACCTCATGCTGTCGGCTTCCCGTGGAGGGAACTACAACCAGCAACGGATTGAATGGCGTAATGAGGATCCGGGCGGCGGTGGGGTCACGACCCTGGACTCGAACCTGAATACCACCTTTGGTGAGATTTTTCACTTTGTCGTTTCAATAGAAGGTGACGGGAGCCAGAGCGTCATCAATTACTGGCGCAATGGTGCCCACATGACTGTTGACGGAGTTGCCCCCCGGACTCTGGGCGACATCAATGATGTCAACACCTGGCTCGGTCGCTCGACCTGGATCAATGATGGCACCCTCGACGGGACCTTCGAGGAGTTCCGCATCTGGGATAACGCGGCGGACCAGTCCTTTGTCGATACGAATATGGCACTGGGAGCGGATAGTGTGATTCCGGAGCCAGCCGTTTTCAGTCTGCTGGGTCTTACCGGTTTCGCATTGCTTTTCCGGAGGCGCCGCTCTCAGTAGAGAGAGGCAGCGGTTTTTTCTTTCAGCACCCGCCCGGATCTTCCGTGGCGGGTGTTGCCCTTTTTATAGCCATGGTTGCCATACCGCTGACAGGGTGGCAGGTTCCACCCCACGAGAGCAATGAATCCGATTTCCCACCTGCTTGCTGGTGCAGCGGTACCCCTGGTGCTCGTGGTGGCGGGTTGCGACAAACCGGCAGGGACATCTGCCGGCAGGGACCCTGACCGCGGTGAGGTGGCCCCGGCACCAGGGACCGTCGAATCCCGACCTCTCCCGGTCCGTGCGGTCCGGGTCGAGGGGGAGGCCCTCTTTGAGGCGCTCCCTGCCGGGAGGACGGGAATTGACTACGGCATGCATTGGGATGACCCGGCCAGCGTCCTCAAGGAGTTTATCTTCCTCAATCCCTCCGGGGGGATCTGCACCGGTGACTACGATGGCGACGGGTTGCCGGATCTCTACATTACCAGTCCCTCGGGGGGCAACCGGCTCTACCGGAACACAGGAGGATTCAAGTTTGAGGATGTGACCGAGGCGGCCGGGGTTTCCGATCCGGGCTTCTGGGGAACCGGTGCGAGTTTCGTCGATATTGACGATGACGGAGATCTCGATCTCTACGCCTGTGGCTATACCCGGCCCAACAAGCTCTATCTGAATGACGGCACGGGAAGGTTTGTCGACCGGGCCGCGGAGGTGGGCCTCGATTTCAATGGCGGGAGCATGATGATGAGCTTCACGGATATTGATAACGACGGGGATCTTGACGGCTACCTTGCGACCACGGCGGTGGCACCTCCACCGGGAACAGAATTCAGGGTGAAGTTCGTCCCCCGGGAGAGTGACGGAAAGGAAATCCCGGTGGTAATTCCCGAGCTGAGTGAGTACTGGGAAATCCTGATAAAGCCCGGGGACAAGGCGCAGCGTGTGGAGGCGGGGCAGCGTGATCGGCTCTTCCGTAATGACGGCGGTCAGTTCGTTGATGTCTCCAGGGCGGCGGGGATCAAGGGTGCTTACTTCACGCTTTCCTCTACCTGGCTCGACTATGATGCCGATGGAGATGCGGACCTCTATGTGTCCAACGATTTCACGGGGCCTGACATGCTCTACCGTAACCGTGGAGATGGCACATTTGAGGATGTCGCGAAGGAAGCAGTGCCCCATACGCCCTGGTTCTCAATGGGAAGCGATGTCGGTGATCTCGACAATGACGGGTTGCTTGATCTCTTCGCTTCCGACATGTCGGCGACCTCGCATTACCGGGACAAGGTGATGATGGGTAACATGGACGACATGGGTTGGTTCCTTGAATGGGCCGAGCCACGGCAGTACATGCGCAATGCACTGCTTCTCAACTCAGGCACAGGACGGTTTCGCGAGGCCGCCTTCCTTGCCGGTCTGGCGAGCACGGACTGGACCTGGACGCCGCGTATTGAGGACTACGACCAGGATGGGCGTGCTGATATCTACGTGACCAACGGGGTAATGCGCGACAACATGAACAGCGACCTCTCCGATTATTCCAGGAAGAACCTGCAGCCGGGGACCCCCGAGTATACCAGGTTCTGGCTTGAGAAACCGTTGCGGAAGGAGAAGAACATGGCCTTCCGGAACCTGGGAGATCTCAAGTTCAAATCAGTCGGTGCAGAGTGGGGGCTGGAACATCTTGGCGTGAGTTTTGGTGCTGCCAGTGCTGATTTTGATGGTGATGGAGATCCGGATCTGGCAGTCAGCAATGTGGGGGAACCGGTCATGCTCTATCGCAACCGGGCTACCGATACCCATCGCGTGGTGATCAAATTGATGGGCCGGGCAAGCAACCGGGCCGGACTGGGAGCCACTATCACGGTGACGACTCCGATGGGTAAGCAGACCCGCTTCGTGACCGCCGCGCGGGGCTGGCTCTCCGCCAGTGATACCGCCGCCTGCTTCGGGTTGGGATCGGCGAGGACCATTGACAGGATCGAGATTCTCTGGCCCGGGGGGACGCGTCAGCTTCTGACGGATCTCGAGGCCGATCATTACCACTTGATTACCGAGCCGGTCGGGCAGCCCGATCCCCCGGTTGATTCCGCTCTTCCGGTCCTGTTTGAGCGGTCGGATCACCTTTCCACCGCGATCCACCGGGAGCAGTCTTTTGACGATTTTTCCCGGCAGCCGCTCCTTCCCAACAAACTCTCACAGCTGGGTCCCTGTGTGGCCTGGGGCGATCTCGATGGTGATGGGGATGAGGATTTCTTCCTCGGGGGATCCCGGGGATATCCGGGGCAGATTCACTTCAACGAGGGTGAGGGCCGGTTCTCTCCCGGTGAAGTGGAGGCGCTTGCTGCTGATGCGGGGGCGGAGGATCTGGGAGCCCTGTTCTTTGACGCGGACGGCGACGGCGATCGGGACCTTTTCGTGGCGAGTGGGGGAGTGGAAGAGGCGGAGGGCCACGACAGCTATCGTGACCGTCTCTATCTTAACGATGGTCGGGGAGGACTTTCTCCGGCAGGGAAGGGAGTGCTTCCCGATTTTCGCACCAGTTCCGGGCCGGTGGCGGCGGGGGACTTTGACCGGGACGGCGACCTTGATCTCTTCGTTGGAGGGCGGGTGGTGCCGGGAAACTTTCCCCTCGCTCCACCGAGTCGCCTGCTCATCAACACGGACGGAACATTCGTAGCGGCCGGCCCGGAGCAGTTCCCCGGGGCGGAGGAGATCGGGATGGTGACCGGAGCCCTCTGGTCGGACGTTGACGATGATGGATGGAGTGACCTTCTCCTTACTGTTGAGTGGGGACCGGTGCGCTATTTCCGGAACGAAGAGGGAGCCCTCGTCGACCGAACCACGGAGTCCCAGCTCGCCGACCGGCTGGGCTGGTGGAACGGGATTGCGGGTGGCGACATCGACGGTGATGGTGACCTCGACTATCTTGTCACCAACAACGGCCTGAACTCAAAATACAAGGCGAGCCCGGAATTCCCTGAGTTGATCTACTACGGCGATCTCGACGGAAGTGGGAAGGCCCACATCGTGGAGGCCAAGTATGATGCGGAAGGCCGCCTTCTTCCCCGGCGGGGTTTCAGTTGTTCGCGCGACGCGATGCCCTTTCTCGATGCTAAATTAAAGACCTTCCACAACTTTGCCAGTGCCGCTCTGGACGACCTCTATAGTGATCTCCGGCTGTCGAAGTCCCTGCAACGGGAGGCCAACGTCCTTGAGAGTGGAATCCTGGTCAATGACGGCAGTGGGGTCTTCACGTGGCGTTCCCTGCCGCGTATCGCACAGATTGCACCGTCCTACGGGGTGGTGCTGGAGGACCTCGATGGAGACGGAGACCTTGACGCCGTCCTGGCACAGAATTCCTTCAGTCCCCAACGTGAGACCGGGCGGATGGACGGCGGCCTGGGCCAGGTCCTGCTCAATGACGGAGGGGGGCAGTTTACTCCTCTTGCACCTGTTGCCAGTGGAGTCGAGGTTCCCGGGGACGGGAAGAGCCTTTCGGTGGCGGATCTCAATACGGACGGGCGCCTGGATCTTGTCTTCGGGATCAATGAGGAGCCCGTGATGACCTTCCTTCGTCGTGGTGGCAAGCTACCGCTGAGGTTGCGCCTGGTGGGAACCAAGGGCAACCCGCAAGCGGTTGGTGCAAGGGTCCGGCTGGGCGATCAAGTGCGGGAGCAACAGGTTGGGGGGGGGTATTCCACCCGTTCGGGAGGCCTCCTGTGCTTCGCACGATCCGGAAGAGAGGTGGAGCTTTCGATCCGCTGGCCGGACGGGAGCGAGTCGACTCACCAAGTCAGGGCAGATACGGACAAGATTGTGACCATAGCCCAGTCCCGGTGATCTCACCATGCCGGGAAGGATTTGAACTGGTGGCAGCAGCAGAATCCGCAGTGGTTGCCGGAGTGGAAAGGGAGGCGTGCGGGGATCCGGTCAAGGGGAGGAGAGCCGGACTTCTGGTGCGGTGAGTGTGTCCCGATGGCCAGGGGTGGCGGAACGGGGAGGGGGACCCTGCCTGATGGTGACCCCACTCGGCCGGGTAGCGCATTGTTTTCTGCGACCGTAGAAAGGCGAACTCACCCCAAGTGGAATGTCCGTCTGGAAACCTTATTAAGGCTTGTCCGCAGGATTATATTTTCGTATTTCTAGAAATATGGAAATAAATGAAGCGGTGCAGGGGCTGACCGCTCTTGCGCATCCGTCCCGGCTGGAGGTCTTCCGGTTGCTGGTGTCCCTGGGGCGACTCTGTGCGGGGGAACTGGCAGAGCGGCTGGAATTACCCAAGCCGACGCTCTCGTTCCATCTCAAGGAGCTCAGCCGGTCGGGTTTGATCGAGTCGGAGCGGGAGGGCCGGGTGATATTCTATGGGGTGCGTGTTTCCGGCTTTCGCGACCTGATGCACTTCCTGACGGAGGATTGCTGTCAGGGCCGGCCGGAACTCTGTCTTCCGGATTCGAAGCGGTCCGGAAGGGCCGGGTCCTGTTGCTGAAGCAAACATGAACCTGGAGAAACGATGAGCATACGTGTTGGAATCAACGGCTTCGGACGGATGGGTCGCCTGGGTTTCAGGGCAGGCTGGGATGACGAGGACATCGAAATCGTCCATGTCAACGAACTCAAGGGCGGCTGCAAGCTGGCAGCGCATCTTCTGGAGTATGATACGGTGCACGGACGCTGGGATCGTGGCATCGCGGCGGAGGAGGATCGGTTCGTGGTGGAGGGGAAGGAGATCAGCTTCAGTGGGAAGCCAACCCCGGGCGAAGTGGACTGGGCGGGCATGGGGATTGACCTGGTGGTGGAAAGTTCAGGAGCCTTTCGCAGCAGGGAAGTGCTGCAGCCTTATTTCGATGGTGGCGTGCGCAAGGTGGTGGTGGCGGCCCCGGTCGAGGAGGCGCTCAATATTGTGATGGGCTGCAACGACCGGCTCTACGATCCGGCCCGGCACGACCTGGTGACCGCGGCCTCGTGCACGACAAACTGCCTTGCTCCCGTGGTAAAGGTGATCCAGGAGAAGATTGGAATCGTGCACGGCCTGATCACCACCCTGCACGATGTGACCAACACCCAGGTGATGGTGGATGCGCCCCACAAGGATTTCCGGCGGGCGCGCTCGGCGCTTAATTCCCTCATCCCCACCACCACGGGATCGGCCACCGCGATCACGATGATCTATCCCGAACTGGAAGGGAAACTGAACGGCCTGGCGGTGCGCCTGCCGCTCCTCAATGCCAGCCTGACGGACTGCGTCTTCGAACTCGCGCGGGAGACCAGTGTGCAGGAAGTGAACGGTTTCCTGAGGGAGGCTTCCGAGGGGGAACTGAAGGGAATTCTCGGGTTTGAAGAGAAGCCCCTGGTCTCCGCGGATTTCGTCAATGATGTCCGTTCCGGGATTGTGGACGGACCGGCCACCATGGTGAACGATGGAACGCAATTGAAGGTGCTGGTGTGGTACGACAACGAGTTTGGTTATGCCTGCCGTCTCATGGAGCTGGTCGCCAGGGTGGCGCGTTCGTTGTCGTAGCGTGGGACCAGCACATTTCGCACATGCTTCGAGAGGATGGACATACGCAATTACACGATCGTCACGGCGTCTTATTGGGGATTCACCCTGACCGATGGGGCGTTGCGCATGCTGGTCCTGCTGCATTTTCATGCCCTGGGTTACTCGCCGGTCCAGTTGGCCTTCCTCTTCCTGCTCTATGAATTCTGTGGACTGGTGACCAATCTCCTGGGTGGCTGGGCCGGTTCGAGGGTGGGGTTGAAGGTGACTCTCTTTGCCGGACTGGGGGCCCAGATCGTGGCCCTGGTGGCCCTTTCGCTGGTGCAGCAGCACTGGGCGGTGCTCTTCTCGGTGGGTTACGTGATGGTGGCCCAGGCCCTCTCCGGGGTGGCGAAGGATTTGACCAAGATGAGCACGAAGAGTGCGGTCAAGTTGCTTGTTTCCGGGGGAGAAGGAGAGGCATCCGCGGGGCGGGCCCTCTTCAAGTGGGTGGCCATCCTGACCGGTTCGAAGAACGCCCTGAAAGGGGTGGGCTTTCTCGCCGGGGGTGTTCTCCTGGGGTGGTTGGGGTTCGTGATGGCTCTTTGGGTGATGGCGGGTGGACTCCTCCTGTTGCTGGGGGGCGGGATGCTGAGTCTGCGGCAGGACCTGGGGAGGTCGAAGGAGAAGGTGAAGTTCACCCAGTTGTTTTCAAAGAGTCGGGAAATCAACCTCCTCTCCCTGGCACGGTTCTTTCTCTTCGGTTCGCGTGATATCTGGTTTGTGGTGGGGTTGCCGGTCTTTCTCAAGGAGAGGCTGGAATGGAGTTTTGCCGCGGTGGGAGGTTTCATGGCGGCGTGGGTCATCAGCTACGGACTGGTCCAGGCGGCGGCCCCGGTCTTGCTGAAGCGTGGCGGGGCGCGGGCTGCCCTGGGGTGGGTGGGGATGCTGGCTCTGGTGACGGGAGCCCTGGCCCTGGCAGTGCAGCTGGATTTTCAGGTCGTGGTGATGGTGTTGGCTGGTCTCGCGGTGTTCGGAGTCGTCTTCGCGGTGAACTCGGCAGTCCACTCCCACCTGATCCTGGCCTATACGGATTCCGACAAGGTGGCCCTCAACGTGGGGTTCTACTACATGGCCAATGCCGGGGGGCGGTTGGTGGGAACGCTGCTCTCCGGCCTGCTCTACCTGTGGGCGGGATTGTCGGGTTGCCTGTGGGCGAGCGCCGGGTTCGTGTGCGTGGCGGTGGTCCTGACTGCGCGCCTGCCGCGGGAAGGGGAGGGTTGAGCGGGACCACCCCCCGGGATCTTTCAGCCCCGGCTTGGGACCGGAAAAGAAGAGGCGGTGAAGCCGGGGGGCTCCACCGCCTCAGGGTGAGGGTTGAACTTGGGCGGGTGCCTAGTTGGCACTCACGCTGACGTTGTCAATGGTGAGACCGCTGAAGGCGTCTGCGCTACCGTCACTGACGAAGTTGAACTCGATGATGACGGTTTCCCCGATGGCTGCGGCATCGACGGGAATCTCGATTGTTCCATAGTCGGAGTCGAAGGCTGTCATGTCCAGGGCTACGGACACCCCGAGCTGCACCTGGTCGGCGGCGCGCAGGAAGCGCACCTCGGCGGTGTCGGCGAATCCATCCGCATCCCGGAAGGCCTCAAAGCTCAGGATCGCTCCGGGCACACCAGTCAGGTCAATGGCAGGCGAGCGGAGGGAAATGTCGGAGCCGGTTCCGTAATCGCCCAGGTTGGTGCACCAGGCGTTGGCGGAATCATCAGCGCCAGTAAGCGGCCCGGTGGAACCGACCGGGGCGCCCAACTCCCACTGGGTGTTGCCACCGGGATCATTGACCAGGGCGGTCCAGTCTCCGGCCCCCGACTCGAAGTCGTCGGAGAAGAGTGCCGGAACCGGCCCGGCCAGGAGATGGTAGATGCGCAGCGGATCGCCCGGATTCGGGATGCTGTGCGCGTTCGACGGCACGGTGGCACCCAGGTTCTGCAGTCCGGCGACGGGGACCCAGGTCTCGGGAGAGCCGTCCGCTTCCGGATCGGTGGAGCTTACCACGGTGTAGACTTCGGAAGCGAAGCTGTTCCACTCGAAGTCGAGGTTGGCTCCGTTATCATCACTGGAGACCACGAAGTTGTGGACGTCGGTGGTGGTGGTGGAGACGGACATGTTGTCGATCAGGACAGTTTCGTGCGCTCCCCCGGTCCGGGCGGTGATGGCCCAGATGTAGGAGTCGTCGGCCGTGAAGTCCGGAATGGACAGGTCCACGATTTCAACCGGGTTGACCAGGCCGGTGATGTTGGCGCTGAGGGTCCCGGCATTGCCGTCCCAGGCGATCGTCACGGTCCCGGTTCGCGTTTCTCCGGCGATAATGGGCAGACCGGGGATGAAGGTCAGATCCGGGTGGGCGGTGGTGTTGGTGGCCACATTGACGCCCCCTTCTCCTGCTCCGTTGTCATAGGTATCGACCTCCACCGAGAGCCACGGGATGGCGGTGCTCCAGACTTCCTCGCCCGCGCCGTTGGCATCGTCAGTGGCGCCACCGGTGGGGTTGGTGAGTGGGGGGATGGCCCCGTAGGAAATGGCGAAGCCGTCTGCCGGGGTCCCACTGGCGATGAGGGTGTAGTCGAAGGTCATGGTCCAGGCGTCAGCGGAGCCGTTGAGAGCCGGGATCCGGAATGACGAGTGAGTGGTTCCAGTTCCATCCTGGGACAGGCGGAGCTGGTTATCCTGGATGGAGGCAGGACCGTTGTTGCTTCCGATCTGACTGCCATCGCACAGGTCAGTGGTGTCATTGGGGAAGCCGTCGAAGTTTTGCAGGTAGGAGGTGGCATTGCCTCCCGGGCCGTCACCACTGTTGGGATCCCGACCCCCGCCCAGGGCAACTTCCACGCCGTCGGGGCAGCCGTCGCTGTCGGAATCCGTATCCAGAGGATTCGATCCGGTGTCGTTGGCATCGACGAAAGTGCCGCTGTTGCTCTCCGCACCGTCGCTCAGGCCGTCTCCATCGGTGTCGGCATTGAGGGGATCGGTGCCGGTGTCGTTGGAGTCCACAAAGGTGCCGCTCCCGGTTTCCACGTTGTCCAGCAGGCCGTCACCATCGCTGTCGGTGTCGGTGGGATCGGTCCCTCCACTGTATTCCTCCAGGTCGCTGAGCCCGTCGCCATCGAAGTCGCCGGGTCCGAGCTGGGTCAGGTCCCCGGGGAAGTACTGTAACTCGTAGCCGTCGGGGATGCTGTCTCCGTCGCTGTCGATATCAGGATCGAAGCTGTCGAGGTAGACCCCCCAGCTCTGGCCATCGCCGTCGGTGTCAAAGGCCGCGGGAGCCCCGCTGCTTACTCCGAAGGTGCTGGCATAGCCGATGCCACCGAAGTCGCCGGTGTTGACCGAGGAATCGTTGTAGTAGCCGAAGCCGATGTCGGCCGCGGACTGGGCGCCGCCCCCATCCTCGCTGAACCAGATGTCGACGTTGAACCAGCCTCCTCTTCCGAAGTCGAAGTTGGCGAAGCTGCGGGTGTTCCAGCTCACATCGGTGTGCTGGGCGGACGCCCCGCTGGCTTCGAGGTTGGCGGAACCACCAATCGGAGTAGCCACGATCTTGACGCGGTCGTCGTAGTTCTCGGTGAAGGCGAAGATACCGTCGGCGTCATAGAACTGGAAGATGAAGGCGAGGTCGTGGTCATCACCAAGGAGGTCAACGCCCCCACTTCCCGGCTCCTGGTCCACATTGATCGCCTCGAGGATGAAAGAGTCCGGATCGTCCGGGGTGCCGAAGGGGGCAGTCTGGTCAATGTTCTCGGGCAACGCCCCGGTGAAATCCGCT
>DLRK01000176.1:23105-23839 GCA_002501065.1 Akkermansiaceae bacterium UBA7890
TCTGGATAGGAGGCAGGGTCGTTGGGATCGAATCCGGAGGCAACCTCGGTTCCGTCTCCGATGGAATCGTCGTCACTGTCGAAGTCGAGGGGGTCGGAGCCGGTATCGTTTGCGTCGACGAAGGTGCCGGTGTTGGTTTCCACGCCATCCAGGAGGGTGTCATTGTCACTGTCGGGATTAGTGGGATCGGTGCCAGCGGCCTTCTCCTGGCCATCGTTGGAGCCGTCATTGTCAGCGTCGGCTTCGGTGGGATCGGTCCCGTCGATGTATTCGTCGGGATCGTTTACGCCGTCGCCATCGAAGTCGCCGGGTCCGAGCTGGCTCAGGTCCTCGGGGAAGTAGCTTAACTCGTAGCCGTCCGGGATGTTGTCGCCGTCGCTGTCGTTATTGGGATCGAAGCCGGCGAGATGGGCGCCCCAGCTCTGGCCGTTGCCGTCGGTGTCAAAGACCGCGGGAGCCCCGCTGCTGATCCCCAAGGTGCTGGCATAACCGATGCCGCCGAAGTCGGCGGTATTGGAGGAGGCGCCATTGAAGTAGCCGAATCCGATGTCAGCGGCGGACTGGGCACCGCCCCCGTCCTCGGTGAGCCAGATATCAACGTTGAACCAGCCGCCGCCTCCGAAATCGAAGTTGGCGAAGGTGCGGGTGTTCCAGCTCACATCGGTGTGCTCGGCGGGTGCCCCGGTGGCGGTCAGGTCGGAGGAGCCGGTGATCGGGGTGGCCACGATCTTGAC
>DLRK01000210.1:0-10275 GCA_002501065.1 Akkermansiaceae bacterium UBA7890
GGTGAGATCAATGCCCCCGTTGCCCGGTTCCCGGTCCACATCAAGGGCGGAGATGAGGCTGGAGTTGGGGTCGTCCAGTTCGCCGAAGGGGGCGGCCTGGTCGGTGTTGTCGGGCAGGACCCCGGTGAAGTCGTCGCCGGCGACATTGAGATTGTCCGTGCGGCGGTAGAGAAGACTCTCGGGGGTGTGCTGTGCGAGCAGAAGCGGAGACATAAGGGCCGCGCAGAGAAGCGAGGTGAATAAGGTGTGGACCTTCATCGGGATATAGCTGGGTTTGTTGTCTTGGGTTTTGTGACCGTGGCGTAGCCGGCTTTGAGTGGCAGAGGGAGAGACAGGGGCTACGCGACGGACCTGAGATGCTTGCAAACCACCTATTGAGGTCAATGGGTTTCTGCGAAAGGGCAGAAAGATAATTTCGCGTGTGATCCCGTCAGGATCGGACGGGGTCCCAGACCAGGATGCTTCAATGAGGAGGAAGACGGCGGGTGGGTTTGATCATCTTGGGAGTCGAGGAGATTTGAAAATCATTAGAGCCAAACCAACCTGCACCGGGATGCCGCTTCAGTTGCCTTGGTCTGGATCGATTGTGATGATCACGCGCCGGTAGGACGTCAGGGGTGGCGCACCCCCATCTGTTGCCTCCAGGATGAAGTGGATGGTCCTGGGAGCCTTCACCCTGGGGGCGTTGATCGTTAACACCGCAGTGTCGTCGCCCTGCCATGTCAGGTTGCGGAAGTGAATGGTGAGCGGAAAGGAACCGACCTCGCGG
This sequence comes from Akkermansiaceae bacterium UBA7890, assembly GCA_002501065.1. Taxonomy (GTDB): domain Bacteria; phylum Verrucomicrobiota; class Verrucomicrobiia; order Verrucomicrobiales; family Akkermansiaceae; genus Roseibacillus_B. The sequence continues at coordinate 770 of DLRK01000210.1, forward strand.
TAGGGGTGCCAGCGGAAGGCAATTTTATCGCCATCCGGGTCGGAGGTTTTGCTGGCGTCGAGTGTTACCTTGTTGCCCGGGGCAACGGTGAGATGAATTGCTTCCCGGGTCCGGTCCCCATTCACGATGGCGAGAGGAGGATGATTGGCGGTTTCGAATTCCGATGAATTGCTCCAGTCGATGCGGGCGGCGAAGTCGTGCTGATATTCCCTGCGCCAGCGCCAGATGGTGGCGTGGTTGCTGGTGTGCCATTTGCCATCCACGCCTTTGACCTCGTCCATGGCATTGGTCCAGATGGGACGGGTTTCGGGTTCGTGGTAGTAGCGTTTGGGTGGAGCGGTGTAGAGCTCGTAGCGACCACCCCAGCCGCCCCAGTCGGGATGTTCCGGTTCATTCAGGCCGTTGGGAATGACCCAGAAGAAGGAAGGGGTGTCACCTTCCATGAGATATTTGGTGTGCGGATGCATTGCTCCGAGTGGTCCGTGGTTGTTGCGGATGTGCTGGTCGAGCCAGGGATTGTCCACGAGGGAGAAATCCGGCCCCCGGAAGCGGCCATGAAACCTGTCACCCGAGATTCCCACCCAGGTGGCGTAGTGGTAGGAGCCCCCCTGTCCCTCTTCGTGGCCGGGGCTCACGATGTAGAAGAGCCCGGGGAATCTGTTGCGCATCCAGGGGCCGGCATCGTCCTGGTCCGAGATGGTATAGACGCGAAGCTTGCTGATGAATCTGTCTGCCTCGGCCCTGGGGCGCGTCTTGCTCACCTTCCAGAGGGCCTGGGCCAGGCAATTGGCTCCGCCCCAGACCGAAACGTAGACCGGGCGGGTGTCATTCTCGTCCACCACCCTGATGATGTGCTCGGACCCGGTGGAATCGTGCCCCTCTCCCACTCCCTCCATGCCGAACCTCGGGATTCCCTCTTTGACGGTTTTCAGGAGCTCATCGGCCTCCGGCCATCCCCCGGCGTGCACCGTCAGGTTTTTGCGGACCTGTCGGTAGGCTTCGATTCGTTCCACGATCTTTCCGGGTGCGGTCCGATTGCGCAACCAGCACGAGGTGGTGGCGATGAGACCTTCGATTTCCAGTTCGTTGGCGTAACAGAGGAGCCGGACCATGGACTGTTCGTCGTCGGGTTCATTGCTGATGTCGGTGAGGACGAGGAGTCGCGGCCTGGTGAGTGCGGTCGCGGGTAAGAGCAGGGCGATAAGAAAAAGAGCGAGGGCGCGCGTCATGGGAACATCGAGAACGAGATTGCTCCGTGTTTCGAGTGGAATCGTCGCGTCCCGGTTGCGTCCCCTGGAAACCGCGTCATACTGGCACCGCTGCATGACGGAGATCGACCGTGCCATTGAGGAAGGTTCGCTCGCCCTGGTGGGAGAATTCAGCTCCCTCCGGATCGCCAACGAGTATGCCCTGGTGGTGCTGGCCATGAATCTCGATTGCTGGTTGCGCATGGAGGCGCAGGGCCCGTGTTATGCCCTCTACGCTGAGGCCCCCTTCCAGATTGCCATCGAGGAGGAGTTTCGTCTCTACACCGAGGAACAGAGCCTCCCCGCCGAGCGGAGACTGGAGATTCCGCTCTATGGATCGGGGATCGAACTCTTCCTGCTCTGGGCCATGGCCCTGGTCCTTGTCTTCATGAATCAAACCGAGACCATGGTAGAGGATTACTGCAGCTCCAGTCTTGGGATTTTTGAGCGGGGAGAATGGTACCGGCCTGTCACGTCCCTCTTCCTGCATGCAGATGGTCCCCATCTGGTCGGAAATCTCCTGATCGGGGGGATCTTCTGTGTGTTTGTCTCGCACACCCTTGGGCCGTTGCTGGGATGGATCGCGATCCTGGCCAGTGGGACTCTCGGGAACATCGTCACTTCCTGGCTGCATTACCCTGAGGCCTTCAAGTCGCTGGGGGCCTCCACCGCCACCTTCGGTGCGCTGGGCCTGCTGGTTGGCAGCAGCGCATGGCTGGCCTGGCACGCGCGCTCCATGCGCAGGCTGGGTGGGGCGGTTCTTCCAGTCATCGCCGGCGCCATTCTCCTCGGCTGGTTCGGAGCAGGCGGCGGAGATCCCACCTCGCGGGTGGACGTGCTGGCCCATGTGATGGGGTTTGCCACCGGGGCGGTCCTGGGTCTGGCGATCGCCCTGCTACGGGGGAATGCCGAGGTGGCGGAATAACGGCCGGGAAGCGCTCAGAGTCCGGCCACTTCCCAGCCCTTGCGGTATTCCCGGTGAAGGAGGTTGTCGGCGGCCTTGCTGTTGGCGAAACGGAGGGCCCTGGCATCCCACTCCAGCTTGACGCCGGGAACCCTGGAGGCCACGCAGCCCAGCAGGACCGTTTCGCAGAGCGGTCCGGCGTAGTCGAAGCTGGAGGTGGGCTTGCCCTTCCCCCTGATGGCATCAACCCATTGCTGGTAGTGGTCGGTGGTGGGGAGAACCTGGAAGTCGATGCCCTTGAAGTCCTTTTCCGGGTAGAGCCGGGGGAGCGGGCCCGTGCCATGGGGGCATACGATCACGCCTTTCTCGCCGACAAGGATGATTCCGTTGGCGGGCAGCTTTGTCCTGGCAGGCAGATCGCACTCGGCGGGATCGGGGAGGTTGCCACCATCGTGCCAGGTGACCTTGATGGTCCGGTCTGTTGTTCGATCGGTTCCGGGAAACTCGTAGTGGATGCGTTCGGCCTTGGGGAAGGTCTCCCTGGTTGGCTCCGGTCCCTCGTAGAGCACGGTATTGGGGGCGGTGAGATCGAGGGCCCAGTAAATGGGATCGATGATGTGGCAACCCATGTCCCCGAGGGCGCCGGTCCCGAAGTCATACCAGCCCCTCCACTTGAAGGGATGGTAGATGCCGGGGGCGAAGGGGCGCTCGGGGGCGACCCCGAGCCAGAGGTCCCACTGCAGTGAATCGGGCGGAGTCGCGGTCGCGGAAGGGCGCTTGATGCCCTGAGGCCAGATGGGCCGGTTCGACCAGGCATGGGCCCGTTTGACTTTTCCGATCATGCCCTTCTTCACGAGGTCGACCAGAGTGCGGTAGGTTGTTCCGCTGTGGTTCTGGTTTCCCATCTGGGTGGCCACCCCGGACCGGGCGGCGGCTTCAGCCACCTTGCGCGATTCATGAATCGTGCGGGTCAGAGGCTTCTGCGTGTAACAGCCGATTCCCTGCTGGAGGGCGGTCATGGTGACCGCCGCGTGCATGTGATCCGGAGTAGAGACGGTGATGCCATCCAGGTTTTTCTCCTTCTCCAGCATGACCCGCCAGTCGGTGTAGCGACGGGCCTTGGGCCACTTCCCGGCTGCGGAGGCGACCCCTCCGCGCTTGCGTCCCTTCGACCCCTCCACGTCGCAGAAGGCCACGATGTTACCGTGCTTGGCGGCACCGTTGGAGTCGACCCATCCCTTGCCGCCCACGCCCACTGCCGCGAGATTGGGGGTCTCGTTCGGGGAACGCTTGGCCCAGACGCTACCGGGGAGCAGGGAGGCGGCAGAGGCGGAGGAGAGGCCCCCGAGGAAGGTGCGGCGCGTCATTCTGTTCATCGAAGACGTTTTAGCGTCGTGTTCCCCGTTGGCAAGAATTGGCACTTGGACCGTATTTTGCTTTGGGAATGGAGGGGGACAGGAATATCACCCTTTCAAGTGCCATGCTGAATGAACATCCGGGAAGGGGAAACTCCAGGTGGGTCGATCCTTTCCTGGGCAATGCGGAGACCAGGTTGCCCGAACCGGAGGGAGTGGCAGCTGCCTGGTGGCGGGCCAAGCCGCCGGTCGGCAACACCCACCCTGGAGCGGTTCTCCCTTTCGGCATGGTTTCAGCCTGCGCCTACTCCGGAGCCTATGTCACCGGATACGGGCGTTATGGTGTTTCCCTGACGGGGGATTCCCCTCCGGTTGCATTCGAGCGACACGAGGCCCTCGGGATTGCACATTTTCAGCAATCTGGGACTGGTCGCATCCGGGTTTACTACAATTATCTGCTCACCACCCCACTGACCGGGGAGGGGCTGGAAGGGCTGGGAACGCGCTTTGCACTGGCAGAAGAGCGCGCCTGGCCGGGTTACTATTCCGCACGCCTTGTCGAGAGCAACGTTGCCTGCGAAGTGACTTGCACGCAGCGCGGTGCCATTCATCGCTACGAATTTCCGCAGGAGGTCACGGGGAAGGTCGCGATTGATCTTACCGCAGGAGGGCTCCTCCTTGATGGGATGAGAAGTTTTCCGCAGGGAGGACGGGTGGAAATCGTCGAGCCGTCTGTTGCCGAAGGTCACGTGTGGATGGAGGGCATCCCGATCTATTTTCGCATCGAGGTGCCCCGGGCGAGCCGGACCGGGCTCTGGGAGGAGGGAATGGTATTGCCGGGAGAGACACTCCGGGAATTTCCCAGAACCTACACCGGAGAGGAGGTGAATCCGTTCGGAGTATGGTTCGAGGCAGGGGCTGCCGGGGAGCCTCTTGAAGTCCGGATCGGGTTTTCCCTGCGAAATCCCGAGCGCTGCAGGGACGCTCTCGCACAGGCGGAGGAAATGAGTTTCTCCGCCGTGGCTGACAAGGCCATCCAACGGTGGGATGTTGTTCTGGGTAAGATTGCAGTGGAGGGCGGGACCGCCGAGTTGCGCGAGATCTTTTACTCGGCGTTTTATCACGCGACCCTGAAACCGGCTGATTTCCGTAATGAGAATCCCTTCAGCTCCCGGGACGGGCCGTTCTTTTTCGACCTCGCAACCTTGTGGGACCAGTACAAGACCCAGTTGCCCCTCCTCATGACGCTCTGGCCGGAATGGGGCGGACATTTTGTGGAGTTCCTCAGTGAAGTGGCCAATCGCGAGGGAGCCTTCCCGGTGAGTTATCTCATGGATAATGCCCCGGAGCGCTTTAACAAACAGGCCACCGGATTGTGCCATATGATCCTCGCAGATGCGCAGATGCGGGGGGTCGAGGCGGACTGGGAACGAATTCTGAGACTCCTCTGGGTGACGAGCCTGAGCAGCAAGGTGAGCAAAGGCAGGTTTGCAGAGTTTGCCCGCCATCAGGTTGTTCAACCGCTTTCACACACGCTGGACCTCGCCTGTGCCCATTTCGCGATCGCCCAGATGGCAAAGCATCTCGGCTACCAGCGCATTTACGATCAAAGCCTTCCTCTGCTGCGGGCCTGGCCCAACGCCTTCGATGAGAATACAGGATTGCTCAGGGAAGACTCGGACTATTATGAAGGGGAGAACTGGAACTACTCGTTCCGGTTTCTCCATGACATGGTGGGTCGCATCAAGTTAGCGGGTGGCGAAGAGGCCTTTCTCGATCTCCTGGACCGTTTTTTCGGGTTCCGGGAGGCGCGTCCGGGTGAGACGGTGCACCATTTTGAGGGTCTCAACAACGAGCCCGATATGGAAGCGCCCTATTTATACCACTATGTGGGGCGTCCTGACCGGACTGCCGAGGTGGTGCGCAACGTGATCCGCTACCAGTTCGCAACCGGTCGCGGCGGACTGCCGGGCAATGATGACTCGGGCGGGCTCTCCTCATGGTTGGTGTGGAGCATGATGGGGCTCTTTCCCGTTACCGGGATGCCCGTCATGTTGATTTGCAGTCCGGTCTTTCCCCGGGTTGCCCTGAAGCTGCCGGGAGGTGAGTTCGTGGTCCGAACCCGCAATCATCATGCCGATCATTATTACGTCCAGCGGGCCTGGCTGAATGGACGTGAGCTCGATCGCAGCTATCTGAAATTGAGCGAGTTTCAGGCGGAGTCGGAGCTGCTCCTGGAAATGGGAAAGGAACCTTCCCCCTGGGGCAGCGGGAGCCGTCCGCCTTCCTTTGTCTCGTGATCGTCCCGCCCTGATAGGGGGAATTTTCAGGATGGCACGCGAATTGCATGAGGTTTTGGGAACCGGAGTTGTTTATGAGCGTTTCCTTTGACCAGACGTCGTCCCGTTTCCTTCCCTTTTGCCCCGGTGACGGGGAAGAGGTTTCTCATCTCGTCCTGGTAGTCCGGGCCGATCCCATCATATGCGGTCACTCCACCGAGGCGCGCAACCTTGCGGAAGCAGCCATTGAGATGGGCCTGAAGTCGGCGCATATCGTGAGCTATCCCATTGATGTCCTGGGAAACAGCGGCCTTCCTCTGAAGCCTCTCGAGACGATCTCGCAATACTCCGATGGGATCGAGGTCTCCCGTCCGGCTCCGGTCGGTGACTACAAGGTGCTCGACGGGCGGTTGGGTTATGCCATCAGCGGAGAAATCGTGGATCTGCTTCACAGGCTCCCGGGCCGAACCATGCTCATGGACCTCTACCTGGTTCCGCATGGGCAGATGGTGATGAACGCGGTGCAGAGTTTCCGCACGTTGAACCGGATGCCGAATGTCTACACGGTTGGGGAAGCAGTGGGGTCGGACATCACCAATGTGGTCCGCAACGCCCTTGACTCCGGGCAGACGGGAACCGCTCAGGTGGTCCTGTCCAATTATCTCGACCACGATCTTCCGGTAGCAGTCAGTGAGTTTACCCGGGGAATGATCGTGGAGTCGGGAGAAGCGGTAGATGCCGCCCTCGGAACGGATTTTGCCAGTCGCCTGCGTGAGAGGGTGGAAGTCAGTTTCCCGGCCATCGATACAACCGCTTACGCCTCCATTGAGGACAACCCCGGGCGGGTGAATGACGTTCTTGGTGCACGCGGGCTGAAGCGGGACGGGTATGTGATGTTTCTTTCCCGCATCTCTCCAGCCAAGGGAGTTGACGATTTGCTTGCCGCCTATCGCCAGAGCGAACTCCATGGCTCCAAGAAACTCATTATTTGCGGGAACGGTCCCATGAAGGAGGAGATCCGGCACCTCGCGGCGGAAGAGCCTGCAATCGAGGTGCTCGATGATGTCAGCGATGAGGAGAAGGGTGCTCTCATGCATGGGTGTTATGCCTGGTGTCTTCCCAGCAAGCCACGTCCCGAGTTTGTGGAAACCTTCGGGATTGCGGTTGCCGAGAAGATGCTGGCGGGCGGACTTGGTCCGGTCATCACCACCCGGACGGGAGGAATCCCGGAAGCGACGGGAGGGCATTGCCTGGAACACGAAGCGGGGAATATCAGCGGATTGCTCGAATGTCTTAACCGGGTCGCCTTCATGCAGGACGCGGAACGGGCGGACCTCGCCAGACGGGCACGCCAGTTTGCGGTTCAGTTCGATCGGCGCAACGTGCTGAAGAGGCTCCTCGGCAAGGCGGCCACCACCCAGTCGAAGTGCATGGTCGGCCCTCTGGCGGTCTGAGGAGGGCAGGGAGCTGGCGACAGCGGGCTACCGAAGGTGGCGGAGAGGCCTCCGAGGAAAGTGTGACGCGTTAATTTGCCCGTCGATACGTTCCTGTCGTCTTGGGCCGGCCTGGCAAGAGTTGGCACCTGGATCGCATTTTGCTTCCGTTCAGGATTGGGGGGCGTAACGGAAAACCACCTGCCTGGGCGTAAGTGGCAGAAGACTTTCTTCATAGTGGGTGGCAGTTTGCCCGAAAGCACCTACGATTCCTCTCCGGAATGCGTTTTTACAGGATGCCTTCGTGGGGATTCAAGATTTTGGCCGGTGGTCTCGCAGGCTGTTTGTCCGGACCGGTGTGCAGTTCTCCTCGCATGGAGTATCTCCTCCTGGACTCCCGCATCATTGAGAGGGTGAAGAACGCGAGGCTCGTTCCCGGAGCAGCAGTCAAGGATCCGGGCAATCCGCTCTTCGTGGCGGACAGGTCCTGGGAGCCGCGCTACGACAACATGTATCCCAATGTTCTGTGGGATGAGGAGCAGGAGATCTACAAGTGTTGGTATTGTCCCTTCATTGTCGATGAACGCACGAGCAGGACAGCTCCCGGGAAGCGGAACCCGGAGATGACCGACTACATGGCGGCCAGGCCCAACAAACGTGACGAGGCCATTCTTTATGCCACATCCGGGGATGGCATTCGCTGGGAGAAACCGGAACTGGGAATCGTCGAGTTCAACGGGAGCAGGAAAAACAATATCGTGGTGCGGGGTCCTTCTGGAGCCGGGGTCTACCGGGATCCGAGGGATCCGGATCCTGCCCGGCGCTACAAGGCCTTCTATGCCGCGCAGGTGGGCTCCCTGCAACTGGTGCGCTTTTCGCCTGACGGGCTCCACTGGGGCCCCGAGATTCCCTGTCCGGAGATTGCGATTCAGAGCGATTGTCACGCCAACATGATCTGGTCGGAGCAGCGCCAGAGCTACCTTGGAATCGTGCGCCATTACGACCGGATTCCGGTGGTCGGCAATCGCAAGATTGCACGAACGGAAAGCCGGGACGGGGTGAAGTGGACGAAATCCACCCTCGTCCTGGCGGGGACACCGCAGAAGCAGGCGCACGACATGGTGATCTTCGAGGACGGCGGGGTCTACCTTGGGTTGCTGGGCGTGATGAACTTCCCTTCCATGAAATCACGCCACGGGGTGCGCCAGCATATTGAACTGGCCTGGAGCCCGGACTCGGTGACCTGGCACAGAGTTGCGGAGGGCACGCCCCTGATCGGGCACACACCAAAAGAAGAGAGGAAATACGGAACCATGCCCTACGACTGGGGAGCGCTCTTCCCCTCCGCTCCCGTGTTCCGCGGTGATCGCATCGAGATTTATTACGGCGCAAGCGACTGGTACTTCTTTGATTGGCGCAAATCAGGATTGGCGAGGGCCACCCTGCGCAAGGACGGCTGGGCGGGATATGAACCGATCGATGGCAGCGAACCCATGGCCGTGAGAACGAAGGCAGTGTCCTGGGTGGGCGGGAACCTGCGCGTCTGTGCCGACCTTGCGGAAGGTGGGTTTCTCAAGGTTGCGGTCCTCGACGAGATGAGAAAGGTCCGGGGAGAGGGAGCGCTGCGGGGCAAATCGGGCCATGTGACGGACGCGCCATTCGTTTGGGAGCAGGGATTTGATCCCGGGATTATCAGGGATCAGAAGGTTTATCTGGTCTTCGAGGCGGCAGCGGCGAAGTTCTATTCGTTTTCGTTCGGGCCAACTGAGTGAGGACCGGACGCGAAACCTTCGCGGAGATCAGTTTGGTAATCCGCATTAACCACAGATGGAACCAATAATGAACAAGATTACACGATCGATTTTGGCAGCGCTCCTTTTAGTTGGAGGCCTGCCCATTCTGAAGGCCGAAGATGAGGATGTTGAGATCTCCAGGCGGGGGGAAGCGAGGATCAAGGCCGCGGTGGAGGCAGGCAGGATCTCAAAGGAAGATGCGCAGAAGCGCCTCAGCCAGATGCGGAAGGCCGGGGGCGCGAACGAGGCGAAGGGAGACGGCCGGGGGTTCAGCGTGGAGGATTACCGCCGCGCGGAAGAGAAGATCAAGGCCGCGGTGGAGGCGGGCAGGGTTTCAAAGAAGGACGCCGAGAAGCGGCTTATTGAGATGCGCAAGGCGATTGGCGCCGACAAGGCGAAAGGAGATGGCCGGGGCATAAGGGTTGATGACTACCGCCGCGGTGAGGTCCGGATCAAGGCTGCGGTGGAGGCAGGCAGGATCTCAAAGGAAGACGC
>DLRK01000210.1:10612-10772 GCA_002501065.1 Akkermansiaceae bacterium UBA7890
CCTTGAGATGCGCAAGGCGATCCGAAGTGATAAGTCCAAGGGTGAAAATCGCGGCATCAGTGTTGAAGAATACAGGCGCGGAGAAGCGCAAATCCATGAGCTCGTAAAAAAGGGCAAAGTCTCAAAGGAGGACGCCGAGAAGCGGCTCCTTGAGATGCGC
>DLRK01000210.1:11097-29934 GCA_002501065.1 Akkermansiaceae bacterium UBA7890
TTGAGATGCGCAAGGCGATCCGCAGCGAGGGCCGGGGTGACAAGAAGGAAAGCCGTGATGAGCGTGGGCTAAAGTACCGCGCGATGGAGGAGAAAATCTGGGCTGCCGTCAAGGCAGGCAAACTCTCCAAGGAGGACGCCATGAAAAAACTCGCTGGCCTGAAGAAGGAAATATGGGGTGGAGATCAAAAGAAGGACTGGGACGGTAAGAAGGGCTCTGATGCCGGGATTGAAGCGCTGAAGCGCCAGGTGGAGGCTCTCAAACGTGAGAATGAAGGGCTCCGCAGACGCTTGGAGAAAGGAAGGGGCCGCTAGATCAGTCCCCTGACTGTTGCAAACGCCCTTCAGGTTTTTTCAAGGGAGCCCGCCTTCACCGCGGGCTTCTTTTGCGTGGTGAAAGGCCCTCCGGCCGGCTCCACTTTTTCTGTTGCCGAAGCCTTGGAATTCTCCGGTGCGGGGGCATTTGGAGCCACCCCTCCAGTCATCCGGAAGAGGGGCGGATGTTTGCGGAACTGATTGCTTCCTGACGCCATTAACGGAGAATAGCTCCTTCCCATTATGAAATTTTTGATTCTCTTGTGCATGGCCCTGGTGGCCAATTGCCTCGCCACGGCTGCTCCTTCCAAGCCGGCTCCGGTGGGACACCCCTCTTTCCTGAGTCCGCATTCCAAGCCCGTGGTTCTCAACCGGGACCATGTCTTCGTCGCCAATACGCCCGCCGATACCGTGGACGTGATTGACCGCAAGACGCGGAAGATCGTGCGACGCATTGCGGTCGGGATCGATCCGGCAGGGTTGGCCCTGCGCCCGGACGGGAAGGAACTGTGGGTTTCCAATCACGTCTCCGATTCCGTCAGCGTGATCGATCTGGAGAAGCGGAATCCCACATATTTTCACGTGGTGGCCACGGTGCAGGATCTCGATCCCCGGACCAGGGCGACCCGTTTCGATGAACCGGTTGGGATCGCCTTTGCGAGCAACGAGAAGGCCTACGTTGCGCTTTCTACGGAAAACAGGATCGCGGTTGTCAATACGAGGACGCGCAAGGTTGAAAAGCGGCTTAACATCACGGCCCAGGACCCGCGGGCAATCGTGGTGCGGGGGGAACGTCTCTACGTTGTTCCCTTCGAATCGAATAACAAGACCCAGCTCTCCGGGGGATACCGGATTGACGGCGAACTGGTCACCTTCAACGCGCACGAGCATTCGATTGCCAACAACAATGTGCTCTCCCTCGGGCACGTGACCGACATCGTGAAGCACCCCCGGGTGCCTGACCGCGATCTCTACGTCTTTGATACCAGGACCGACAAGCTGATCGAAACCGTCGATACCCTCGGGACGCTGCTCTACGGTCTTGCGGTGGATTCCAAGGGGCGCGTCTTCATCGCCCAGACAGATGCCCGGAACGATGCCAACGGGCGATCCGGCACCAAGAAGCACGGACTGGCGGAGCTGGAGAACAGGGCGTTCCTGAACCAGATCACCAGGGTGCTGCCCGGGGAGAAAGCGGCACCGGTGTTCTTTGATCTTGAGCCCCGGCCCCCGCAGCATCCGGACCGCGACCAGGCCCTTGCCACGCCCTACGCGATCGAAATCAGCGATGACGATTCCACCCTGGTGGCGAGTGCAGCCGGCTCGGACGTGGTTTTCACCGTTGATGCGGGGAAGGGAACGATCCTGGGGCGGGTAAAGGTGGATTCCGTGCCACGGGGCATTGCCCTTGAAACGGGACCGGGCGGAAAGCTTTCCGCCGCGTGGGTTCTCAATGCGGTGGCCAATACGGTTTCCCTGCTCGATCTCTCCAATCCCGCCAAGCCGAAGGTGCGGGGAACAATTGCCCTGAAGGATCCCACTCACCCCGCCTTCAAGCGCGGACGCATCGCCTTCAACAAGGCGGCGGCCTCCACCACCGCGACCTACTCGTGTGCCAGCTGCCATCCGGACGGCCACACCGATCAGCTCCTCTGGGTGCTTAAGACGCCCATTGTGACGGGGGGCGATCAGATCATGCCGCGTTCGACCATGCCGGTGCGCGGGCTGCGGGATACCGCCCCCTACCATTGGGACGGAATCCCCGGGGATCCCTACGGGGGCAATAACAGTGCCAATATCCGGACTCATGTTGCCCCGAACAGCGATCCCGACAAGCCCGAGAGCTCCACCCGGCACCTCATCGATGGCGGTCTCGCCAACACCATGCTGATGGTGGGAAGCAAGGAGACCAATGACGAAGGCAAGGCCGGACACCTGTCGTCCGGGGAGAGGGACGACATGGCGAAGTTCCTCCTCAACGTGACCTATCCGCCGGCCCAGCGCCGTGCTTACGACAACAAGCTCACCGAGCGGGCGGAGGAAGGCTTCAAGCAATTTCACATCGTGGGCAACCGCGAAGACCAGCGTATGAATGTCTGCGGAAACTGCCACCGCATGCCCTTCCTGGTGAGCACCAACACGCCTGGCTCGGGGATGGACGCACCCACCTGGCGCGGGGCGTATGATCGTTTTCTCATTCTGCCGCAGGGACGGCTGAACATCATCGATTTCGACTTCTACCGCCGGGTGGCGGAGCGCGGGAATTCGGAGCGCGAGATCTGGCGGTTTTCCTGGCGCTCTCGGAGTGAATTCGATCCGGTCTGGGAAATGGTGACCGAAGGAAGCACCGGCTTTTCCGGCTCCTTCGCGAGGCAACTCACCCTCAACAGGGACACGGCGCGGGAAGCCATGACCGAGAACCTGCTCGCGGCCCTGGAAACGTCGGCCCGGGAAGGTGCGATTGTCCTCCAGTGCGAAGGGGTTGTCCTCGGGGAAGGGAAGGGCCAGGGGGTGGTGCTGCAGTTTGATGCGCTCCACGAGGGCGGCAGTTACGTGATGGTGGGAGGCGAGCGCAGGGCGGTCACGCGCGAGAAACTGGTTGAAGCCGCTGCCAGCGGAGCTTTCGTGGGAACAATCACCGGGCGGCATGGTGTCAATGACGACTACGACCATCCCCAGCCGGCTCTCTGGACCCGGGGTTCGCTGCAGGGGCAGAGCGGCAAGCAGCGCTTCCCCAGCCTCTACGGGGACAACCGGACGATGGTTATCGGTGCCCGGCACATTCGCGAGGGAGCCGCCGTGTTCGTGAACGGGCGGAGGGTCCCTGCCAGCATGGCCTTCCCCCGCAAGGAGCGCGTGTCGATTGAGTTGGAGACCCTTCCCAAGCCCGGGATTCATTTTCTCCAGGTGCAGAACCCGGGGGGTCTCTTCAGCAACGACTTCATCTTCTACACCGGGAAAAACGAGGAGCAGGCCCGGAACGTCCGCTCTTCCGCCGACCCCTCGGGAATGCGCGCGGATCTTGCAGAAGCGATCGAGGGCAACGACCTGGACGCGGTCAAGCGGTGGATCCGCAAGGGCGCTCCCACCAATGCCCGCCGCTTTGGAGATGGCGGGATGACGCCTCTGAGCACGGCCGTTTTCCATGGACGGATGGAGATTGCCAGGCTCCTGGTGGAGGAGCACAAGGTCAATGTCTCCCATCACAACCGGGATGGAAACACCCCGCTGCATCTTGCCGCCTTCCTGTGCCGGGAAGAGATGATCGATTTCCTGCTCAGCCACGGGGCATCCCTCACCAAGAAGAACGACCGCGAGGAGGCGGCTGTCGATACCGTTTCCGGGGAATGGAGTGACGGATTAGGTCAGTTTTACGAGGGGGTCATCGGGGGTTCCAACCTCGATCTGGACGTGAAGAAGATCGAGAAGCAGAGGCCCGTGGTGGCCAGGATGCTGCGCGAGCGGGCCTCGGAAAAGAAGTAGCGGAACAGGATCGCAGTATTTCGCCGATCGACCCCAACGCGGCATCGACGGAGGCGCTGATTTGCGGTTCAGTGGCCGGGCACAACGGAATTGTGCGCCTCCATGATGAATATGCCCTTACGCCTCTGCCTGTTTGCCTTCTTTCTGGTCCCGAGTGCCGGCGCTGATGAGACCAAACCTGTTCGGACCGGGCAGGGTGGGGGAATCTACGAGACCGTCCCGGGTTGGCCCAAGTACCCGGAAGGCAAGCAGCTCGGGGACCTGCACGGGGACCTGGCCGCCGACAGCAGGGGCAATGTCTACATCGCCACCGGGAACACCATCCAGGTGATTGGTCCGGATGGAATCTACAAGGGAGACATCCGCACCAAGGCGGGCAAGGTTTTCAAGGCCGTGCACGGGATGAAGGTACGCAAGATGGGAGGGGAAGAGTTGCTTCTTCTTGCCATGCCCCGGATCAAGCGGGTGGTTGCGGTAAAGCCCGACGGAACGGTGGTGTGGCAGATCATCGGCCCCCCCGGCGTGCCGGGGATGTACGGGAGCAGGGGGGAATACAATCCCACTGATGTCGACGTGACACCGGATGGCCGGGTCTACATCGTCGATGGGTATGGCAAGTCGCTGGTACACCTCTATGACAAGGAACGTAACTACGTGAAGAGCTTCGGGGGCAAGGGCAGGGAAGACGGCAAGTTCGACATCTGCCACAATATCCTGGTCGATACCCGTAGTGGGACGCCGACCCTGTTGATCAGCGACCGGCAGAACAACCGGCTGCAGCAGCACGACCTGGAGGGAAAATTTCTCAGGACCATCGATGCCGGGCTGGGACGCCCCTGTGCCGCTGACATTCACGGGGATCTGCTGGCGGTTGGCGAACTGGACGGCCGGGTGTCACTTTACGACAAGGACTACAAGCTGATTTCCCGCCTCGGGGATGAGCACAAGGAGCGCAGGAAGGCCAGCAACCAGGTGGCTCCCGAGCACTGGCATGCAGGGGACCTCATCGCGGTTCACGGCTGTACCTTTGACGCCAGGGGCGATCTCTATGCCCAGGAATGGAACGTGCACGGACGCGTTACCAGGTATACCAGAGTCAAGTAGCGGGCATGCCAGGGTCTCCCTCATATTGCCACAGATCAGCTCCTGGCGATCGTGATGGATCTGCCTGAGCCTCTCGGCAAGGCGGAGCGGACCGCCTCCGGGACTACCCCTCATCCTTCAGGTAGACGCACTTGTGGCGGAGGTAGTGGTTGAGGCCATGTGTCCCGTCATCGCCCCCAGACCGCGTTCCTTGAGTCCTCCGTGATCTGTGTTCCGGTGGCCACCGGGATTTCCGCGATGGTCTCCTCGGTGGCGGGGTTGATCACGGGATGGGTGCCTTCCCCATCGTCCCACTTGCCGTTCAGGGACATCCGGTAGTCGCTCATGGCAGGGATCGATAAACCAGAAATGGCAGCAAGAGGCCAGACGCCAGTTGCCTCGTCAGGTGCCGGGTTCGGCAGGGTCCTTTTTCGCCTCTCCTGCGTCCCGGAGCCTGTTGGGCGGGATCAGTTCCGCACTGAAGCGGATGGAAACCAGGTAGCCGGCTCCTTCCCGGCCGGTGCAGAGCAGGATGGAGTGCTTGTCCGGCGTATGCCAGAGATGTGAGCCGAGGAGTTTCCCCTCCTGGAGATCTTCCTGCGGGGGGTACCCGGTCGTCTGAACCGGATTGCCATGATGCTTCTTCAGGAGCGAGATCAGGCTGGCCCAGGTCTTCCTGAGGGTCTTGCCGTAGTCGGTCTGGGCGACCGCTCTGCTGCGCAGGGTGACTTCCTGCAACTCATCTTTCCCGGTCCAGTGGAAGAACAGCTCGTAGGGTTCGTCGGCGATGGAGGTCTGGTAGATCCCGTTCAATCCGGTGCGGCCTGTCAGTCGATCATCGAGGGATTTGCCGGCCACCAGGCTCGCCTTGAGTTTCTTCTCCACGGTCCTGCGGTTGTCACCATAGGCGAGGGTGTCGAAGCAGCCACCTTTGAGTCCGCCATGTGCCTTCGCTTCGCTTTTATTGAGTTGTCCGCGGATCCAGTCCCGGTCACTGGAATGCAGGTTCTGCAAGGCCACGGTGACCGTCGTCTTGTCCAATTTCCGCAGAACGACGTTTGTTCCATCGCTGGAAACGAACTCCGCCCGGAAGCTGCGGTTGCCATTGGCGCTGCGCCAGGAGCGCGATTCAGCGCCCAGGCGGGTTCCCGCCATGAGCGCCAGGGTCAGGATGAAGAAGATGGTAAACCGATTCATGAACGGGAGAAAGTTAGGGAGTCGCTCCTCAAGGACGAGGGAAATGGTTCTCCGAGCGGCCTCCCGCGGGGAGGTCAGGTTACTACTGGGCCGTCCCGATCCAGGCGCTCACCGAGGAGTCGTCCCGGAGGAGGACGAGCCCATCGAACTGAGGAATGCCGGGAACCGGTTGGAAACTTTCGGGCTGCTGGATGGGGGGAGCATCGGTGCGCTGGCCGTTTTGCAGGTTGAAGCGGAAGACGGCCTGCCCCTTGTCGCCCTGCGGAACAACCTTGAGGAGACTGTGCTCTCCTTCCCGGACAAGGGCACCATCCTTGTTGTAAACCTGGTTTGGATCCCCCGGGGCAACGATGAAGCGTTTCTGCGCGAGGTCGGCCACCAGGATACTCTTGCGGCCCAGGATCAGGCGGTTGTTTTCCAGGGACAGGGCGGAGAGGTCGAGCTGGGCGTGGGGGCCGAGTTCGAACCGGTAGGCCGGATCGTCGAAGCGGTAGACCACCAGCTTGTCGCCCTCATGGATCATGAAGTAGGGCTCCTTCATGTAGAGGACATGGGAATTCCGGCGCACCAGGATGGCAGGGTTGCCATCCAGTTTATAACGATAGACATTGAGCGGCTGATTCGGGCTGGTCCGGCTTTCAAAGACAATGGATCTGTCGGAGGCGTAGACGTGGTCGACCCGGGTCTGATTGACCATGAACCCTTCGCCTACCGGGGTGCCCCAGTTCTGGCCGTCGTTGCTGACGTGAAGCTCGTATTCTCCGATCATGCCGTTGTTGTTCACGATGACAGCGGGCAGGTAACGAATAGCGCTGATGGTCTTTTCGTTCTTCATGTCAAGGGTGACGGAATGCGGATGGGGAGGAATGCTGTCGACCCACTGCGAGTGCCACCAGGAGACAGGATCGTCGTCGATAACGCATTGGGGACTGGTATCGTAGCTTTTCGTGGTCTCGGAATTACTCGCGGTAGCGGACCATCCCTGCCGGGGAAGGTTGTTCCCGTCTTCTCCCCCTACCTGCAATTCTGCGATAGAAGCCCAGCCGCGCCCACCGATATCAGACAGGGTGGTGAGTCGCAGGTAGCGGGCCTTGACCGGATTGATGGCCACTTCGTAGTAGCCGCCCGCGACGGGTTTGGCATTGCGGGCATCGGCAGAGGTCTTGGCAGCGACCTTGCTGTTGCTGAGGGTGGAGCCCGTAGGCGGGTCCACCACCACATGGTTGGCGGAACGCAGGCGGGAGACGAAGAAGATGTGGAGCCTGGTGCCATCCGTGGCCAGGCGCATCTGGAATCCGTTGCCGAAGTTGCGTTGCCAGGCGCGGGCGCCGGTGCGCAGGTCAACGGCGACCACCCGTCCGACTGCATCGTGGAAAACCTGGGTGTTGCCGCAGTTGAGGGTTGAGCTCACCGGGGCATCGATGGCGTGTTCCCAGAGGGTTCGGCCGGTGGCGGCATCGAAGGCAACGAGGCGATTGACCAGTCCCGGGGCTTTCCCGATCGAATAGTCGATGGCAAGCACGGTGTTGCCGATGAGATGGACCTGGGGATTGGGGCCATCGATGAATCGTTGCCAGAGAATGCGGCCCTGGGCACTGAGATCGATACGCTCCAGAATCCCACCGGAGAGGATATAGGCGCTGCCCGCCAGCGGAGAACCGGAAGGCGGGAGGGAAATTCGCGCGTTGTTGCGTGGGAGCGACCAGGCGCGGCTCAGCGGCGGCTTGAGCGGATTGCGCCCGGCGGGGAGCGAGGCGTTGAGAGGTGCGTTGACCTGGCGGCCAATCGCCTCCGCGGGCTTGTCAGTGACCAGGAAGAGATCGCGACCGTGCAGGGCAAAGGCCTGCGGTTTCTCGTTGGAGAGATTCCAGGGGCGGCTTTCCACGATTTGCCCGGTCCTGGCGTCGAGACGATGCAGTCCGTCAAGCTGGGCGAGGTAGACCGAGCTGTGAAGGGCAGCAAGGCGTCCGATCACGTGTTGGGCGGGCCGGTACCACCGGGCTTTCCCCGTGTCCAGATCCAGGCCGGCCACCAGCGAACGTCCGCGGACGATGAGAAGGTCTTCCACCACCCCCACCAATTGCACGCCGAGGACAAGGGTGTTCTCCCACAGCAGGCGTCCTGTGCGTTGGTCGAGGGCGAAAATACGCCGGGCATCCCGGGGCATGCAGACGACCTTGTCCCCGGCTACGAGCGGTGGGGATCCATGGTTCAGCACGCTGCGTTCGGTGGGAGGAATGGGCGTGTATTGATAGACCCAGTCGGTTCGCCCATCGCGAAGATCGGAGCGCGTCATGAGACCGCAGTTGGAGCTGCTGTAGATGGCGCCCTGGTGCACCGTGACCTGGTTGCCATAGATCGCAAATGCCGGCTGACTGCGTTCCAGGCTGGCAGTGAGATCGGAGTCGTGACCTGCAATGGCAATGGGTGAGCGCCAGGCCGTGCCGCCGCGGTCGGGATCAAAGCAGACAAGGTTGAGTCTGCGCCCCCGGCCCTGGGTGACATCGTTCGGGGAACTCCACTCGAGATAGTAGAGGAGGCCGTCGCTGGGCACAGGATCGCCGAGCGGGACGTTGAGCAGGCGGTGATCGCTGACATTAGTCTCGTCAGTCCAGAGGATTGCCCCGTTTGCGCAGTCGATCCCGGCGATGCCCCGCGGTGGTTGCGAGCTGAATCCCCAGCGGGTGAAGAGCCGGCCTTGGGAGAACTGCGGGCGGAAGAAGCCGGGATGGTTGTTGTCGGGCTTCTGGTTGTTTCCCACCGAGGGGGGTTGATAGCTGGTCCACAGGGGCTGGCCGGGATTGCGGGCGTCGAAGAGCGCGAGCATGTCGCGCCCACTCACGAGCAGGTTGCTGCCGGCGATGGTCAGATCGATCTCGTTCGGGATCTGGCTCTTCCAGGGCGAGGTGGGTGGAATACGGACGAGGCGCGGGGTGAATTCTCCCAGTTTCTCCGCGGTGGCCACCGGGTTGGTGGTTTGGGGAGAGCGATGGGTTTCGATGAGCTGCCGGCAGATTTCCGCGGCCGGGGTGGGCTTGCCGAGCCACCTCAATTTGCGGGTGGGATCATCCCGTCCGAGCAGATCTGCCGCGTTCCGGGGGGTTTCGATCTGGGCCCGCGCGGTCCAGATTCCCACTTGAGAGGCGTCCCGGGTCTCTTCGTTGGTGGCGTGATCCAGCAGATCCCGGAAGCTCCGCCAGGCGGCCTGGGAGCGACCTGCGAACAGTGCCCGGTTGGCGAGTTCGCGCAGGTTTGCCTGGGCGGAAGGGGCCCAGGGATAACGGCGGAAGCGGTAGAGGATTTCCGAGTCGGTGGGATTGTCGCGGTAATTCTCCAGCTCGTAGCGTTGCTCCTGGGTCGTGCGGAGGTTTTCCAGGTCGGCCGGTGGCTGACTGAGGAGATGGAGATCGAGGGCCCGGACCGGGTCGGTGAGGCCGCTCTTGTCTCTCCACGGCACGATCTGCGGGACGGTAAGGGCCTTGGCTGCCACACGGTCGATGAGGGGAGCGACAATGCGGGCCGAGCGGGTGGCCACCGTATCCCATTCGAGGTCGGGATCATCGGGTTCCATGTGTGGCAGGGGGCTTCCCTTGAAGAGGGGCTGGATGGCGAGGGGAAGAGTGTCTCCGTGCGTAGTCCACTCCCCGGAAAAGGCAGCCCATTGTTGTCGGGTGACCGGATCGGGATGGGCGAGGTTCATTTCTTCCTTCAGGCGGGTGAAAAGAGGTTTGGCCTCCGTGGAGTTGAGGCGTCGGTAGACGTGGGCCTGCTGGATGCGCCAGAAGAGATCATGGGAGTTCTCACGGGCCAACCGGTCGACAAGCTCCCTGGCTTCAAAGAGTCGCCGATGGTGCAGGTGATGCTGGATCAGGATGTAGGCGGCATGCTTGAGGGACTGGTGATTGGCAGAAACCACTCCCACTTGTTCGAGAGCGCAGAGCTCGCGGGCAGCCTGCTCGGCGGTTGGATTCTCGGAAAAGGGGACATTGGGCTGCTCGGCCCGGAGTTTGGCGTCAATTCGACGCGACTGCTTGAGTATTTCGGCGAGCGCATCCAGGGCGACCGCCATGTCGCTCGGGTTCTGCGCAATCACCTGTTGCAGGTGGAGGTGCCCCGTCTCGATGTGGCCGGCCTGGTAGGCGTTGGCCGCCAGCTTGCGCAGTTCCTCGTCGCTTTGTTTCCCCGAGGCGGATCCAGCGAGGGCGAGCCCAATCCACAGAAGCACTGCCGGTGCGCGAAAATCCATCCCGGGAACTCCACGCGTGGATGACCATCGAGTCAACTGAAGAAGGGCCCGGGAGGGGCCCCTGGGAGATCAGACTCCAGGGTCTTTCGCTGTCCTTAACAAATAGCGAAGCCTTCCTGACCTCGTTCTGAGAGGTTTGGGGACGGGCTCGGCTGGCACCTTCCGTGGGAAAGGCTCTATTTCATGGCCGGGTGCCTATCCCTTGCCGCGGAACCACTCATCCCATCCTCCGCGGTAGTGGTGCTGGATGAACTGGTCGGCCTCCGGGCAGTTCGTTGCTTTCATGTGGCGGTAATCCCACTCGAGTTTCTGGCCGGCGCGGAAGGCGACATTGCCCAGGAGGACGGTTTCGCTCAGCGGTCCCGAGTAGTCGAATCGGCAGGTGGTTGATCCTCCGGCCTTGATCGCGTTGATCCACTCCTGGTGATGGCCTTTGGAGTCCTGAATGAAGGGGGCCGGTTGGGAGAAGCCCTGGAACTTGTCTTCCGGAAGCAGGACGTGGCTTCCGTAGTTGGAGATGAGTTGGCCTTTTGTGCCGACAAAGAGAATGCCAGACCCCCAACGCTTGTGCTGTTCCGGGGTCAGGAGGTGATCGGGATAACGTCCGTGGTACCAAGTGAGTGGAAGTGCCTTCCAATGCCGGCCGGACACAACCCGATCGGGAAACTGGTAGTGGACCTTCAGCGAGATGGGGGCGGAGTCCCTGTCGACGGGCGGGCCCTCTGCCTCTGCGGAGATGGCATGACTCAGATCGAGCGCCCAGAAAGGAAGATCCATGTAGTGACACCCGATATCGGCGAGGGTGCCGCCGCCAAAGTGCCACCAGTGTCGCCAGTGGAAGTGCGTCCAGTCGGGGTGGTAGGGCTGCTCCGGGATGGGGCCGAGCCAGAGGTTCCAGTCGAGATTTTTTGGGACGGTCGCTGGGAACCGGGTGTAACGTTTTCGCCCGCCGGTGCTGGAGCCGACCCAGACGTGTACTTCGCTGATTTCGCCGATCGCACCCGAACGAACGAGTTCCACAACGCGGCGGTAGTTTGATCCGGCGTGGATCTGGGTGCCCATTTGCGTGACGCGATTCGTTTCCCGGGCGAGTCCGGTGACATGCCTGACTTCCGAGATGGTGCGGCAGAGGGGTTTCTCGCAGTAAACGTGCTTGTCGGCGCGCATGGCGGCGACACTGGCGACGGCATGGGTGTGATCGGGAGTGGCCACCACCACCGCATCGAGGTCCTGCTGCTCTACCAGCTTGCGAAAATCCTTGTAGGTCCGGGCGGAGGGGAACTGCCTCGCGACCGGGGCGAGGCGGTTCTGGTCGACGTCGCAGAGGGCTGCGATGTTGGCGATATCCTTGAGTTGGCCAATACTGAATCCCCCCTGGCCGGAGGAGCCGATCACTCCGATGTTCAGCTTGTCGTTGGCAGAAACCTTGCCCTGGGCCCGCAGAATCCGGGGCGCTGCCGTCCAGACTCCGGATGCCGCTGCGCCGGTGGTGAGAAAGCGGCGGCGATCGAGAGAGCTCTTCTTCATGGAATAAATAGCGACCCTAGTCCGGAGGGATTTCCTAGCGAGAAAAATCCCTGCCCCACGCGAAATGACGACCTGTCGGCAAGGGGGAGAATCACAGCGGGTAACCGGATTCCATTCTCTCCTCGGGCAAGCCGGTGAGGGGACTGCTGCGGGCCTGCCGGAGGAGGCGGGATGTCCGGTGGGGGAAAACTGCGACCGCGCCAGGGTGCGCAGGGCGGCCTTACTCGGAAACCTTCACCAGTGTTTCGATCCAGTGATCGACCGCGATCCCCCGGCTTCGCAGGCTCGCGGTGATCACGCGCACCCCGGGGCCTGCTGCCGAGTTCACCGCCAGGGGAACCTTCACCGTTGCGGTGGCGCGGGGGGCGAGGGTCACCCCGGGCACCTTGCCAACCACCTTCAGGCCATCGGTCTCCTCCATCCGGATCTCGAAGGTTCGTTCCTGCCCGGAGTGATTCCAGAGCCGCAGTTCGATCTCGAGATGCTCCCCCGCCTTCGCTTCACTGGCATAGGGATGGAACCAGGCCCACTCCTCGTCGAGGGCGTAGTTCGGATCGTCCCACGGGACCAGGTCCGCGATCATGCAAGCCCTTCTCCGGTACTGCTTCTCAAGGTAGTCCAGTTCCCTGCCGGTGAAGCGGAAGAGATGGGGGATGTGCTGGTTGACGAGCCATGACCCCTGCGGGAGGGCGCGGACCTTGCGCAGGCAGAGGAAGTAGCCCGTGTCCTCGCGCATCAGGTTCCGGTTCATGAGGCAGTAGTCATCGATCCCGGACGGGGAGAAGGAATCGCCGATGAAAAAGACCGGTTTGTGATCGGCGCGTTCGACCAGGAGCCCCCCGTGGTTGTACATCTGCCCGGGGAAGAAGTGACTGGTGAAGGTGAACTCGCGCCAGGTCCAGTTCTCCCCGTCCTTTTTCACCACCACCTCGTCCACCGCCTCCGGAATGAGGCCCGGCAGGAACCAGGCCCCGGGCTGTTTCAGCCCGTCCGCGACCTCGGCCACCGCGTAGACCGGGCACCCGAACTCCCGGGCCGCAGCCGGGACCCGGGCGGTGTGGTCATTGTGCAGGTGGGTCACCCAGATGCCCTCGATCTTCCGGATCAATCCGTCCGCGAGGGCCTTGCGCAGCATCTGCAGTTGCTGCTCTCCGCCGACATCGAGGGCGAAGCCGTGTCCGTCGCTGGAGACGAGGAGCTTGGTCGTGCCCATGTGACGGCACCACGGGGGCAGGGCGATGTGTTCCGAGAAGGGCATCAGCTCGACCTTGGCCCCGGGTCCCAGCACGCGCTTTCCGCAGAGCTCCAGCCGCTCCTTGCCGAAGTACCAGTGGAGCGCATTGGTGGAGAGGTAATTCCGGTAGATCGCCTGCACCCTTTTCACCGCCGCGGCGAGGTCTCCGGCCGGGTTCGTGATGAGGGGTCCGCGGGCCGGGACGATCAGGTCCGGTTTCCAGGCGGCCAGCTTCTGGAGGCTGGTGACCCACGGCCCGAATCGTCCCCCGTAGCCGTGGTAGCCGCCGATCCGGGCCTCCGGGATGGCATCCTGAAAACTGTAGAGGTCGAAGACCAGTCCCCCCTCCCAGATCAGGTCACCGGTGAAGGCGATCCGTTTCCCTCCGATCTCGGCGAGGTAGGTGACCGCGTCCCGTGAATAGCCGGCGGTCTCCATCACGGAAAATTCCAGTCCCTGCCACTTCACCACCTCGCCCTCCTTCACGAGCCGGTTCACGGCCAGCGATCGCACCGGGACCTTGTTGACCTGCTGCCCGTAGTAATTGAAGCGCTTCTCCCAGAACTGTTCCCAGAAGGCCTCGGCCTGCTCCAGCGCCGCGCGGGACTTTTCCGGGGCCACCACCCGGGCCCCGGTCGTCGCCGAGCGCACCGCCTCCACCAGGTCCCTGCGCGCGTGGGTGAGCAGCACCACGTTGGCCGGGGCTTTTCCCCGGTAGAGGATCAAACGTTCTCCGTTCCGCTCCAGGGATACCGTGTTGAGTGGTCCTTCCGTAAAGGAGATCCCGGCCGGCAACTGTCCCCGTCCTGGCAGGAGAGCAAGGAGTAGCAGGCCGATCACAAGGAGGGAACGCATTCCGGGATCTTCTCCTCCTGCTTCCGGATCGCAATCAGGAACCGGAGGGTTTCCCCCGGAATGACCTTCGCAGTCCGGGGAGGGTCAGTCCCATGGCTGCGAGGACCGCGAGGACGACTGTGATGGTCAGTCCCCGGGCCCGGCCAGGGGTTTGGTCCGGGTGCGGGGCAACCTCCGGGCCGATGGGTTCAGCGGTCTTTCCGCGCAGGGCCACCACCGCGTGCGATCCGGGCGCCACATCCATAACCCCGGGGAAGGATCCGGGTCGGTCGATCACCAGCAGCAGGCGCTTGCCCGAGTCGGGGGCATGATCCAATCGGAGTCTGTGGGTTCCCTCCGGGGCGGACAGTTCAAGGAAGGCCTCAAGGCATCCGGGTGGCAGGCCCCGCGCTCCTCCGTTCCGGATCGCATCTGCATCCTCGAAAGTGAGCTTGGCGGCGAGATCGACGGGCTCCCCGTCATCGAGGCGCAAGGTGAACCTCCCGGCGAGATCGTTCCGGCCCAGGGTGACGAGCTGTTCCAGTTCCTGGTCTGATCGCTGCTCAAGCCAGTTCGAATCGTAGAGAGCGCTGGCTGCCTCCGAGAATCCCACCAGCAATTCCGGGGCGTGAATGGTGAAGGTGAGCTGCACGGCACTGCTCTCATCCATCTGGCGGAGATCGAGCTCAATGTTGTGATGGAGTTCCTGGTGCGCCCCGGCAAAGGGAAGGCCGGACAGGGCGAGTCCACCGAGAAAAATACCCCGCCAGCGTGCTCTCACGGGGGGAGTCTAACGGGCCTTCATTTTGTGTCGATCCCGGTGCCTCCTTCAGGGGTGAAACCCCGGCCGAACGGGTTCGGCGCGTGAAGGCAGTGTCCGGGGGCGGTCTGGAATGTGCGGGGGAGACTGCTTATTGACAGCGTCAGGCAACGGGATTACCACGTGGCTCGCTTTGTGATGGCGGCGTAGCCAAGTGGCCTAAGGCGACGGTTTGCAAAACCGTTATTCGGCGGTTCGAATCCGCCCGCCGCCTCCACTGTTTTTGAGTCTCTTTTGTCGCCTTCCAGGGGGTTCGCAGGCATCTTGTCCTTCTTCGACCGGATCCAACCCCCTGCCCATGAAGTCCCTCTTCCTTCGTGCCCTCCTCGCACCCGCTATCGCCGTGATGGCCTCGCAGGGGATCACGGCGGCCGACTTTCATCCCATCTCCTCCGTCGCGACTTCCACCGGGGGAGATCTCTGGCCGGTTTCCAATCTGATCCAGGGGCCGGGCAACGGCTATGCTGCAGGCGGAGAGCACGAGCAGTTGGGAAGTGGAGCGTCACACCGCTGGGTCACTGCCGCGCCGGGTGGATTTCCCTCGGACTATATCGAGCAAACAGGAAAGCCGGTTCTGGTCTTCGATCTTGGGGAGGATCGAACGCTCTCCGAGATCAGTGTCTGGGGATACACGACCACGAATGCGAACGGGGTGAGCCGGTTCAGTCTGCGTTTTGCGACGGCTGCAGAAGGCGAGCAGCAGTTCAGTGCGTCGATCTCCTACAATCCGTTTTTTGATTCCGTGATCGATGACGCGCCGCGGCAGAGCTTTGCGTTTTCAGAAGTGGTGACGGCCCGCTATGTTGAGTTTACCTGCGAGGACAACTTCTACGCGAATGGCGGCAGTGGTCCGCCCGGCGGAGGCGACCGGGTTGGGTTGGGCGAAGTGGCGTTTGCGGACGCGGTTCCGGATCCTCATCCGATTCTCGCGGTACAGGCGGTCCTCGATTTTGGGAATGTTGCGAGCGACCCCGGCGCAGTCACCCTTCCTTTGAGCATTTCGAACGCAGGGAGCGATCTGCCTCTGGAGCTCACCTCCACCATGATCCTGACGAACGCAACAGGCTCGGAGCACTTTTCGGTGAGTGGAGTTCCGGATTTCATCGCAGCGGGTGAGGCGCACGAGTTCACCGTCACTTTCGATTCCGGCGGAGCCGAGGGCTGCTTCAATGCGCAGCTTGAGCTCGGGTCCAATGATCCCGCTCAGCCGTTGACCAGCCTCCTGCTGAAGGCGGGGATCAACTGTGTGTCGCCGGAGCCGGCGAAGCCGACCTTCTCGGTGGAAGGTGGGACCTTTGTTGAGGATCTCGCTCTTGAGCTGAGCACTCCCACCCCGGGAGCGCAGATCCTTTATACCACCGATGGGAGCCTGCCCTCCCTTGCGAATGGCATGGTCTATGACGGTTCGATCCCGATCACGGGGACGGTTCAGATCCGCGCCGCCACATTCAGCGGGGATCAACCGCCGGCCATCGCGACCGAGAGCTTTGTGCGACTTGCCCCGGATCTCGCAGGCTACGAGTCAGGGCTGCCGATTGTGATCATCGAAAACTTCGGACAGGGCTCAGTGCCGAATAAGGGATGGTCCACCGGAAGCCAGACCGGAGGGGGGCTGATCCAACCGGAACGGCAGTCGGCCTATCTGCGAATCATCGCGACTGATCCCATGACTGGGATGGCGTCCATCTCAGCCCCGGCCGAGACCGATTCGCGGATTGGCATTCGCGTGCGCGGAGCCTTCTCGTCGACCTGGAATCCGAAACCTTACAGCCTGGAAACCTGGAAACAGAATGGTGACGATGACCGCAAGGTGCGTCCACTCGGGTTGCCAAAGGAGTCCGACTGGATTCTCTACTATCCGCATCCCAACTATGATCGGAGCATGCTCAACAACACTTTCATCTGGGCGCTCAGCGGGGAGACGGGGCGCTACGGGACGCGCTTCCGGTTTGTGGATGTCTTTGTGAACGAGAGCGGAGGAAGCTTGCGGGCGTCCGACCGGCGGGGCGTCTATGCCTTTGCCGAGAAGGTGGCGCGGGGCAACGACCGAATCGATTTCGAAGCACTGAGTGAAGATGGCCGAACGGGCGGCTGGCTCCTTGGGATCAATCGCATGGATCCCGAACCGATCAGCGGATATCCCACCGGGAACGGGGCGACCTCACCGCAGTTCTTCCACACCGCCGGTCCCAATCGTGACCAGCAGACCGCGCCCAACGTAGCTGGACGCGGCGATGATATTCCGCGCCAGTACAACGCCTTCATCAACTTTGAGAATCCCAACGGTTATCGGATCAATGACCTGCAGCGCCGTGTGATTGAATTGTGGTTTCGACGCTTTGAGAATGTGCTCTACGACGAGGCGCGCTGGCGGAATCCCGCGACGGGCTACCGGAATTATCTCAACACGCGCGACTTCATTGACTACTTCCACCTGCTGAACCTGGCCAAGCAGGGCGACGGGATGCTGCTTTCCGTGTTCCCGTGGGTCTCGTCGGGGGTGCGCAAGCTCCACATGGGACCGATGTGGGATTTCAATAATGGCGCCTACGGGAGCTCGCCGACATCGACCTTGTTCTTTCGCGCGGATCGTTTGTGGTACCCGAGGCTCTTCGATGATCCCGATTACATGCAGGAGCACATCGATCGATGGTACGAGTTGCGCAGAGGGCCGCTGGCTGACGACAACATGGTTGCCATCATCGATCGGCAGTCCGCTCAGATTCCGGCCGCCCTGGTGAGAGCGCAGGGATTGTCGGTCAATAGCTGGAATAGTCGTTTGCAGTCGATGAAGTCGTATCTGATCACCAGAGCGGCCTGGATTGATGGCCAGTTCTCTGCGCCCCCCGACTTCAGCGAGGAGGGCGGAATCGTAGGGGCCGGAGTTTCGCTCATCATTCGCAAACCGGGCAACGTGCAGGGGGTGATCTACTACACTCTTGATGGCCGCGATCCGCGCTTGCCGGGAGGCGGGATTCTGGCTGGAGCGCGGATCTTTGGTGCTCCGATTGCATTGTCGACTTCGGTGCAGGTGAGAGCGCGCATCCGCACGACTGCCGGGGAGTGGTCTGCGTTGAATGATGCAACGTTCGTGGTCGGAATCCCGGCTGATTCGACCAACCTCGCGATTTCAGAAGTGATGTATCATCCTGCTGCGCCCAACGGCCTGGCGGAGTATATCGAGTTGCTCAACATCGCCGACACTCCGATCGATCTCACGGGAGCGGCCTTCTCGAAGGGCATTTCCTTCGCCTTTCCCGCGGGATTGATTCTAGTCCCGGGAGCGCGGATTCTAGTGGTGGCCGATCAGGCTGTGTTCGAGAGTCTTTATGGGACGAATCCCCGCATCGCGGGAGAGTTTCCGGGCGATGACAGGCTCCAGAACGGTGGCGAACGAATCGAATTGATTGGCGCAGACGCTGAACTCATCCGCAGTTTCCGCTTCAATGATCGCACGCCCTGGCCCAAGCCGGCTGATGGGGGCGGGTTCAGTCTTGTCCTGATCGACCCCGGATCGAATCCCGATCACGATGATCCCGCCCATTGGCGTCGCAGTGGTCAGGTGGGCGGGGCGCCCGGCAGGGAGAAGCGGGTGCAGTTTGTGGGCGATCCGAACGCGGACGGTGACCGCGATGGACGTAGTGCCTTGTTGGAATATTATTTTGGGATCTCGGATGAGAATGCCCTGGATGCGGTCCAGGGTCTGCAGGTGGCGGTGGATGCGAGTGGTGAGCTGGCGATCTCCTTTCCCCACAATGCGGATGCCGAGGATGCGGTCGGGGTAGTCGAGTTTTCAGGTGATCTTGTGCAATGGGTTGCGACCACTGACCTGGTGGGGCCTGAGGTCAGCGCAGAGGCGACGCCCGTGGAGACCTGGCACTTCACGGGGCAGTCGGAGCAAAAGCAGTTTGTCCGGCTGCGTGTCACGATCTCATCCGCGGACTGAGAGGCGGCCCGGTCTTTAATCATTGGCGAGGGGTGATCTGCGACTGTATCGTTGAGCTCCGTTTCACCTGATGAACCTGCGCTTTCCAATTCTCGTCGTCGTCTTGGTGCTCGTGTCCGGTTGCTCCGGGAAGGACAAGGAGAAGGACCGGGA
>DLRK01000210.1:30252-32122 GCA_002501065.1 Akkermansiaceae bacterium UBA7890
AGGACAAGGAGAAGGACCGGGAGAGGGAAGTCGAGAGCGGGTGGAACTGGGTGCAATCGGGTCTCCCGGCTGGGGCAATCGAATCGCAACCGCTCGAACGATCGATTCCGGCGGCAGTCGTGGAGGAGGCGTTGTTTGAAAAACTCAACGCCGGGGTGACGGGGATTGACTTTGTCCATCTCTGGGCCCCGGACAGCCCGCACGAGGAGTTGTTGCAGAAGACGGGGTTTACGGGGGGCGGGGTGGCCTTGGGCGATTACGACGGGGATGGCTTGTGCGACATTTACCTCACCCGTCCCCATGGCGGCGGCCGCCTCTACCGGAACCTCGGCGGCTTCAAGTTTGCGGATGTCACGGTGCCGGCCGGGCTCAGGGGCCACGAATCGTGGTGCACCGGGGCGAGCTTTGCGGACCTGAACAATGACGGAATGCTCGACCTCTACGTCTGTGCCTACGCCTCGGAGAATCGGCTCTACCTCAACCGGGGCGACGGAACATTTGTGGAGCGGGCAAAGGCTTGCGGCCTAAGCTTCATTGGCGCGAACGTCAAAATGGCGTTTGCCGACTATGACCTCGACGGCGACCTGGACGCCTATCTGGTCACCAACCGGCGTGAACCGATCGGCAACCCCAAGGTTGAGTACGAGGGAGGTCCCGGAACCTACACCGTGAAGGAACCATACCGCGAACTGGTCAGCGTCATCAACCTGCCCGGGGGCGAGCAGAAGTTCACCAAGGCCGGGCAGTTCGATCACCTCTTCAAGAACCTCCTCGTGGAAACGGGAAGGCTGAACTTTGTGGATGTAAGCAAGAACGCCGGCATCGAGGGACCAGACCACGGACTGGACGTGACGTGGTGGGACTACGACGCGGATGGATACCCCGATCTTTACGTCTCGAACGACTTCACCGACCCGGACAAGTTCTACCGCAATCGCGGGGACGGGACCTTCGAGAACATCCTTGCCACTGCGCTGCCTCACACCCCCTGGTTCACGATGGGCTCCGCAACGGGAGACCTGAACAACGACGGCCGTCTCGACCTGGTGGCGGCCGACATGTCCGCGACGACCCATTACCGGGAGAAGATTTCAATGGGTGCGATGGAGGCCGTGGCGTGGTTCCTCGACACCGCCGAACCCCGCCAGTACATGCGCAATGCCGTCTACCTGAACACGGGGACCGAGCACTTCATGGAGGTCGCCCATCTCACCGGCCTGGCGAGTTCGGACTGGACTTGGTCGATGAAGATCGCGGATCTCGACGAAGATGGCTTCGAAGACGTCTTCGCGACCAACGGCTTCCCCTTTGATTACCTCAACAGCGATTTCGCGGCCCAGCTTGCCAAGAGCGGCCGCGCCACCGATCCGAGCGCCTGGCGCAAGGCCCCGCGCCTCCCGGAGAAGAACCTCGCATTTCGAAATGATGGCGACTACGGATTTCACAAACAAGGCCCCGCCTGGGGAATCGACGAACTCGCGATCAGTTTCGGTGCAGGGTTGGGCGACCTCGACGGTGATGGGGACCTCGATCTTGTCGTCAACAACTTCTCCTCGGCGCCGAGCCTTTACCGCAATCGCTCCGCGCGCCATCATCGGATCAGGATCCGCCTGCAGGGAACCCGCAGTAACCGCTCGGGCTTCGGCGCCCTGGTGCGAGTGACGACCGACTCAGGCCAACATGTGCGCTTCTTCAATGGCGGAGGCGGCTTCATGTCCTCTGATGAACCAGGAATCTGTTCCATCGGGCTCGGGAACGAGGACCGGATTACCAGCCTGAGGGTGCACTGGCCGAGCGGCCTGATCCAGGGGTTCGGGAACCTCGCGGCCGATCGTCTTTACACTATCGCCGAACCGACCGCCGAACCGAC
>DLRK01000210.1:32463-97327 GCA_002501065.1 Akkermansiaceae bacterium UBA7890
ACCGACCGCCGAACCGACCGCCGAGGCGCCGGCCCCGACTCCTCCTCTCTTTGAGAAATCCGAGATGCTCGCGGCCGCGCGTCACGTCGAACGTCCATTCGACGACTTCGCCCTGCAACCACTGCTTCCGAACAAACTCTCGCAGTTCGGTCCGGCCATGGCGTGGGGCGATATCGATGGCGACGGCGACAAGGATCTCTTCCTGGGAGGCGCCGCCGGGCAAGAGGGACAGATTTTCCTGTGCGCGGAGCCGGGGAAGTTCGTCAAACTCGAGGGCAGGACCTGGTTCGCCCCGGACCGCGAGTGCGAGGACATGGGATGCGCGTTCTTCGACGCCGATGGCGACGGCGACCTCGATTTGTATGTGGCAAGCGGGGGCGTGGAAGCTCCGGTGGGCGATGCCAGTTACCTCGATCGCCTCTATCTCAACCAAGGCGCGGACGGGTCACCGCGTTTTGTGAAGGCTGGAGGGGCGGTTCCCGACCTGCGTGAGAGCTCCGGGCCGGTTGCGGTTGTCGATTTTGATCGCGATGGCGATCCCGACCTGTTCGTCGGTGGACGGCTGGTGCCCGGGGCCTATCCGGCTTCCCCCATGAGCCGCCTGCTGAAGAACGAGGGCGGGAACTTTACCGTAACTGGCGGGCCGCTTGCGATTGGCATGGTGACCGATGCTCTCTGGGCGGATGTCAATGGTGATCGCTGGCCCGATCTGTTGGTGACCACCGAATACGGACCGGTGCGCTCCTTCCTGAACCAGGAAGGCGAACTCATTGAACACACCACGGATTCGGGGCTGGCTCAGTTGTTAGGTTGGTGGAACGGGATCGCGGGAGCGGATATCGACGGGGACGGAGATATCGACTTCGCGGTCACCAACTTCGGTCAAAACACCAAGTATCACCCGTCTGTCGAGAATCCGCAGGTGATTTACCATGGGGACCTCGCGGCATCGGGGAGAAAGAATATTGTGGAGGCAAAGCCGGGGGAGGGAGGCGGACTGCGCCCGGTGCGGGGCAAAAGCTGTTCGACCCAGGCAATGCCACATCTCCGGGAGAAATTCCCGACCTTCCATCAATATGCAAGTGCGAAGCTGGAGGAGATCTATACTGAAGCCATTCTTGCGGATTGCCTGCGCTTGGAGGTGAACACCCTTGAGAGCGGCATCCTCATCAATGATGGCATGGGGACGTTCGCCTTCCGCCCGCTCCCGCGACTCGCCCAAGCTTCCCCGGGATTCGGCGTCGCGTTTCTGGATGCCGACGCCGATGTGCACCCGGACCTGATCATCGCGCAGAATTTCTTTGGTCCGCAGCGTGAGACCGGCCGCATGGACGGCGGCCTGAGCCTCCTGCTGAAGGGCGACGGCACGGGAGGATTTCTCCCGATCCTGCCCGCTCAGAGCGGTATCATAATCCCTGGAGACGCTACGGCGGTGGAGATTATCAACCTCAATGGAGATTCCCGGCACGACATCGTGGTCGCCACCAATTCTGGTGCAGTGCAGGTTTTCTTGCAGGCTTCCAATTAGGCCCTGATTTCTCCCTCCGAGCCGGGCCTGAAAATTTATTACGATTCCCGCAGATTTTGATTTTAACTCCCAGAGAATACCCCTAGAAAAGCGGGCGCGGAGATTCAAATTAACACCCGAAAATGAGGAAGCCCTTAACATTACTAGCAGCGATTCTTGCGTCGGCTGCGATGTCCCATGGTAGTCATGTCTTAATTTCGCCGGTCTCGGCGACATCGACCACCACGGGTGACCTCTGGCCGGTATCAAACCTCGTGCAAGGACCTGGCGTGGGTTTCGACGCCGCCGACCCTCACAATCAGATTGGTAGCGGTGGAGGCAGCCGTTGGGTCACGGCAGCGCCTGGTGGTTTTCCCTCCGACTTCATTGTAGCGGCGGGGGAGCCCGTTCTGACATTTGATCTGGGCAGCGATACGCCCATCAACGCGATTCACACCTGGGGCTACTCCGTCAGCAATGCCAACGGGGTGCAGGACTTCAGTTTACGCTTTGCCACGGATGCCGACGGAACCGGTGGATTCGGAACTTCGATCCCTTCGAATCCCATGCTCTCGATGCTCATCGATGATGCCTCCATGCAGACCAATGGATTCGGAGCGGTGACTGCGCGTTACGTCGAGATGACGGTGCATTCGACCTACTATTCCAACGGCGGGCAGGGCCCACCAGCGGGTGGGGATCGCGTCGGTCTCGGGGAGGTTGCCTTCAGCGTTCCGGAGCCATCCTCCGTGCTCCTTGGATTCCTCGGGCTTGCCGGTCTCGCCTTCCGTCGCCGCCGCTAGTCGGGCGACTGCGATCAACGATTTTTCGACAGCGCCCTTTCCGGTCGACAACGCCGGGAAGGGCGTTTTACGTTTCTTCCAAATCACTCTC
This sequence comes from Akkermansiaceae bacterium UBA7890, assembly GCA_002501065.1. GTDB lineage: Bacteria > Verrucomicrobiota > Verrucomicrobiia > Verrucomicrobiales > Akkermansiaceae > Roseibacillus_B. The sequence goes on from DLRK01000210.1 coordinate 34,865, forward strand.
CCTACCAACCATGAGATCCTTCCAAATTTATCGAGGCCGGCAGTTGGTCCTGGCGGCAAGTAGCCTGTTCTTCGGCGCCGTTGGTCTGCAGGCCGCCAACTTCCACCCCATCGATGCAATCGGTTCCAACATGACCGACGGAAACCCCGGTGGAAATCCGATCAGCAACATCATTCAGGGGCCCGGCATCGGCTTCGGCGCTGCTGAACCCCACGCTGGTGCTGGTCCGAGCAGTACCTGGTATACCGATGCTCCCGGCGGCTTTCCCTCTGACTATGTCGCCGTGCATGCCGGGCCAGAATACCTCTGGTTCGATCTTGGGTCGGACGTTACGGTGGCCGAGATCAGCTACTGGGGCTACTCCACCACCAATGCCAATGGGGTGAAGGGCTTCAACGTGAGTTTCGCCACTGAGGCCGAGGGTGGCGCCGCCGGGCTCGGAGACGAATCCTACGGTACGTCGGTTACGGCCAATCCATCTTTCGAAGCGACCATTGACACTGCGCCTCGCCAGAGCTTTGGCTTCAATCCGGTGACGGCTCGCTACGTGCGCGTGGAGGTGACTTCCACGCACATCACCAATGGCGGGAATGGTCCGCCGGCGGGTGGCGACCGTGTGGGCGTTGGTGAGATCGCCTTTGAGGAGGCGCTCATCTCGCCTGATCCGCAAATCTCGATCGAGTCGGAGATCGTTCTTTCTCTGACCACCATGGTGGACGTCTTCGACATCCCGGTAGCCAATGTTGGGAATTCGGAACTACTGATCAGTTCGGCCAATTTGATAGGTCCCAATGCGGACGCCTTTCGAGTGCCCTCTTTCCCGCCTGGCCTCGGGCCTCTCTCCGATGATATTATTGAAGTGCAATTCAATCCTGCTGGATTGGTGGGGCCGGTTTCCGCAACGCTGCAGATCTCCAGCAATGATCCGGATGACGCCGTCCGGGAGGTGCTCCTGACCGGAACGGTCCCTCCCACCGAGCAGGACATAGTGGTTCCGGGATCGATTGATCGGGGCAGGATTACGTCTCTCGATATCTTTGATCTCACCATCATGAATGGCGGAGGATCGGATCTCACCATCAGCGGGGTCAGCTTCACGGGACCGAACGCGGCAGCATTCAGCGTGATCAATCCACCCGTGTCGATTCCGATGCTCAGTGACGAACTCTTTCAGATCGAGATCGATCCCGCAGGATTGGACGGACCGATTTCAGCCACGTTCCAAATTGAGAGCAACGATCCCGACACGCCTACGGCGGAGGTTCTGATCAGTGCTGAAGCTCTTGGTGATGCGGATCAGTTCTATCCGATTGCGAGCGTGCAATCCTCAACCTCCGGCAACGATCTCTGGCCGGCCTCCAACCTGGTCCAGGGGCCCGGGGTGGGATTTTCTGACGTGCAACCGCACGAGAAGACGGCAGGTGGTGCCGGAGGGATGTGGGTGACCGCGGCCTGCGGTTTTCCCTGCGACTACATCGAGACGACGGGTCTGCCGATCCTCACCTTTGATTTGGGCGAAAACGTTCCGCTCTGTGAGATCAGCATCTGGGGATACTCGGCCACGAACTCGAACGGATTGAGCGAGTTCAGCCTGCGCTTCGCCTCAGAGGCGGATGGACCGAACGGATTCGGGACGAACATCGATTTCAATCCCAGCTACGGAGGAATCGATTCCGGAGCGCTACCCAATGAAGACGACATTTCGCGCTTCAGCTTCCTCCTTGGCCAGGAGATCACTGCGCGCTATGTTGAGCTGACCTGTCTGGACAATCACTTCATATTCCCGGGCAACGGGGCTGGTGGGGAGATTCCAGGAGGTGATCGCGTCGGGATCGGTGAAGTCGCCTTTGAGATTACGACCTGTGAAACGCCCACTTTTTTCTTCAATGTTGAGGATTCGGGCGACGACCTGATCCTCACCTGGGACAGTCAGGCAGGCTTCCTTTACAACATTCGGAGTGAGGCCGAACCAGCCGATGGTCCGCCCGCGAATTGGCCGATCTACGATGGACACATGGAGATTGCAGCGACTCCTCCGCGGAACACGCTCATTATTCCGCGTCCGGTTGATCCGCTCCGGCTCTTCGTGGCCGAATCGTTCCCGGTTCCGCCCGTGGAGGTCTTTGCTGACGATTTCGAGAGTGGCCCGGGCGATTGGGAAACCGGCTCTTCCGGCGCAGTCGGGACAGCCTGGGAACATGGACCGCCATCCCTGGGGGGGCCTCCGGCTGCCAATAGCCCGGTGAATTGTTTCGGAACGAATCTGTCCGCGCGCTACGAGATCGAAGCCAATGTCTGGTTGCGTTCGCCGGCAATTGACCTGACCGCGGCCACTGAGGCGACTCTGGACTACGCGCGCTTTATCGATATCGAAGCTGGGTTTGATTTTGGCTCGGTCTCGATTCTGGATGCGACCGACAACTCTCTCATCGCAGACATCGAGACGGATATCGATGGTCTCTTGACCGAATGGGAGAATTCCCGGCACCCCCTGCCGGCAGCGGCCATGGGCAGGATGATCAAGATCCAGTTCCGCCTTGAATCCGACAACTTCGTGGATCCCACCGAATATTTCGGATTCTACGTGGACGATGTGCAGGTGACTGCCCGCTAGATTGATCAGCGCGCCTGCTTCGCCTTGCAGGCGCGCGATTTTGCGGCGAGCGTGTCCAGATAATCCCCAACTTTGCATCCGTCTCCGGAGTGTTCTCGCTCTGGATGCGGTTGGCTTACTATCTTATGAATCGCCCCAATTTTATGAATGCGGCTGTTGCCGTGGTCCTCGGTGTCATCGCCGCTTCTCCCGCCAGAGCGGCCAACTTTCATCCGATCGACAGCGTCACAACTTCGTCCGCCGGCGACCTCTGGCCGGTTTCCAATCTGATCCAGGGACCGGGATCGGGATTCGCGAATGCTGAACCTCATGACCAGACGGGGAGTGGTTCGGGAGCTCTCTGGGTCACTGGTGCGCCTGGTGGTTTTCCGTCTGACTACCTCGCGGTGGCGGGTGCGCCTGTTCTGGTTCTCGATCTGGGGGACGATCTTCCCCTCACTGAAGTGAGCGTGTGGGGTTACTCCTCCACCAATGCCAACGGGGTGAGCGAGTTCAGTCTGCAGTTTGCAACGGACGCGGAGGGCACGGGGAGTTTCGGGTCTTCCATCACCTACAACCCGATCTTCAATCCGGTAATCGGCAACGTTACACGGCAGAGTTTTGCCTTTGGTCAATCCGTGACGGCCCGCTACGTTGAGTTTACCTGCGCGGACAACTTTTACTCGAACGGGGGTGACGGACCACCACCGGGAGGTGATCGCGTCGGGTTGGGAGAAATCGCCTTTGAAATTGGCGCCCCCACCACCGATCCGCTCATCGATCTGCCTGCCAATGTCGGCCTGGATCTCGATGGCTCGGTGCAGGCCTTCGATATTCCGATCGGCAACCTCGGAGCGACCCAGACCCTCACCATCAACGGGATCTCGTTCACGGGAGTCCACGCGGGGGCCTTCTCCGAGTTGTCGGCCCCCGCATCCCTGGCACCGGGAGGCAATGGCATCATCCAGATCAGCTTCAATCCAACCGGCCTCTCCGGAACGATCTCAGCCGGCCTGCAGGTGCAGAGCACTGATCCGGACACGCCCACTGCGGTTGTGGGCTTGAGCGGGTTCCTCCACGATCCGAAACTGGTGGTAGCGGGCAGTTATGACCTGGGACAGTTCCCCGCCGGGGGGGGAGTTCAGAACGGGGCGTTGCCCATTTCAAACGGGGGCGGAGGACAGACCTTGACGATCTCCAACACCTCCATCGGCGGTGCGGACGCCAATCACTTCACGGTCACCGCTGCTCCCGCCAATCTCCTGCCCTTTGCGACCGGATTGATCAGTTTGAGTTTCGATCCGCTCGGCGAGGAGGGTGAATTCGACGCCCAACTCACCATCACCTCGAATGATGCGAGCGATTCCACCGCGGTCGTGAATCTCACCGCCCGGGTGGGTGCTGTGATCCCGGACTCCGGAGTGCGCATCAACGAGTTCATGGCCAGCAATGGACTTGCCCTGGACGATGGCGACGGCAACTCCTCGGACTGGATTGAAATCTACAATGCCGGTCCCGGAGTCGCCGATCTCACCGGGTGGTACCTGACCGATGAGGGGGACAATTTGGAGAAGTGGCGGTTCCCTGCCGCCACCACCATCCCTGCGAACGGCTATCTGCTCGTCTTCGCATCGGGTCAGAACAGCGATAATCATGTCGACGCCGGCGGCTTTCTTCACACCAACTTTCGCCTGGGCACGGGTGGAGAGTACCTCGCGCTGGTCAAGGACAACGGAGTGACCGTGGTGAGCGAATTCGCCCCCACCTTTCCTCCGCAGTTCAACGATGTCTCCTACGGGACGTTCCAGAGTGGGGGATCAGTCAGCAACCTGATCGGCAATTCCGATGCCGAGGTCTTCATCCCCGGCGACGGATCGCTCGGCAACACCTGGCACTTCGACTCCTTCACTCCCGGCGGAGACTGGATTTCCGGAACGGGGCAGGGCGTGGGATACGATACCGGGCAGGACTACGACCAGTACATCACGACCGATGTGGAGAGCGAGATGCGGACGCAGGGGACCTCGGCTTTTATCCGCTTTCCGTTCACGATGGCGAACGCTTCGGCGGCGACAGCCTTGACTCTAGCCTTTCGCTACGACGACGGATTCGTGGCCTATCTCAACGGGAGAGAGATTGCCAGCCGCAACGCACCGGACCTGCCCGTTTGGGACGACACTGCCGAGGGCAACGTGAACGAGAGTGCCAACTCGGAGATCATCGATGTCTCCGCCTTCCTCGGCGATTTGCAGAATGGCGATAACGTATTTGCGGTTCACGGGTTGAATCGCTCCTCGGGGAGCTCGGATTTTCTGGTTGAGGTTTCGCTCGAAGCCAGCGCCTCGGGTGGTGGCCCATTGTCCTTCGGCTACCTCAGTTCCCCGACGCCGGGGCTTCCCAACGCGGAGTCCACCACTCCCGGACCCGTGATTCAGAATGTCTCTCATCTTCCTGCGCAGCAGCCGACCTCGCTGCAGAATATCGTGGTGACCGCCGAGGTGGCGCCCCGGCTCGCTGCGATCACGACGGTCAATCTGGTGTATCGGGTCGACTTCGGCGCGGAGGTTGCCATTCCGATGACAGTCGACGCGGGCAGCCATACCGCCTCCATCCCCTCGTCGGTCTACCGATCGGGAGATATGGTGCGCTGGTATGTGAGCGCTTCTGATGGGAATGGAAATGTCGGGCGCGCGCCCGTCTTTCTCGATCGCACGGGCAACAACCAATCGCCGGAGTATTTCGGCACGGTGATCCTGGATGTCCGACTCTCCTCGCCGTTACCCATCTTCCAGTGGTTCGCGCAAAGCGAGTCAGCCGCCAACACGCGCAGTGGGACGAGAGCCTCGGTCTACTTCGGCGAGAGATTCTATGATAATATATTTGTCCGGAAACGTGGTGGCGCAACTAACGGGAGTTCCCAGAAGTTCAACTTCAACAAGGGGGACGGCCTCTACATCAACAGCGATATGCCCTCGGTGGGCGAGATCAACATGAACGCGCGGGGATCCGACAGCACCTACGTGCGGCAGACTCTGGCCTTCGAGGCCTGCCAGGCGGCCGGGAACGCGGGTTGCAATTCGGCTCTTTGGTACATGCGGTTGAACGGAATCTTCGATCGTGTCGGCGTTTTCATCGAACAGGTGGATGAAGATTTTCTCGACCGCAACGGGTATGATCCAGCCAGCGATCTCTACAAGTTCGTCCAGCGGAGCAACTTGAACCCGGTATTCTTCGATACCATCACCGGGATCGAGAAGAAGACCGGTGACCAGAGCGATTTGACGACCGTGCAGAATCTGGTGGCAGGCCTCAATCGGAGAACCAGCACTGCGCGCCGCCGTTACGTCATCGACAACCTGGACCTTCCCCAGATCGTGAACTATCTCGCCGTGCGCTCGATCACCCAGGATGCCGACGATGTCCGCAAGAACTTTTACGGCTACGTCGACAACCGGGGCGATCAGCGCTGGCGGATCTTCCCGTGGGACAAGGACTGGACCTTCGGCGTGACTGGAGACGGTGGCACGCACCTGCCGCATCCCTTTTTCGGGGACCAGGAACATGCCAAGCAGAATGCGAATCAGTGGAACGTGCTCTACGATGTTCTCTTCGAGGAAACCACCACCCAGCGCCTCTACCTGCGCCGCTTGCGCACGGTGATGGACGAGGTGCTGCAGTCGTCCTCCACTCCGCGGGCGCGGCGCTACTTCGAGAACCGTGCAGAGGAGATCATTGCCCCGGCCAGTCCGCCGCTGAGCTCCAGCATCTCATCGATCAACAACTACCTGAACAGTCGGCGCAACGTGCTCTTCAATAATTACCCCAGCCTGATTCCGGATTCGCAGGTGGCGAATCCCGACCTCCGCATCAGCGCCGCGGAACATGATCCGGTTTCGGCCAATCAGGACGAAGAGTATATCGTCCTGACCAATCACGAAGCGACCGAGATCGACATTTCGGGTTGGAAGCTCACCGGGGGTGTGGAGTTCACCTTTGCCCCGGGCACGGTCATCGAGCGGGGGGGAGAGCTCTACCTCTCTCCGGATACGCTCGCCTTTCGCAATCGGGCGACTTCACCAACCGGAAACGAAGAGCGCCTCGTGGTGGGACCCTACGCCGGTCATCTCTCCAATTTCGGAGAGACTCTCAATCTCGTGAGCCCCGCGGAGGTAATCGTTTCATCCTTCCAGACTCCGGTCAATCCAAGCGATCCGCAGCGCTACCTCGTGGTTAGCGAACTCATGTATCATCCAGCCGATCCCAATCCCGATGCCGAGTTCATCGAACTGATGAACGTCAGCGACTCCGTGACGGTGAATTTGAGCGGAGTGCATTTCACCGCCGGCATTGATTACACCTTTCCCGATGGAACCATGCTGGCTCCGGGAGCACGTATCGTGGTCTCCTTCCCCGATTTTCAGAATGGCTCCCGCTTCAACAATGGCAGCGATCGCATCAAGTTGGAGGATGCCACCAATAGTACCATCCGGGAGTTTACCTTCGACGACGAAGTGCTCTGGCCGACCGGTCCCGACGGTGGCGGGTTCAGCCTGATCCTGAGGAACCCGGCCGGCAATCCCGATCACAATGACCCCGCAAACTGGCGGGAGAGCACCCGGCCGGGCGGCAATCCCGGGGGCAGCGATGCCGTTTCCTTCACCGGGAATCCCAATGACGATCTTGATTCTGATGGACTCGGAGCCTTGCTGGAATACGCGACCGGGTCGTCGGACCAGGGCCCCGATGGCAGCCCGGTCGCCCTTGCAACCACCGGTGACGGCCGCCTCGTGCTCACCCTGCAGGTGAACCAGGCTGCCGACGACGTGAGTCATCGGCTCGAGCTCTCAAGCGACCTCGTCAACTGGACCGATGCCGGCTCCGGATTCTCCCTGGTCTCGTTCACCAATCACGGCGATGGGACCGCTACCCGGACCTATCAAAGTGGTCCTGGACTGGTGAACGCAGCAGTGCCCCGGCGCTTCGTGCGGGTCGAGTTCTCCCGCGCACCCTAGGGGTTGTCCCGACTGCTCCTTCGTGAAGTTCAGGCTGGGTGTGAGCAGGCGGCAGAAATTCACCTGCCTTTCACCGCGAACAGCCTGGTCATTGTGCGAAGATAGAGATTCCCGTGCGCGATTGCCGGGGTGCTCCGGCAGAGTTCGCCGAGGTCCGTCTGGCCCAGTTCCTGGAATTCATCCGTCGCCGCGATACAGCGCACCACGCCATCGGCATCGACACAGAAGATCTTCTTCCCGTCACTCACGGGCGACCCAAAGTAGGTCGCGCCCCCAATCCGCTCCCGCCAGATCACTTTCCCGGTCTGATGATTGACACAGGTCCCAATGCCCTTGTCTTCCCACAGGTAGACCCGGTCTCGAATCACGATCGGGCACGGGATGTGCGGGACATTGCGCTCAATCCGCCACACTTCGCTCAACTGGCCGTCCTTGAGCATCATCGCCACGGCGTGCTTCGGTTCGTTGGTGAACCCACAGGTTCCGATGATGAGATCGCCCGCCATGACCGGCGAACTGACGGCCCGCTCCTTCTTCTTCAAATTGAACACGCTGACATCGCTCAGGACCTTGCCGCTTTCCGGATCCACTGCGGTGAAGCCATGCTGCCAATTCGTGAACACCAGGGTTCCGTCCCCGGTTACCACCGGCACCGAGTAACTCAATCGTACGCTCTTGCGCGGAATCTCCCATCGCTTCTGTCCCGTTTTCTTATCCACCGCCACCAGGCTGCTCTCCCCGTCCTGGTCGTTGTTGACCACCACCAGATCGCCATGAACCATCGGGGAGGCTCCAAAACCGTGGCCCCCTTTGATCGCCCCGAGGTCCGCCTGCCAGACCTGCTCCCCGGCGTGAGTCAGGGCGGTCAGGGTGAGCTGCTCCTTTGTCCCCCAGGTAAGGTAGACATTTTCGTTGTCAACTGCCGGCGTTGTTGAGGCCGGAGAATTGAAGCGATGCCCCTTGAACTTCCCGGTCCGGTAGGACTTCTGCCACAGGATCCTGCCGTCTTTGGCGCTCACCGCGACAACAGTGCGCTCGCTCGTCCTGGGGTCCCCACAGAGCAGGAAGATCCGCTCCCCAACGATTGCTACCGAACCATGTCCAACCCCCGGAAGGTCGATCTGCCAGATGAAATCACCGCCCTTCCAACTCGCCGGAATGTCCGCACTCGTCACCACCCCCTCACCATTCCTGCCGCGGAAACGCGGCCACTCCGGTTCCGCAGCCCATGAGGAAAGGGGCTGGGCGAGAAGAAGGGTGATGGTCCCGAGCATTCGGAGCATGGCCGGGACGCTACCTCATCCGTTCCCATAGTCCAACCTGGGATCGATCAAGGGAGCAGTCAAAGGGATCAAGGTATGCCAACTTCGCTTCCAGGTCCTTCAACGGTTTCCGTGCCTCCACCTCGTCCGAAAATTAGTTCGCAATCCTGAGAGGAAATCCGGACACTTTTTTCCGAAACTCCGGAAACGATGGATCATTCGTGAAGTTTTCTTTTCCATGCCTTTTCGGGGGTGTTCTTTTCCTGGCCTGCTGGTCTTCCCACCTGTCGACGGCTGGTGATCTTGTCAAGGTTCTCATCGTAGATGGCCGGAACAGTCACGATTGGCGGATCACGACAGATGCCCTGCGCGCCACGCTCAATGCAACCGGCCGGTTCGAGGTATCGGTTTCAACTGCTCCCGGGCAGAAGTTGTCCGGGGCTCTTCGCCGGCCGGACTCCACGGATCCCCGCGTGCAGTCTGCCTATCAAAAAGCGTTGGAGGCCTGCTCGGCGGCGGGTCGGGTGCTGAAACCGGGGACAGAAAAGGCATGGCAGACGTGGAGGCCCGACTTTGACAGCCATGACGTCGTCATCCTGAACTACACTGGCTCCAATTGGCCGGAAAGCGTGCGATCCTCCTTCGTGGATTACGTGCGCAACGGTGGGGGAGTCTTTCTTGTCCACGGAGCAACCAATGCCTTCCGCAACTGGAAGGAGTATAATGAAATCATTGGTCTTGGCTGGCGGCCCGCCCCCTATGGCAGGGCCATCAAGATCGATCCGCAGACCGGGGAAGAATTCCGGGATGAAACAGCCGGGAGTTCCGCTCACGGGGCCAGGCATTCCTTCCAGGTGACAGTGCGTAAACCGGATCATCCGGTGATGCAGGGGTTGCCGGAAAAGTGGATGCACGCGCGAGACGAGCTATGCCACGACATGCGTGGTCCCGCGGAGAATCTGATGGTTCTTTCCTCCGCGTGGTCAGATCGGGAGCAACGAGGCACCGGCAAGCATGAACCCATCACCTGGCAGGTCACCTATGGCCGGGGTCGGGTCATCGTGACCTCCATGGGCCATTGTTATCATGACGAAAAGTTCTGGGACAGCCTGCACTGCGTTGGTTTCCAGACCATCGTGGCCCGCAGTTGCGAGTATCTGGCTACGGGAAAGGTGACCCTGCCGGTTCCCCCGGGGTTTCCCGGGATCGACAGGAGTGCGGTTCTCACGCCCAGCGCAGTGCCCTGGGGGGAGAAGAAGCAGGTGGAAAGACGGCCGGAAACAGAAGAGCGCACCCACCGGAAGAAAAAGGAGAATCCCTATGCGGTGCTGTCGCCGGAGGAAGAGGTGGTCACCTTCGAACTGAGTCCGGGATACCGCGCGGAGGTCGCGGCGGCGGAACCGGAGGTTGAAGAACCAGTGTTGACGGTCTTCGACGGAAACGGAGCAATGTATGTCGCCGAGATGCGCAGTTACATGCAGGACGTGGAAGGGACGGGAACGAAAACCCTCAGGAACGGTCGGATCAAGCGCCTGGAGGACACTGACGGCGATGGCCGGATGGACAAGGTCACGGTCTTTGTCGACAACCTCAACCTGCCCCGCATGATCCTTCCTCTGGATGACCGGATCCTCGTTCGCGAGACCGATACGATGGACGTCGTTGCCTGGCGTGACACGGACGGGGATGGTGTCGCGGACCAGTCGACCATCCTCTACCAGCGTGGTCCCCACAGCCGGAACGGTCCCAAGACCTCTGTCGAGCATCAGGACTCCGGACTGATCTGGAATCTCGATAACCACATCTACCTTTCCTACAACATGGAGCGCTACCGCTTTACCGACGGGAAGTGGAGGACGGAACGGCAGCGGGGGCACTGGACCCAGTGGGGCCTGACCCACGACGACACGGGAAACCTCTACTGGGTGCACAACTCGGACCCGGTGACCGGGGCCTGTCTTCATCCGAGATACTGGGCCAACGTAAACCGTCTTGCAGGGCGGGAAATTTTCGGCATTCCGGTGGAGATGGGGTTCCCCTACGACCCCGGTTTCCGGATGGTGAAAAGCCTCTGCCTGCTCAATGACCGGGGAGGCCAGGTTGCGGCGGTCCGGGGGTTTACCTCCGCCTGCGGCCAGTCAATCTTCCGGGGCCACGCCCTGCCCTGGGAGAATTACGGGAACCATTTTGTCTGTGATCCCACCATTCATGTCGTGCGCCGCTCGGAGATCACCAGGAAAGACGGCCTCGAATTCTTCAGGAAGGCCGAAACGGGAGATGGTGAGTTCCTGCGCTCTTCGGACATCAACTGTCGTTTTATCAACACGGCGACCGGACCGGATGGATGCCTCTATGTCACGGACATGTATCGCGGGATTATCCAGGACGCGCCGTGGCTCTCCCCGGGTCCCCGCAAGGCAATCGTGGAAGCTGGTCTCGACAAGAATATCCAGCACGGTCGCATCTGGCGGATTCGACATGCGGACCACACCCCGGGACCCCGCCCGCGCATGCTCGAGGAGACGACGGTCGAGCTTGTGCGTCATCTTTCGCATGACAACGGGTGGTGGCGGGACACCGCGCAGAAGCTCATCATCCTGCGTGAGGATCGAGAGGATGTGGTTCCTCTCCTGAAGGGAGCGGCCCGCTTTGCGAAGAACCCTCTTTACCGGCTTCACGCATTGTGGACCCTGGAAGGGATTGGTCCCCTTCACCGGGAATTCGTGGAGGCTCTCTACCAGGATCGTGACCCCCGCATCCGGCGGGCTGCGATCCAGGTCGCTGAACGGTGGATCGATGAACCGGTTACGGTTGCAGGTCTCCGTTGTTTCGCAGGAGAACGGGACGGGCAGGTCGCGCAGCAGCTCGTGCTCACCCTTGGGATGAGTGGCGGGGAATCGCGTCTGGCGGCCGAGGGGTTGATCCAGGAGGTGGCGCAGCATCATCTCCCCAGTCGCGGGATGATGCTGGCTGCCGGGGTGTCGTTGTGGGGCGGGGAAGATCTTCCTCTCGTCCGGAAGTTGCAGACAGGGGAACACCCCAATCATGTCATGGGGGCCCAGTGGAAGGCGGTTCTCGCGAACTGGAACCGGGGCATCGACTATCCCAAAGCCATGGAGCCGGATCACAGGCGCCTCGTCCGGGATGGTGAAGTGCACTACTTTCGCTCCTGCGTGAGCTGTCATGGACCCGATGGCAAAGGAGTCACGGCGCCGGGTTCGAAGGTGGACCTGGCCCCGTCCCTGGCCGATTCACCCCGCGTTCGCGGGGCGCCGGGACCACTTGTGTCCGTCCTGCTTAATGGGTTGTCCGGACCGCTCGAGGGCAAGACCTATCAGGGAGGGTTCATGGCTCCGGCAGCGGCCCTTGGACTGATGAAAGACAGGGATGTCGCCTCGGTGCTGTCCTACCTGCGGTTTCGGTGGGGGCCGGGTGATCCGGTGAGGGAAAAACAGGTCACAGAAACCCGGGTTGCTAACAGGGACCGGGACAGGCCCTGGACCCAGGCTGAGCTGGAAATCCTGAAGTGACCGTTTTGTTGCGGATTGACCCTCTAGCTAGAGTTTTCTTGCGGTCGGGGCTGGATTCGGCAAACAAGGGGGTATGGCTAAGCAAACTTCCTTCAATCGACGGGGATTCCTCAAGGGTAGCACCGGGGCGGGCCTCCTGATCTGCAGCAGTCGAGTGGCTTTCGGTTATCAGGCCAACGAAAAACTGAACATGGCCTGCATCGGGGTCGGAGGCCAGGGGGAAGGGAATGTCAGGAATGTTTCCGGCGAGAACGTCGTGGCCGTCTGCGACGTGGATGAGAGGCGGGGAGCGCGCATGTTGCGGGAACACTCCAAGGCCAGGCACTACAAGGATTTCCGGCGCATGCTTGCCGAAATGGACAAGCAGATCGACGCGGTGGTGGTGTGCACCCCGGACCACACCCATGCCGTGGCCGCGGTCGGAGCCATGAAGCAGGGCAAGCACGTTTACTGCGAAAAGCCGTTGACCCGGACGGTGCACGAGGCCCGCATGATGCGCCTGACTGCCGCCAAGCACAAGGTGGTGACCCAGATGGGCAACCAGGGTTCGGCGTCGGAAGGCGTGCGCCGCGCCACTGAGTGGGGCGCGGCCGGAACGGTCGGTCCTGTCCGTGAGGCTTACCTCTGGGTGGGCGATGGCAGCGCGACCATGACCCTTCCCAAGGACACTCCCCCGGTCCCGAAGGAGCTCAACTGGGATCTCTGGCTTGGTCCTGCCTCCGAGCGCACCTATCATCCCAGCTACCTGCCCTTCATCTGGAGGGGCTGGCGGCATTTCGGCAGCGGCAGCCTCGGGGACATGGGCTGCCACACCGGAAACTTTCTCTTCCGTTGCCTGGAGCTCGGCAAACTCTGGGAGCCCGCGGCGGGTGGTTCCAGTAATGCCAACCGGATCCGGATCGAGGGCGAGGCCACCGGGGTGCATGCGGAAGGCTATCCGGCGTCGTGCCGCGTTCACTTCCACATTCCCGCCCGCGGGGACCTTCCGCCGGTCAAGCTGACGGTTTCAAGCGGGAAAGAGATGCGTCCGGGGTCGGAACTCCTCCATGGCAAGCAAGCGGGATCCTTCGGGGCCCTGCTCGTTGGCACGAAGGGCAGCATCTACTCGTCCAACCCCTGGAACACGAGTTCGGAAATACTTTCCAAGAACAAGGGGGCCCTCAAGGAGCCGCCCAGGACTCTCCCCCGGGGCGTGGGCCATCATCGCGAGTGGCTCGAGGCCTGCAAGGGCAAGGGGGAGGCCTTCTCCAGCTTTGCGATCGGTGGTCCGCTCACCGAACTGATTCAACTTGCTAACGTGGCCGGAATTGTGGGAGAGCCCTTCCACTACGATCCCCTGACCGGCGAGATCCCGGACCACCCGGGTGCCAGCGGACTCCTCCACCGTCCCTACCGCAAGGGGTGGAGCCTCTAGACTGAACGGGTTGGCCTGGACAGCCTCGCGGTCAATGGCACAGGGGGGCGCCGGGGAGGGACGTTCCTGGCTTACCAGCTCAGTTTCCCCCCGATGATGGCGTTGATGCCGGGCTGGTTCACGCCCGAGCCGTGGATGCGGTAGTCCTCATCAGTGATGTTCTCGAGGGCGGCGTTCAGTTCGAGGTTCTCGGTGACCTGCACCCCGGTGCGGACTGAGGCCACGAGATAACCGGGAGTTCCCCCGGGGGGGATGCGCTGGGTGTCGCCCAGGTCGCGGGCGCTGAGCTCGTCCTGCCTGGCGGCGGCGGTGATCCGCCCTTCCACCCACCAGCGTTGATCGGGGGAGTCGTAGCGCAGGGCCACGCTGCCCACGAGGGGTGAGAGGCGGCTGACCGGTGCCTCCACGCCGGGACCACCGAGGAAGGCGGGACTGGTGGTTTCACCATCCTGCCAGGTGAGATGACCGGAGAGGGTGAGGTTCTCGAGGATGCGCACGGCCGCTTCCAGTTCCAAGCCCACGATTTCGGCTTCCTGGGCGTTGGCAGCCGACACCGTGTTGTCACCCGGGGCGGCGGGCATGCTGATGATCAGGTCATCGACCAGGGTGCAGAAGCCGGCCGCTCCCAGGCTCACGGTGTCGTTGGTGAAGCGCGATCCCACCTCGAAGGTCCACGACTTCTCGGGTTCAAGGTCGAGAGAGCCGAGTTGCTGTTGTCCACTGCGGGAAGTGATGTTGCCGCTGAGATCGTGGGCGTTGGGTGCCCGGAATCCCTGGCTCGCGCCACCGTAGAGATTCCAGCTGTCGCTGAGCCGGTAGAGGGCGCGGGCATTGAAGACCATGTTGGTCCAGTCGTCGCGGGCGGAGTTGTCGACTCCGTGGGCAGGATCCCAGACCTTCCCGAGATCAGCCTCGGCGTGGGTCAGGCGGGCGCCCACGGTGGCTTCCAGGTTCCCGGTGACGGGACGGCGCAACTGGGCGAAGGCTCCGAAGAGATGGTAGGTCGAATCGTCGGCCACCGGTCGGCGGCTGCGGGGATCACGGCCGGTGCGGGTGCCGGCGGAGTCGATTTCATCCCGGTAGTAGTCGAGTCCGTAGACCAGGTTTCCACCGAGCAATGCGCTCTCGAGCTGGACATTGATTCCGTAGGTGTCCACGTCGATGACCTGGTCCCGGATATCGGCGGGGCTGCGGTTCTGGAACTCGCTGTCCTGGGAGCGCTGGAAGGAGAGGGTGGCGCTGTAGTTCTGCACCGGTCCATCCTGCAATTCGCCGGCGATCTTGAGATAGGTGAGGCTGCGTTCCTGGTCGTAGATCCGGACCGGGAAGGATCCTGTCGTGGTGCCGTTCCAGGGGGTGTCATTGAAGATGGTGCTGTGCCACCGCCAGACATCGTCCTGGTCGAGATGCTGGTGTGTAAGGGTGACCGTGGTGCCGGGATTGAGAAGAGCCTCGACCTTGAGATCGAGATTCTGTTCCGGGTAGCCGGTGTTTTTCATTCGTCCTACTCCGCTGTCCCGGAGGTCGCCAAAATCTTTCCCGGTCACCCCGAGGGAGGCCCCCCACACCCCGCCCTCACCAAAGCGGGTCTCAAGGCGACCGACGTGGCTGCTGCTGTTGGTGTCGAAGCGGTATTGGGCACTTCCCCGGTGGAACCACCCCGGATCGGCGTTGAGGAATCCAGTCCCGGCGGAGAGGATGTTCATGGTGCCGCCCAGGGCGTCGCTGCCATACTGCACGGACCCCTGGCTGCGGACCAGTTCGAGGCGGTCCATGGAGAACCCGTCCACGGTGTTCCAGTATTGGACCGGACCGCTGCGGTAGGTGCTGTTGTTGATGCGTATTCCGTCGACGAGAAGAAGGTTCTGCCGTCCGGTGAAGCCACGGATGAAGGGACTGCCGTGCCCGTGGGTGGTCTTCTGAACCATCACCCCGGGAGTGTTGGTGAGAGCCTCGGGAATGGTCCGATAGCCCTGCTGCTGGAACTGTTCGGCGGTGACCACCCCGATGGAGCTCATGGACTGCAGGGAGTCCTCATCAGTCCGGCTGGCCGTCACGACGGTCTCCGGCAGGAGAAGGGTTTCCGCCGCCCGCAGCCGGGGAGTTGGAGCCGCGGACCAGAACGAGACGGTCAGGACCACGCAGATTGCTGTCTTCGGAAACCTGGGGGAGAGGTTTCGGATGCGAACAGGCAGCAGGTGATGCATTCCGGGGACGGTGGCCACGGGCGCCTGGGAAGACAAGGTGTTCGAGACAGCGTGCCCCCGGTATTTGAATCGGGCTCAGGTTTTGCGCAGTTGCTGACCACGAACTGAGCAGTCAGGAATTCTGCAGGCGGCGTCGCAGGGTGGTCCGGTTGGCGTGGAGAGCGGAGGCCAGGCGGGCCAGCTTGCCGTCATAGCGATCAAGCAGGCGGCGGATAAGGGTGGCTTCAAGGGTTTCGGCAAGATCACGGTAAACCGTCTCTTCCTCTTCCTGGAGGCGGGAATCGAGCCAGCTGTCGAGGGCCTGCACGAGGAGGGCAGGTGCCTGCTCGTCGACGGCGGAGGTCTCGTTCCGGAGGTAATCCGGGAGGTCGCTTTCCTCGATGGCAGCCGCACCGGAATTCACAGTCAGGGCGAAGGCGATGGAGTTGCGCAACTCGCGAAGGTTGCCGGGCCAGTCATGGGTCATGAGCCGGCCGAGGGCCGCCTCGGTGATGCCGAGGTTGCGGTCCGGGACAAGCTGACCGATGAAGTAGGAGACCAGGGCCGGAAGATCCTCCATGCGGTCGGAGAGTGGCGGCAGGCGAACCTCCAGGACCTGGAGACGGTAGAAGAGGTCACTCCGGAAGTTTTCCGCACCCACCAGCCCGCGCAGGTCCTCGTGGGTGGTGGCGATGAGGCGGGGGAACACCCCCTCCGTTCCCGCCTCGATCTGGCGGACGAGCTCGGCCTGTCCTTCATTGTCGAGGGAGGCCACCTCCTCCAGGATGAGGACCCCCTTGTTGGCCTGCTGGAGGGCGGCATTCAGTTCCCCGCTGGTGGTGGAAGGTCCGATCACAAGAGTTTCCGCCGGGCCACTCCGCATGCTGTTGCTCTGGATGAGCCGGGCCGCGTGGGACTTGCCGGTGCCGGTAGCCCCACGCACCAGAACGGGATCATCGGAGGCACAGGAGTGGGCGATTTGCTGGAAGACCGGCCGCATGCTGGGAGCGGCACCGAGAAAGGCCACGGTTTCGGGAGCGGGAGCGGCCGGATCCGGTTGGCGGCGGTTCGGTTTGACGACCCGGCGCAGGACGGACTGGAACTCATCAAAGTCGAGGGGTTTGGGAAGGAAGTCGATCACGCCCAGTTTGCGGGCGGCGATCGTATTCTGGATCTCGCCGTGGGCGGTGATGACGATGGTGGGAGGCCTGTTTTCCGGGGGAAGGGACTCCAGGAACTCCAGGCCATTCTGATCCGGCAGGCCTATGTCGAGGATCATGGCCTCGTAGTTCGTGGGCGAGTCGAGGTGCCGACGCGCCTGGGCTGCGGTGGGGGCCAGGTCGCTGTCGACGCTGGCCTGACGGACTGCGGCGGCGAGAGCCAGGGCCAGGGCGTGTTCGTCTTCGACGATGAGAACGCGGGGAAGGTTCATGGGTGAGTTTCAGGAGGCTGAATGAAGGGGCAGGGTAACGGTCACGAGGGCCCCGCCCTCCGGAGCATTGGAAACCTGGATCGATCCCTCGTGGGCCTGTACGACTTCCCGGGCGAGGGTCAGGCCGATGCCCATCCCGCCTTCCCGTTCCGAGAAGAACGGTTCCCCAAAACGGTCGAGGGCCTCGGTGCTGAATCCGGTTCCGGAGTCGCGGATGTCCAGTTGGACGTGTTCTTCACCGGGCTTGATGCAGGCCATGATCTCACCACCGTCCGGCATGGCCTGGCTGGCGTTGACGATGAGGTTGCGGATGACCTGTTCGATCCGGAGTTTGTCGCAGGCGACCAGGGCGGGATTGCCCGCCTCGATCTTGAGGTGTGATCCGGCATGGCGGAGAGCCGGTTTCTGCCGGCGGGCAACGGCGCTGAGCATCTCGCCGAGGTCATGCGGCCGGCGTTCCGGTGGGGCGGCCCGGGCTACGAAGAGCCACTGGTTGACGAGGTCGGTGATGCGTTCGACTTCTTCGCGAATGAGGGAGATGGATTCAGACCCTCCGGGCTTTACCCCGGGTTCAATGAGGTCGGCGTGCATACGGATGGCCGCGGCGGGATTGCGGATCTCATGAGCGAGACTGGTGGCAATACGGCCGAGGGTGGCAAGCCGTTCGGACTGGTGGCGTAGTTTCTGTTCGCGCAGGAGGGATTGATGGGTTTCCTGCAGGGAGCGGGCCAGCTGGCCCAGTTCATCGCTGCGTGCAGAGAGAGCAGGGGGAATGGATTCGGCGGGTTCTTTGTCGTGTTTGAGGTTGGGAAGCCAGCGCGTGAGAACTGTCAGGGGACGTACGATGCGATGGGCCAGGAGAAAGACGAGGCAGCCGAAGGCAGCGGTGAGGAAGAGAGTGGGGATGAGGACCCACCCTCCCAGCCCGGCCAGGCCGCCTTCCTTCTCGCGCACGAGAATGAGATGGTCCGGCGATCCGGTGAGCGGGGTGATGGCGAGATCATGATCGCCGAGCCGGGTGGCAGTGGTCTCGCTTTCTGCGATCTCCTTGAGAACTGTTCCAAGATTCCCGGGCCATCCGTCCTCGGAAGAACGGACGATGGTTCCGTCCGCCCGAAGGAAGGCGACTCTGACCTCGAGGATGGCGGAGAGCCGCCGAGCCATTTCACTTGAGCGCGGGAGGGGGACCTGGCCCATGAAGCCGGCATTGCTGACCGCGGTTTGCTGGAAGCGCCGCATGGACTCCCGTCGGTGAAGGGAGGAAATCCAGATCGCCAGCCCAAGGGAGGCCAGGAGCACGAAAGCGGAGAGCGGAATGACGAGGCGCCGGTAAAGGCTGCCACGTCGCCCTGGAGGTTGATTGGACACTACAGGCTAAAATGGGCAAAATATGGCCATTTTCGAGCGAAAACAGGGAATTGTGGGCAGAAACACGCCAAACCAGGGAGTAATCCGCTTCCGTCAGGCGGGACTGGTGGTGGACGTGGTCCAGGGCAGTTAAAGGGTTAACTGCGGCGGGTTGGTTGGGCCGTGGCGCTCAGGACCAGTTGAGGATGATCTTGCCGCTCTCTCCGGAGAGCATGGTTTGAAAGGCCTCTTCGAAATCAGCGATGGGAAATTCGTGGGTGATCACGGCGGTGGGGTCCAGGCCGGCGCGGATCATGGAACTCATCTTGTACCAGGTCTCGAACATTTCGCGACCGTAGATGCCTTTCAGGATGAGCCCCTTGAAGATGACCTTGTCAAAGTCGATCTCAAGCTTGTCGGGAAAGATGCCAAGGAGAGAGATCCGGGCGCCATGCGAGGAGTGTTCCAGAATGTCGGCCAGTCCGGAAGGGTGTCCGGACATTTCTAGCCCGATGTCGAATCCCTCCTTCATGTCGAGTTCATCCTTCACATCAGCCAGCGACTCCTGAGCGATATTGACGGTGCGGGTGGCCCCCAATTGCCTGGCGAGATCGAGGCGGAAGGGATTGGGGTCGGTCACCACCACGTGGCGGGCACCGGCGAACCGGCAGACGGCGGCAGCCATGCAGCCGATGGGCCCGGCACCGGTGATGAGGACGTCCTCGGCGACGAGGTCCCAGGAGAGGGCGGTATGAACCGCATTTCCGAGAGGATCAAAGATGGCGGCCAGGTTCTCGGGGATGGCGGGGTCGAGCTTGTAGACGTTGCGGTAAGGGAGGGAGAGGAACTCGGCAAAGGCTCCGGGTCGGTTTACCCCCACGCCCTCGGTGTTGGGGCAGAGGTGGCGGCGTCCGGCGAGGCAGTTCCGGCAGCGTCCGCACACGAGGTGCCCTTCACCGGAGACGTAGTCACCGGGGGCGAGATCGGTTACGCCCGATCCGGTTTTCTCCACGTAGCCGCAGTACTCGTGGCCCACCGTCATGGGGACGGGGATGGTCTTCCCTGCCCAGGAATCCCAATTCCAGATGTGGAGATCGGTTCCGCAGATGGCGGTCCTGGAAATGCGGATGAGCACATCCATGGGGCCGATGTCGGGAACCGGAACATCGAGGAGTTCGAGTCCCTGTTCGGGCCTGTTTTTGACCAATGCGCGCATGTCTGTGCGCCTTGGGCTATGTTGTGTCAGGTGCGATTGCAATCGCCTTCGCTGAAGATTTCGGTTTCCAGCATCCTGAATCCGGATGAACCTTGAGGAGGAATGACGTTGGAAGACCTGGGCTGGAACAAGTTCTTTGCCGGGGAGCTTGCGCCCTGGGCCGGGCAGGGATTGGTTCCCGGCCGGTTGATCCGGGAAACGAAGATCAACTTCAGTGCCCTGCTGGAGGGGGGTGAGGAGATTGACTGCGTCCTCGGGGGGAAGGTCTGGCATGAAGCGGAGACGGATGCGGATCTGCCGGCAGTGGGCGACTGGGTGGTGTTGGACCGGGGAGAAGAAGGTGACGAGGTGGTCATCCGCGGCCGTCTTCCGCGGTTCTCCCGCTTTTCCCGCAAGATGCCCGGAAAGAGTGCCCAGGAGCAGGTGATGGCGGCAAATGTGGATATTGTGGTGGTGGTGACCGATCCGGGTCCGGACTACAGCTCCCGTCGCATCGAGCGTTATCTGATGCTGATCGAGCGATGCGGGGCGAGGCCGGTGGTCCTGCTGAACAAGGCCGATCTTTTTTCTGAGGAGCACTGCGCCGTTGTAGCAGGCGAGGTGAGGGAGTTGAGCGAAGCGGCCGGGATCCACGTCACGAGCGCCCTGAAATCGCAGGGGCTCGAAGTCCTGCAGAGCTACCTGCGGCCCGGGGTGACCATCACCCTGATGGGTTCCAGCGGAGTGGGCAAGTCGACCCTGGTGAACCAGTTGCTGGGAGGGGAGTGGCAGGACACCAGTGAGGTCAATGAAGTCACGGGAAGGGGGCGGCACACCACCACCCACCGCGAGTTGATCGTGCTGCCGGAAGGCGGTCTCCTCATCGATAATCCGGGTGTGCGTGAGATTCAGATGTGGACCGACGAAGCGACCCTGCGCGAGAGCTTTGCGGACGTGGAGGAACTGGTGACCCAATGTCGCTTTGCCGATTGCAAGCACCAGAAGGATGCCGGTTGTGCCATTGAGACCGCAGTGGAAGGGGGGAGTCTCGATCCGGAGCGCTACCAGAGTTATCTGCGGTTGGAGGAGGAGATCGAGGATCTCAACAGGAGGCGCAGGAAACGCCGCATGACCACGGAGCGCTGGGCCAAGCGGAACCGCAGGGTGAAGGCACGGAACCTGGCCGATCGGATCGAGTTGGAGAAGGAGGAGCGGGGGGAACCCTGAGGTGGTGCGTCAGTTCCGGGTTGCTGGTTCCCGTTGGCTGCAGGGCAAAAGAAAACCGCACTCTCGCTGGAGAGCGCGGTGATGGAAATCCGGATAACCAGACCACCCGGTTACGGGATCCGGAAGATCTGCCCGTTGCTGGGATCCTTGGCGAAGTCACCCTTCTTGAAGGGTTCGCCGGTTTTGGGATTCCTGCTGATATCGATCAGGTTGTGGGGCGGATAGGGACTGATGATCTGCTGGGGATTCTCGGTCTTGTATCCCTTCTTGTAGCTGTCGGGGCGGGGCTTGGGGTTCGGTTGAACCGGCTTCTTTTGCACGGTTCCGATACTCGCACCCTGGTTCTGATCCTCACTGCAGGAACACACGGTTAGCAGTGAGGCTGCAGCCAGGCCGGCAGGGATGCAGCGCCATAATGGAATTCTCGGGGAGATCATGACTCAGGTGACGGTTGAAATACCATCGACCCACGAATCATAGTCGCAGATGGAAATCGGAGCCACCCTTAATTGCCGTTCAGCAGATAAACTGGCGGAGCAGGATGCTGAATTTGCGGAAGCTGGAGATGCGGTAGCGTCGGTCGAAGACACGGAACTGATCATCACGCATGCGTTTCAGGAGAGCGTGGTAGATCTTGCGCATGACCTCGGCGGCACGAAGGGCCCGGCGGTCGGCGGGAGGCAGCAGGTTCATGGTTTCCTCGAAAAGGCGCTCTGCCCGCTCCGCTTCGAAGTTCATGAGGGCGAGGAAGCGGTCGTCGTGGACGCGGTCCATGAGATCGCGTTCAGTATACTGGAAGCGGTGGAGGTCGGCGAGAGGGAGGTAGATGCGCAGTCCGTTGTCGAGATCCTCCCCGATATCGCGAAGGATGTTGGTGAGTTGCAGGGAGTGGCCGAGGCTGATGGCGTAGTCGCGTGCTTTCCCGCTTGCGCCGAGGAGAGGTAGCAGGATGAGACCGACGGTGGAGGCGACCCGGTAGGAGTAGTTCTGGAGATCGTCCCAGGTGCCGAAACGCTGGGGAGTGAGATCGGATTCACACCCGCGGATGATCTCATGCATGAGGTCCGGATCGATGGAGTGGCGATCACGCATGGCCACGACCTCGGACTGGAGGCTGCCCCCGGGATGGTCGCTCCGTTCAAGGGCCTCCTTCCAGGTCTCCAGAGCGGCCTGCTTTTCTTCAGTTGGCCTGGTGGTGTCGTCGGCGATGTCATCGACGATCCGGCAGAAGGCGTAGAAGGTATTGAGGTCGGCGCGGCGTTTTCGCGGGACGCACAGGAAGGCAAAGGCCAGGTTGGATTTGGCGCGGCGGGTGATTTCTGCCGTTTCGCTCATCGCGGATGCGCTTTTCATTTGATCAGCCCCCAGTGGCCGGTGGTGAAGGGCCAGAGCGAGACGAGGGCGGGTCCGACGAGATTGTATTCCCGGACCGGTCCCCAGTAGCGGGAGTCCAGGGAGTCATCGGTATTGTCGCCGAGGGCGAAGTAACCCCGCTGGAGGGCGAGATCCACCCCTGTTCGGCCCTGGTCCAGGAGATCGTCACGATCCTGCAGATGGACGGCATCACCCTGTTTGCGGATGAACTGGGGAAGAATATCGCGATAGTTTCTGGTGGGCTGGTAGCCGACGCCAACCGGTCCAGCGTAGATGCCCTCGCGGTTTCCGATCATATGGAGGTACTTTTCGCTGGCGGGCTGATCATTGATCATGAGGACAGGCTCCTCGATGTGGATCTTGTCTCCTGGCACCGCGGCGAGACGTTTGATGTAGTGGGATCCCGCTCCCTGCTCGCGATGGCTTCGCAGGTGGATGCCCTCAATGCTCCGGGTGTCAAAGACGAAGACCTCGCCCCGTCTGGGTCGTCGGAAGTTGTAGGAGGCCTTGTCGACGAGGACGAGATCACCGGTGGTGGTGTATCCGGAGACCTTGGTGCCGGGCGGAATGTAGGAGAGCTGCCGTTCGTAGTCCGTCTCGATCCTGAGACCGATCTGCCCGAGGGCGCTGCGGGGGGCAGGCAGGGTGATGACCTCGCCATCCTCGAAGTGCAGCCTGGTGACGGTGAAGAACTGCAGGCGCTGGCCTTCGGTGATCCAGGCATTGAAATCCCCGGGACCATTGTCGGGATGGGGCAGAAGGTAACGTCTTTCCGATGGCGAGCTGTTCATCTCGCGGTGAATATACCTCCGTCCGTTCATCACGGCCTGCCAGGCCTTTACGGGAAAGGAGGGGAATTGCTCCCCGGGGAGCCTGTGACCGATGATGCCGTTGAGGGTGGGCTGCATCGAACCGGTGGGGATGCGGAAGGGTTGGAGAAAGTAGGCGCGAATTCCCAGCGCAATGACAATGGCCACAAAAAGGACCTCGATGTTCTCGGGGATGACGCCGGACCGGCGGTAACCGGGCAGGGCCTGTTCGCAGGATCGGGTGAGGAGTTGCTCGGCAGCGTTCACTGCTTCCCGGTCATGATTCCTGATGGCGGAGTGCAGCTTGGCGCGGGCGTCCTGAATGCGGGCGATTTGCTCTTCTGTCAGGAGGTCCCGCTTGTAGTTGAGGAACTTGCGGGCTCCCTTGCAGAGGAGCTTCGCTTCTTTCTTCCAGCGGGCGGAGAACATGGGAAGGGAGGTTTCAAATGGCCCTGGGTCGCAGGTCTGAAGATGGCCCGGTCCGATTCCCGGGAATTGGGTGAGGGTCTATTTTATCAGTCCCCAGTGGCCGGAGCCGAAGGGCCAGAGGGAGAGGAAGGCGGGACCCACGAGGTTGTATTCCCGCACCTGTCCCCAGTAGCGGGAATCGAGGGAGTTCCTGGTATTGTCCCCCATGGCGGCGTATTCCCGGCGAAGAGTGGCCTTGATCGGGTCCATTCCTGCCGCGAGCTGGTCCTCCCTGTTTTTCAGGGCAAGGACATCCCCGGGATCGTCGAGGAAGCGCTGCCATCCGACGCGGCCCTCACTGGCGGCCAGTTGGTAACCAGGCCAGTTGTGGTGTGGGCCCTCTCCTCTCATGACCTGGCGGATCTTCTTCTCTTCAGCCGGTTTGCCGTCGATGTAGAGGTCGCTTCCCACGACCTGGAGGTTGTCGCCGGGCACGCCCACGAGCCGTTTGATGTAGTGTGAGCCGGCACCCTGAGGATTGTCGGAGCGCTCCTGGATGCCCGTGATGCCGCGGGTGTCGAAGACGAAGACTTCGCCCCGTCTTGGCCGGCGGAAATTGTAGGAGAGCTTGTCGACGAGAACGAGGTCTCCGCTGGTGGTATAGCCGGAAGCAATGGTGTTGGGAATGACCCACCATCGTGATCCGTCCATGTTGTGCTTCAGGTGCTCCTTGTCGAGCGCCCCCATGTTCTCAAGAGCACTCCTGGGAGCCTTCAGCGTGACCACCTCCCCGTCCTCGAAGTGGATGGTGGTCTCGGTGAAGAATTGCCACTTCTGTCTCTGCTCGATCCAGGGGAGGGGAGCTCCCTGGGGGTCTCTCCTGGTGGGATGGCGGAGGATGTAGCGGTCCTCCTCGCCGCTCAGGGGTTTGTGGATGTATTTCCGGCCACCAGCGACGGCCTGCCAGGCCTTGACCGGGAAGGCAGGAAACTCCTCTTTTGCCAGCTTGTGTCCGATAATGCCGTTCAAGGTGGGCCGCATCGATCCGGTGGGAATGCGGAAGGGCTGGAGAAAGTAGGCGCGAATGCCCAACGCGATGACGATGGCGACGAAGAAGACCTCTATGTTCTCCTCCAGGGCATTGGGTCGGCGATAGCGTGGGAGGGCACCCTCGCAGGCCTTGGCGACGAGTTTCTCAGCCTCCTTCACCTTGTCGCGGTCTCCCGCCTTGATTGCTTCGAGCAACTTGTCGCGGGTTTCCTCGATGTTCGCCACCTTTTCCTCCGTGAGGAGATCGCGCTTGTAATTGAGGAACTTCTTGGCGCCCTTGTAGAGGAGCCTGGATTCTTTTTTCCAGCGGGGAGTAAACATGGGTAAGAAACTTCGAAAGGGTTGTGATCAGCGGGGGCGGTAAAGGCTCTCCAGCTCGTAGATTTTGTCGGAAGCCTTTTTTTCGCCGGGCCACTTGCCCTGCCTGGCGAGGCATTTGGAGAGGAGGCTCCAGCAACGCAGGGAATCGGGAGCAAGCACGGTGGCTATCCTGAGGTGTTTTTCGGCGGATGTCTCGTCCTTTAGCACGCGCAAAGCCACCGCGTAGGCGCGATGCAGATCATAGTCGAAGGGCGTGGTCCTGCAGGATTCAGCGAGGAGGGCGGTGGCCTCCTCCAGTCGGCCCATGAGACTGAGTTGATCGGCCTGATTGAGGAGGAAAGAGCCCAGGTTGTTGCCGTAGTCGGCAGCATTCTGGAATGCCTTCATCGCTTCCTCGCCCCTGTTTCGTTCGCGGAGCACGAGACCGAGGCGTTGCCAGCCCACCGCGCTCTGGGGGTGTCTGGCGAGGGCCTTGCGCAGCAGTTGCTCCGCCTGCACCACTTTGCCCGCGAGCTGGGCATCGCGTCCCAGCAGGTAGGCGGCATCGAGGGCGAGGGGATCGGCTGGTTGGAAGACGGGGGGAAGCGGGAAGGGGATGATGGCCGCCGTCCTGGGGTCAACGGGAGATTTCAGGGCGATGGCAGAGGCGGGAGCAGCAAGGAGAAAGCGTTGCTGCGAATTGACGGCTGGTTGATAGAGGCAGCCGACAACCTCGCCTTTCTGGTTCAGGACAGGGGTGCCGGCGGGCACGTGAAGAATGCCGTTTTTTCCGAAATTGACACCCAGGCTGAGCACTTCGAGATACTTCTGGGCGCGTGAAAGGGGTGCCTTGCGGCGCGCCAGGACGGGGGCGGTCACGCTGCCTCCGTTCTGTTTGGGGCGGTGAATGGCAATACGCGCGCCGACCGGGGTCCTGGTCGGTGAGAACCTGAGGAAGGGCCGTTCTGTCTGATCCGTGCGCACGATCGCGAATCCGTAGTCGGCTTCCACCGCGATCACACCAACCACCTTGACTTCGCTGTCATCCGTTTCGTTCCGGGCGATGAACTGTCCACTGTCAAAGGCCTGCAACGGGGCGACGGCCAGTCCGTTTTTCGAGATATAGAATCCGCGATAGGTGATCAGGTCGTCAGCGGAGAGACCGGCCCGCCTGATCTGGAAGGTGAGGCAGGCTTCGCGCGATTTTTCCGCAGCGGCCAGATGCTTCTCGAGGGAGCGTTGGGCTCCCTCCCTGGCCGTGGCGGTTCCCGCCTGGTTTTGCGCAGGGGGTGTCAGGCGGCTCTGGGCACAGACAGCACCACAGGCAAGCAAGGCGAGGATCGTGACGAGGAAGTCCCGCAAGGTCGCGCTAGCTAGCACGGAGACCGGTCCGGAGCAAGGGGAAGAGTCGGAATACCTTGGAGAGCAGGAGGGATGATTGGATCTGATGAGCATTGTGATTGTGGCCGGATTCCGGGTGATCCCGGGGATTGGTCCAGGGTCATGGGAATGAACAACCTTGCAGGGGACATTGTCTGCGCAACTCTGATTCGACGTTCGATCAGCCGAACAGGCTGTCCCGGTGGCACCGGGTCTGATGAGAGAGAATAGGGCTCCTCCGGACCGATCAGTCACCACTCTTCAGGACGCGGATGAAGGCGTCCTGTGGGATGTTGACCTTGCCGATGGCCTTCATCTTGGCCTTTCCCTTCTTCTGCTTCTCGAGGAGCTTGCGCTTGCGGGAGATGTCGCCGCCGTAGCACTTGGCGGTTACGTTCTTGCGCATGGGACGAATGGTCTCGCGGGCGATGATCTTGCCGCCGAGAACGGCCTGGATGGCGACCGTGAAGAGCTGGGGCGGGATGACATCCTTCAGTTTCTCGGCCAGGCGGCGTCCGTAGGAAGGCGCTTTTTCGTGATGCACGATGGTGGAAAAGGCGTCCACGGGTTCCCCCGCGATAAGCATGTCCATCTTGACGAGGTGGGCGGGTTGATAGGTGTGATGCTCGTAGTCCATGGAGCCGTAGCCGCGGGTGGCGGACTTGAGGCGGTCGTTGAAGTCAACCAGGATTTCGGAGAGGGGGAGGACGGCATGCAGCATGACGCGGGACTCGTCTACCGTTTCGGTATGATCGACCCTTCCCCTCTTCTCCATCACCAGTGCCATCATGTCCCCGATATACTCGGAGGGCGTCATGATGAAGACCTTGACCATGGGTTCCCGTATCTCATCGACTTCGGAGAGGTCGGGCAGCAGGCAGGGATTGTCGACGAGGAGTTGTTCGCCGTTCGTCTTGCGGACCTCATAAATGACGGACGGGTAAGTTGAGATCACATCCATGTTGAACTCGCGACGGAGTCTTTCCTGGACGATTTCCATGTGAAGGAGGCCAAGGAATCCACAGCGGAAGCCGAAGCCCAGCGCAACCGAACTTTCCTGCTGGTAGGTGAAGGCGGCGTCGTTGATCTGGAGCTTGCCCAGGGCGGCCTTGAGCGCCTCATAATCGGAGGAATCGACCGGATAGACCCCGGAGAAAACCATGGGTCGTACTTCCTTGAAGCCGGGCAGGGGTTGCGGGCAGGGGTGCACGCTGTCCGTTATGGTGTCCCCGATCTTCACCTCGCTGGCGGACTTCATATTGGCGATGACGTAACCCACGTCGCCTGCCTCCAGCGTGTCCACCTTGGTCATCTTGGGGGTAAAGTGGCCGACTTCCTTGACCTCGTAGGTCTTTTCGGTTGCGAAGAGCTTGATGCGCGTGCCGCGCTTCATGGACCCGGAGATGAGACGCACGTAGGACACCACCCCGCGGAAGGAGTCGTAGATCGAATCGAAAACCGTGGCGCGAAGAAGCTTGTCCTCCGTTTCCGAAGGTGCCGGGATGCGCTCCACGACGGCCTCAAGGATCTCCTCAATCCCGATCCCTTCCTTGGCGGAAGCCGGGATGGCGTCCTCGGCCGGGATCGCCAGAATATCCTCCAGCTGTTTCTTGCATTTTTCGATATCGGCAGCCGGAAGGTCGATCTTGTTGATGACCGGGATGATGACGAGGTCCTGTTCCATCGCGAGATTCACGTTGGCGACGGTTTGAGCCTCCACGCCCTGGGCGGCATCGATCAGCAGGAGAGCGCCTTCGCAGGCCGCGAGGCTGCGCGAAACCTCGTAGGAAAAGTCAACATGGCCCGGGGTGTCGAGAAGGTTGAGCTTGATGCGCTCCCCGCTGCGGGGCTGGTAATACATGGTTACCGGGTGCGACTTGATCGTGATTCCGCGTTCGCGTTCAAGGTCCATGGAATCGAGGAGTTGATCCTGCTTCTCCCGCTCCGAAATCGTCTGGGTGCGCTCGAGAAGACGATCGGAAAGGGTCGTCTTCCCATGATCGATGTGGGCGATGATGGAGAAGTTCCTGGTCAGTTCGATGGACATCCTATCCGGGAGACGATTATCGCGGGGGACTTTTGCCCGCGTGGGGGCCGAAGATGCGAGGGAAGAAAGCGTGATTTCGGTCCAATAGCACGAAAAATGAAGCGATTAGAGGCCAGGAGCGCCGTCTTCAGGCCGGGAAGGAGGATTTCATCTGCAAGCTTGTCGGAGGCGTGGCCCGCGCCGGGTCGCCCGGCCATCGGGGTCCGGGGAAAGGAGGCGGGAGCCCTCCGGAGCCGTCGCAGCAGATGGCGTGGTCGGGTCTTGACGGCCGGGTTCTGATCAAAGGACGCGGTGCTTGGCCATGCGGGCCATGATGCCTTTCTGGATGTGGAGGCGGTTTTCCGCCTGCTGGAAGATGGTGTCGGCGTGTTGCTCAAGCACCTCTTCGCTGATCTCCTTGCCGCGGTAGGCAGGGAGGCAGTGGAGGACGATGTGGTTCGGAGCGGCGCCCTGGAGCAAAGCACTGTTGACCTGGTAGGAACCGAACTGCGCCTCCTTGCCGGTCTGTCCTTCCTGGCCCATCGAGAGCCAGACGTCGGTGTTGACCACATCAGCATCCGCGACGGCTTTGGCGGGATCGGAAGTGACGGTGATGTTGGAGGCGTCGAGCCTGCCGAGGAAGTCGGCCGGGGGTTGGCAAGCTTCCGGTGAACCGATTGTCAGCGAGAAGCCGAGGTGCTTGGCAGCCCAGCACCATGAGTGCGCCATGTTGCTGCAGCCATCTCCCACGAAGGCGATCTTCCGGCCGTCCCAGCCACCCAGTTTCTCCCGGATGGTGAGGAGATCGGCGAGGATCTGGCAGGGGTGTTCGTCGTCAGTGAGGGCGTTGATGGTGGGGATGCCGGAGTAGTCAGCGAACTCTTCCACGTCGCTTTGGGCAAAGGTGCGGATGATCACTCCGTGCACCAGGCGCCCGAGGACGCGGGCTGTGTCCTTGATCGGTTCACCGCGGCCCAGCTGAATGTCATTGGAGCTGAGGAAGAGAGGAGAGCCCCCCAGTTCGCGGATGCCCACTTCGAAGGAAACCCGCGTACGGGTGGAGGATTTGGAGAACAGGAGAGCCCAGACCTGTCCCTCCAGCGGAAACTCCTCGTGGTTGCCCCGGCGGGTCTTGAGGGTTACCGCATGGTCGATATACTTGACCATGTTCTGCGGATACATCGCCTCAATGGAGAGAAGGTGTTCCATGTAATCTGAGTATTCGGTGTTGGTGGGGACCGGCTGCCGGGCCAGGGATGTCTGGCCTGGAGACGGGAAAGGGGGGAGTTTGCCGGGGAATCAGGTGGGAGGCAAGGAAAGCGGGGAAAAATCCTGCCTTCTCAGGCACAGACCCTGGTGAGGGTTTGACGGAAAATTTCAAGAGCTTCGTTGATCTCCGCGGTGGAGACCGTAAGGGGTGGCATGAGCCGGACGGTGTCGGGTCCGGCAGGCGGGGAGAGGAGTCCCGCAGTGGCCAGTTCCCTCGAGAGGTGGATCGAGGCTCCGTCGCCTTCAGGGAGGGCTCCGGGGTTGAGGCCGACTCCGAGGAGGAGCCCCTTTCCGCGGACCTCCGTGATGGCGGGATGATGCCAGTCCGCAATCGTTTCGCGGATGTTCTTCTCGTGCTCAAGGGCACGCTGGGGCAGTTCCTGGTCGAGGACTTCACGGAGAACGGTGAGACCGGCGGTGCAGGCGAGGGGATTTCCGCCGAAGGTGGAGCCGTGAGAACCAGTTCCCATCAGATCGAAGAGAGGTTTGTCGTCGGCGACGATGCGCTCGGAAACCCAGAATGCCCCGATGGGAAATCCGCCCCCCAGGCCCTTGGCCCAGGAGACCGCATCGGGGACGAGACCGGGCTCGATGGTGCGCCAGCCCGCCATCTCGCCCGTGCGTCCGAGGCCGCATTGGACCTCGTCGAGCAGGAGAAGGAGGTCATGCTCCCGGCAAAGTTCCCTGATCCCCTGCAGGAACTCCCCTGTAGCAAGGTGAATGCCTCCTTCGCCCTGGATCGGTTCCAGGAGGATGGCGCAGGTTTCGGGCTGGATGCTGGAGGCCAGGGAGTCGAGGTCGTTCAGTTCAAGATGGCGGAAGCCGGGAAGGAGAGGATCAAATCCCTCCTTCACCTTGTCCTGACCGGTGGCGGCGATGCCCCCGAGGGTGCGCCCATGAAAGGATCGGTGGAAGGTGATCACTTCGTAGCGTGCCCGGCCTTCGGTATCGGGGCGGGCATGACCGAAGCGGCGCGCCAGTTTGATGAGGCCATCGTTGGATTCCGCTCCCGAGTTGCTGAAGAAGACGCGCCCGGGCAGTTTGAGGCACTCTTCCACCAGACACTTGGCGAGGTCTGCCTGCTTGTCGATCTGGTAGAGGTTGCAGCAGTGGATCAGCTCCCCGGCTTGGCTGGCAATGGCGCGCGAGAGGGAGTTTTCGCCGTGTCCCAGGGTGCAGGTGGCAAGCCCGGAGCAGAAGTCGAGATAGCGCTTCCCGTCTCCGTCCCAGAGGAGCGTGCCCTCGCCCCTCACCGGTGCCACGGGGAACTGGGCGTAGGTCGGGAGGACGTAGTGGGCGAGTTTGTCGGCTGTGGTCATGGGGCGAGTGGGTCGAAGGTCAGGAAGTCGAAGGCCGAAAGTCAAGAATTGTGGAGCTGACGCGGTGTCTGAAGGGCGCCGCGACGGCTACCGCGTGATTTCCGTCCCGATTCCTTCGGGAGTGAAGATCTCCAGCAGGATGGTGTGCGGGACGCGCCCGTCAACGAAGTGAACCTTGTCGACGCCCGCCTGCAGGGCTCCGATGGCGGAACGGATCTTCGGGATCATGCCTCCGGAGATGATACCGGAATCGATGAGGCCTTCTGCCGCCCCGGGAGTGACGGAGGGGATGAGACTGGCGGGGTCCCCGGGGTCGGCGAGGAGACCGGGGACATCCGAAACGTAGACCAGCTTGGCGGGCTGCAGGGTGCAGGCGAGGGCCGCGGCGGCCAGATCGGCGTTGATGTTGAGGGTCTTGCCGGTGTCGATTTCCCGCCCGAGGGGTGAAACGACCGGGACAATCTCAGACGTGGTGGCGTAGAGGACATCGTCGGTGTGGCAGGACTCGACCTCTCCCACCCGCCCGATGTCGACAGGTTCTCCATCCTCTCCCTCTCCCTGGATGCGCCTGGCCTGAAAGACACCGGTGCCGGGAATGCCGGTGGCTCGTCCTCCGTGCCGGTTGATGAGGTCGACAAGTCCGGGGTTGATGGTGTTGTCCAGGGTTTCCTCCACGGTGGCGATTGCTTCGGGGCTGGTGACGCGGAGCCCTCCCAGGAATCTGGCCTCGAGGCCGGCTGCTTCCATGGCGGCTGAGATCGCCTTGCCTCCTCCATGGACGAGGACGGGATTGATGCCGGCCACCTCAAGGAAGACGATGTCGCGCATGAGGGAGCTCAGCAGGTTGGGATCGTCCATGGCGGATCCCCCGATCTTGATGAGGAACGTCTTCCCCCGGAAGCGCTGCAGGTAGGGCAGAGCTTCAACCAGAGTGGCGGCTTTGTCTTTGGTGGTCAAAGGAAGGAGACCGGGTGCGGGCAGGAGGAATCGGGAAACTGGGGTATGGGAAAGAAGGATTTAGGGGCGGGTTGCCCGGGCGGAAAGTGGAAAATGCATTAAGAGGCCCTAATCGGTCGCGGTGGTCGGAGCAGACTCCGCATCCCGGTCCGGATCCCTGGAGCCGCGTTCGGGGAGGTAGCGGGCCATGCGGGTGGCCAGGATCCAGCCGGTCAGCACGGTGGCGACTGCGGGGGCGAAGGGGGTCCACTTCTGCGAACCGAGGTAGAGGGCGACGAGAAGGGCGGGGAGAGCGACGAGCAGGGCGAAGTAGGAAAGGTGGCGGAAGAAACCCGGCAGACCGAGCAGGAGGGCCGCAATCACGGCGATAATGCCGAGGAGGGCGACTTCATCCATCACGCCCAGACGTTGATGGGTCTCCACGCCCTCGGGACGGGGAAGCACATCCAGGGAGCTGACGATCTTCTGCAGGTGAAGGCTTTTTTTCCAGGGAGAGGGATTGTCGGAGCTGGCATCGGTAAAGAGAACACAACGCGGGATGATACTGGTCTTTTCCCTGATCGCCTCGTGGGTGTTCCCGATCTGGCTGGGGCTGTAGGCCTCGATAGCGAGGCGTTCGACGTGGGCGGGGTCCTCGATGAGTTCGATCTGCAACTCGCCAATCTCGTTGATGGGGATGATGGGACCGTCGCCCAGCCGGATGTGGTGACCGAGCTGGATGTGAACCTGGTCGGGCGAAACGTTGGCCTGCGCCATGGCCACTGCGAGGGGGAAGGAGGGGATGAGATAGTCATCCCAGCGCAGGATTTCGGGCTGGGCCTCTTCGATGCTCTCCTGCAGCCGGAAGGAGAACTGGACGTTGGGCGCCGGGGTGGCAGAGGGCGGGAGGAGGACGCGATTGACCCTGACGAGTCGACCGGTCTCGCCGGTTACGTTGGAGAGTGGAATAGCGCACGCCTGCAGGTAGGTGGGGATCGGCTGGCCCTTGGAGGGACGGTGGAGATCGACGGTGAGGATGACCGTATCGAATTGGGAAAGAGCCGTGTTGAGGCTGGCGAGACGGCCGAGGTGGGCGATCCCTTCCCCTTCCCAGGTGAGTGGTTCCTCGATGGCGGCCACGCGGCAGCCGACGTCGTGCATGTGGTTGAGCAGACCCCACCAGTCCTCCGGCTCCAGAGGGTAGTGGAGATCCTCCGCAGCCTGTTCGTCGATCTTGACGTGAAGGTAAGGCTGGGCCGTGCCCTCGACGAGAGGCCGGACGAGGCGGACGCGCGGGGCCGGCTCTGAGGCGTCGATCACAAATTCATCCCCTTCGCGGGATCTGGTGAGGAGTCGTTCAAAGAGGGCATCCTCTTTTTCACGCAACGGTTTCCAGTCGTCCGCCAGAAAGGCCACGCATATCCCGGCCTCAAGGGCGAGGAGGGCGAGAATGAGGCGGACGAGCCAGGGAGTCATGGGGGTGTTCAGCGTTCAGGACGCCGTGTTCGGTGGAGAGGTGGGAGGGGGAAGTATGACGGCTGAACACAGAAAACTGAATTCTATTCCTCCATGGCACTCTCCAGGACGGGGCGCAGGGGTTCCTCGAGCGGGGTATTCTCGACCTGCGAGAGGAGGAGCCTTGCTCCGATGGGGATGTGCTGGGCGTACCAGTCGATGTGCTGTTCGTGCAGGATGTTGGCGTAGGCTCCGAGAGCCTGCATGAGGCGCTGGGTGGCGCAGTCGCGCAGGAGCTCGGGGACGGGGCGCTCCTCGGCGATGTCCTCCCAGAGGGCGAGGAGTTTCTCCTGCTCTTCCTCGGAGTGATCGAGGTAGGGATCGTAGAGGAGGGAAGCGAGGTCGTATTCCTGGCGGCCGAGGCGCAGGCCCTGGAAGTCGATGAGCCAGGCCTTGCTGTCGTGGAGAATGATGTTCTGGGACTGAAAGTCGCGATGAACGAGATTGCGGTGAGAAGAACCGAGGTTCTCGCGCAGCCGGATGAGGTCTGCATTGCTGCGGAGCCCGGTGCCGTCGAGGCCGAGGTGCTTCTCCACCAGGTTTTCGATGAAGTAATCCTGTTCCCAGGCATAGGTTTCCGGCCCGAAGGCAGGGGAGAGTTCGAGGTCCTTGGGCGGACGGGTGTAGAAGAGACGGTCGAGTTGTTCGAGCACGCTGCGGTAGTAGGGCTCGCGCAGATCCCACGGTTGGCCCGAAAGGGAGAGAAGGTCTTTTTCGCCCAGGTCTTCCACCAGGGCGATGTTGCGCCCTGGATTGTCATAGAGGACTTCGGGGACGTTGATGCGGTTCTTCCTGAGAAAGCGGGCGACGGGGAGGAAATAGCGGTTGTCCTTGCGGTCGAGCGTATAGTGGATGCCGATGAAGGCGGGATGCCCCTCCGCCTTGAGACGAACGATGGTGCGCCCCGAGGCTCCGCGCTTGATGGGCTCCAGGATGACGGCGTGGTCCGGATCGAGCTTGAGGTGAGCGCGAACCGCGGTGAGCAGGGTATCGGCGGCCATGAGGAGAAGGCTGGTGTGGATGGCGACGTCCCCGTCGCCGTCAGGTTGGAGTGATGGAGTGGACTTGAGACGGAATGTCGGATGAAGGGTTCCCGGCCCCGGGCTGGTTTGGTCTGAGGGGGATCTGGTTCAGAGATCGGCGTTGTGTTGTGCGCCGGTGGCGGGAGTGGACGAATAGACGATGCAGTTTGTCAATTGCGCACCATCCTCGATTTTGGCACCGGGCCAGAGAACTGAAGCCAGAATGGTCGCTTCGGCCCCGATGGAAGCGTCCGGGCCGACCGCGGAGGCCTCCACCATGGCCGTGGGATCGATGTGGGCCTCGGGGTGGCGCAGTTCCCCCAGTTCCCCGTGGTGGTGGGCATCGAGATAGGATTCGCGGGTGCCCAGATCGAACCAGATCCCCTCGTCATGAAAGGAGGCGCCCATTTCGTCGTCGCGGATGAGGTCCAGGAAGGCGGGGATGATGGAGATTTTTTCGGCGGGGGGAATGCGCTGGAGTAATTCGGGCTGGGCACAGTAGACACAGGCGAACTGGTGCGTCCCGGGGGCAATGCCGAGCATGTTGTTGATGTCCGCGATATGTTCCCCTTCGATCGCGATGTGGGGTTCGTGTCCGGTCGAGCGCAGTCCCATGGTGGCGGTTTGGCCGGAGCGGACGTGGGTATCGATGAGGCGATCGATTTCCAGGGTGGTCAGGATGTCGCCATTGCAGACAAGGAACGGTTCGTCCCCGATCCAGGATTCAATGTTCTTGAGCCCCCCTCCGGTTTCGAGAAGGACCGGTTCGTGGAAGAAGGTGAGTGGTGCTCCTCGATAGGATCCGTCGGGGAATGCTTCCTCCCACTTTCCGGGCAGGTGGTGGGTGTTGATGGCGAACTCCTCGATTCCGGAGGTCAGGCAGTGGTCGAGGGTGTGCTCGATCAGGGGTCGGTGAAAGACGGGGATGAGCGGTTTGGGAAGGATGTCGGTGAGTGGCCGCAGACGCGTGCCCAGACCGGCTCCAAGGAGAAAGGCTTTCTTGATCGGCGCGCTCACGAGAGGAAGGGGTGGAGGGTTAGGGAGAGGGTTGCAAGTTTTTGTGAAGCCCGCATGCCTTCCCCGGGCGTTCGAGGGTTAGAGCAGGTCGTCGAGGGCCCGCCGAAAGGGGGAGGGCATGGGCAGGTTCCGGAGGGCCTTGGAGCAGTGGAATTCCTCGGTGGAGCCACGGGAGGCGGGAGGAAGCTGGGAGAGGGAGCAGCGGTAGATGTGCATGGTCACCTTGTGGTGGGTGATGTCATACCTCCTCGTGGCAAGGAGAGGGAAATCCGCCAGCTGATCGTGACTCCGTTCGGGCAGCTTCCACAGGCCCTTGCGGCGGGAGCCCTCTTCCCGGGCGAGGAGGACGGGACCGCTGCGCTTGCGCACGAAGAGAACGTGTTCGTCAACTTCCTCGGCGCGACGCCGGGGCTTCTTGAGGGGAAGAGTGGAGGGGGTGCGGGTGGTACAGAAATCGTGGATCGGACACTGCAGGCAACGAGGAGACCGGGGGGAGCAGTATGACTGCCCGAGTTCCATGAAAGCGGAGTTGAAGGCACGCGCCTTGCAGGGGGGGAGCAGGGCTTCTGCCCAGGACCAGAGTTGGGAGCGGCTGCCGGGAGTATCGATGGGTTCACGGTAACTGAAGAGGCGGCTCAGGACGCGGGTGATATTGGCTTCCACGATCGGCGCGGGATGATCAAAGGCGAAGCTGGCCACTGCGCCGGCAGTGTAGCGACCGATGCCGGGGAGAGATTCCAGGGCCGGGAGGTCGGCTGGAAATACTCCACCGTGGGTTTCGAGGATCGTGCGGGCGGTCTTTTGCAGATTACGCACACGGTTGTAGTAGCCGAGGCCTTCCCAGCTGCGGAGCAGTTCGCTTTCGGAGGCCCCGGCGAGGGAGCGCAGGTCAGGGAATTTCTCAAGAAAGCGCTCGAAGCGGCGATTCTGGATCACCGCGCCGATGGTGGTTTGCTGGAGCATGACCTCGGAGACCAGGATGGCGTAGGGATCGGTGGTTCGCCGCCAGGGATAGTCTGCGCCACATTCGCCGAACCAGCGGAGAAGTGCGCTGCGGAAGGCCCGGACGTTCCGCAGGGCGTGTCGGGTAGCGACAGGTTTAGGCACAGGGAGAACATCGGGCATTGCAGAAGAGAGGTCGAACCTGGAAAATGTCCCGTGGTGGCATTAACGACCTACACGCAGGAGATCGGGGAGGAGGATGTGGAAAAGTTGCGGGGCATCCTGGACCGTGATGGCTTTGAGTTCCTGGAGAAGCCCCATGCCCATTACGGAGCGCGCAAGGGGAAGCTCAATATCACGGTTTATGAGAAGGGCCCCAAGGTGCTGATACAGGGGAAGGAGACCGAGGATTTCGTGAAGTTCACTCTGGAGCCCGAGATCCTGGGGGAGGCACGGCTTGGTTACGAGGAGGTTCATAATCCGGAGATGTTCCAGCCCCACTTCGGGATCGATGAGAGCGGCAAGGGGGACTACTTCGGCCCCCTCGTGATCGCCGGGGTCTATACCGACGCAGCGAGCACCCGGGCCCTCATCGAGGCGGGTGTAATGGACTCCAAGCGGGTGAGTTCAAGTGATCGGATCCGGGTCCTGGCGGGAGAGATCCGCAAGACGCGTGGCGTGGTGGAGTCCGTGGTCCTGATCGGACCGGAACGCTACAATGACCTCTATGCGCGATTTGCTAACCTGAATGAGTTACTGGCCTGGGGTCACGCCAAAGCCATTGAAGAGTTGTCGGGAAGAGTGCCGGATTGTCCACGTGCCCTGAGTGATCAATTTGCAAATCCGCGTGTCCTGCAGCGTGCGCTGGAGCGCAAGGAAGTGGATCTTGAACTGCAACAGCGGACGAAGGGCGAGAGCGACGTGGCGGTCGCCGCCGCATCCATTCTGGCTCGGGAGGCCTTTGTGAGATGGATGGCGCGGGCGGCCGAACAGTGGGAA
This sequence comes from Akkermansiaceae bacterium UBA7890, assembly GCA_002501065.1. Classification (GTDB taxonomy): domain Bacteria; phylum Verrucomicrobiota; class Verrucomicrobiia; order Verrucomicrobiales; family Akkermansiaceae; genus Roseibacillus_B. Next base: position 72,429 of record DLRK01000210.1, read on the forward strand.
ATCTCCCTGGCTCTGGGGGCTGGTCCGCCGGTGCTGGAGGCGGGTCGGATGTTCCTCGAAAGGCACGGAGCACAGGAATTGTGCAAAGTCGCTAAAATTCATTTTAAGACAACAAATCAGTTGACGAATGACAGGATGGAATGACTCCTAAACTGTCACTCATTTTGGCGTTACAATTGGCGCGGGATGTGCTGTCCATAGAAGTCGTAAGCTATTCCATGTCGACGATTACAAAACGAGATTTAGTGGTCCGGATCAGCAATGAAACGGGATTGACCCAGCAGCAGGTTTTCGACGTCGTCCAGAAGACTCTGGACGCCGTCACATTGGAGCTGGCTCAGGGGAATACAGTGGTGATGCGGAATTTCGGGACCTTTGAAGTCCGTCAGACCAAGGCAAAGGTGGGCCGCAACCCGAAGAACCCGGGTAAGGATGTCCCCATTCCTCCCCGTGCGGTGGTGAAGTTCAAGCCTGGCAAGGAGATGAAGGAGAAAGTGGCCCGGATTCTTCCCGTCATCCAGCAGCAGGGACAGGTGGACCGGGCTGACTGATCGGCCTTTTCGCCCGGATTGCTCCGGGGAAAGCGACCCAGAGAGCCCGCTGAATGGTGGGTTGGCAGGGGTCGTGCTGGATGGGGCCGGAGCCTCTTGTCAGGTTTGATTCTTCTGCGTGGGCCACATGCAGGGTAGCGTCGATTTCAGGCGAGGGATTCCGGTGAGGACGGAATAGTCGGCAGGGGCACCCTGATCCCCCTCACCAATCCGGGAGCGGGGAGTATTGTCAGGCTGCGCGTGTTCTGTCAGGATGAGGACATGGGGAAATACTGGTTTCTTGTATCGGTGCTGGGACCCGTTTTGCTGACCTCCTGCGGGGGAGGTGGCTACCGGGGCTACATGACGCGGTCCTACACCATCAAGGGGGTGCGTTATCATCCCATGAGTGTGGAGCAGGCGCTGCGTTACGAGGAAACGGGAATAGCCTCGTGGTATGATGAGAGCAGCTTCCTGGGCTTCAAGAGGGGGAGAACCTCCCTCGGTGAGAAGGTGGGGCGTTTTGCCGTGAGTGGTGCCCACAAGACGCTGCCGTTACCGTGCCGGGTGAAAGTGACCAACCTCGCCAATGGCAAATCGATCAAGATGCGTCTCAACGATCGCGGGCCATTCATAGCGGGGCGTATCATCGACGTCACTCCCCGTGCCGCGAGCAAGCTCGGCTTCAAAGGCAGCGGCCTGACCCGGGTGCGGGTTGAGTGCCTCAGCGTAGGGGACGGCAGCTACAAGCGAAAGCAGAGCAAGGGAATCCCCCTGGTGCCGTTTTTCTAACTGGAGGACGGTCGGAGCATCCGGCCTTTCAGACCAGCCGGGAAGCGGCCACAAATCACTGGTCGTGGAAGGAGAAAGCTGTTAGGAGCTTCGCCCCCACGAATCATGGTCCAGGAAGAGCTCAAGGAAGTGCGTGTCTTTGCCCCCGCCTCGGTGGCGAACGTGGCCTGTGGCTATGACGTGCTGGGATTCGCCATTGAAGCTCCTGGTGACGAGATCGTGGCCCGGCATTCTCCGGAGCCAGGGTTGCGCATTGTTGAGATCACCGGAGACAACGGGAAGCTGCCCACGGAGGTCTCCGAGAATACCGCGGGTGTGGCGGCGCAGGATCTCCTCCGCCACCTCGGGATGCTCGACCGCGGGGTTGAACTGGAGATTCACAAGAAGATGCCCTTCGGCAGTGGCCTGGGTTCGAGCGCGGCCAGCGCGGTGGCCGGAGCCTATGCGGTGAACAAGCTGATCGGGGAACCCCTGACCAAGAAACAGCTCCTGCCCTTTGCCATGGCGGGCGAGTCGAGCGCGGACGGGGCCTGGCACGCTGACAATGTCGGCCCGTGCCTGTTGGGTGGGATTGTCTTCATCCGGTCCAACCAGGAACTCGATATCGCACAGTTGCCCGTGCCGGAGAATCTCTGGGCCTCGGTCGTGCATCCCGACATCGAGATCCTGACCAAGGTTGCCCGTGAGATCCTGCCCCGGGAAGTGCCTCTCGACAATGTGACCCAGCAGGTGGGCAACCTGGGCGGATTGTTGTGTGGATTGATCCAGGAAGACTACGAACTGATCAGCCGTTCCATCCACGATGTCATTGCGGAGCCGCGTCGGCAGAAACTCATTCCCGAATTTTACCGGGCCAAACGCGATGCCATGGCCGCGGGTGCTCTGGGATTCAGCATCTCGGGGGCGGGACCGAGCGTTTTTGCCCTTTGCGAAGGAGAGGAAACCGCCCGGCGCGTGGGTGCGGAGGTCTCGCGGGTGTTCAGTGAGGTGCCCATTGAGAATCAGGTTTACGTGTCGATGGTCAACCCGCACGGGGTGCATGTGGTTGCTTAGCGGAGAGCAGGGGGAGAGAGTGAGTGGAAGCACGAATTCGGGACTGACAACCGGCACCTGACAACCGAGAACTTCCCTCGTGGCACAGCGATTCTACAGTACCAGTTCGACGGATGAATCCGTCGATCTCCGGGAGGCGGTACTGCGCTCGTTGCCTGCAGACAACGGGCTCTACATGCCAGCAAGCGTGCCGGTGATGGACGAAGCCTTCTGGGCTCACTGGCGCGGGTGGTCCTTTGCGGAACTGGGCTACCGGATCGTCTCGTCAGTCTTTGCGGGCGCGGTGCCGGAGGAGTCCCTGCGGGAGATGGTGGCGGACGCGGTCAATTTTGATGCGCCGCTGGTGACCATCGCGGAGAAGATGCACATTCTCGAACTCTTTCATGGCCCCTCCCTCGCCTTCAAGGACTTCGGAGCACGGTTCATGGCCCGCCTGATGGGCTGGCTCACGCGCGATGATGAGCGGGACCTCATCGTGCTGGTGGCCACCTCGGGAGATACCGGTGGAGCGGTGGCGAGCGCCTTTCATGGCGTGCCCGGAACGAAGGTGGTGGTGCTCTATCCCAGTGGCAAGGTGAGCGCCCTGCAGGAGAAGCAGCTCACCACCCTGGGGGACAACATCACCGCGCTCGAAGTGGCAGGAACATTCGATGACTGCCAGCGCCTGGTGAAGGCGGCCTTTCTCCATTGCGAATTGGCGGAGGAGAGGAACCTGACTTCGGCCAACTCGATCAACATCGCGCGGCTCATCCCACAGGCCTTCTACTATTTCCATGCCGCCCGGCAACTTCCGGAGGGTACGGAGCCTGTCTTCGTAGTGCCCAGCGGGAACTTCGGCAATCTTACCGCGGGGCTCCTGGCGAACCTGATGGGTTTGCCGGTGAGGCAGTTCATTGCCGCCACCAACGTGAACGATGTGGTTCCCGCCTACCTGGAGAGCGGGAGCTATGAGCCCCGGCCCAGCCAGCCGACCATCTCAAATGCCATGGATGTGGGTGCGCCAAGCAACTTTATCCGTCTCCTGGAGCTTTGCCATCATGAGCACGGCCTGATGGCGGATCGGATCGTGGGCTGTCGTTTCGACGACGAGCAGACGCGGACAGCCATTCGGGAAGTCAAGGCGGACACCGGCTATGTGATCGAACCGCATGGCGCGGTTGGTTGCCTTGCCGCGGAAGCGTGGCGGGTGAATCACCCCGGGGATGAAATGATCGTGCTGGAGACGGCTCATCCCTCCAAGTTCCTGGATGTGATGGAGGAAGAACTGGGCGAAGGAGCAGTTGAAATTCCGGGGCGCCTGGCCTGCCTGGCCGATCGTGAAAAGGTGGCGGTTGAGATGCCCCCGGACGAGGAGGCCTTTCTCCGCTGGCTGGCTGAGTCGAAGGTCTGAGTCCTCCCGGCCGGAGGTCCGTTTCCACGGCGTGAACGCGGAACCTTCCACCCGGTTGCCTAGTTCCCGAATGGGGGCAGGATCAGTTCGTCTCCGGGCTTGATGACCGGGGTGCCCCCATCAGGAAAGGTGCCTCTTACAGGGTTGGCAGAGGCCTTGGTCTTTTCGGGCTCGAAGATGTGAGCGACCTTGAGCTGTCCGTAGATTCCCGCTTGCCGGCGGATGGCGAGGATGGTGCCCGGCTGGATCTCCCGGTGGAGCTCGATGATAGCGAAGCCGCCCGCCTGCTGGTCCGGTTGCTTGTCCACCCACTCGACCACCTTGGCCTGAAGCCAGGCCTGCCGGACGGTTGAGGCGCGGGCCTTCTGCTTCTTGGCCGCCTCGATCATGGGCTTCGAGATCAGGCCCTGTTTGGCCTCTTCCTTGAGGAGTTCGTTCTCGCGCTCGGCCTTGGCCAGCTCGGCCTCGAGCTGGGTGCGGGTGACGGCCCCTTCCGTGGAAGCCGGATCCTTGCCCGCCGTGGAGGGGAGGATGGGCGGGACTGCCGTCACCTCGCCGGGATTCGAGGGGGAAGGGGAAACTGGGGCAGGAATCGGGGTGATCGGCTCAGATCCGGTGGGACCGGGATCGAGCGGGGCTGGAGCAGGAGGGGTTAGCCGACTCTGCTGGTCATTCAGGGCAGCCAGTTCGGCCCGCAGCTCCTTGAGCTCAGCTTCTTCGCTGGTATTGTTCATCTTCATGACGGTCAGGACGACCGCCACCACGAGGAGCAGGCCGGTGGCCCCAAGGAGCGCCGTGATCATGTTCATGGCGGAAGCTTGCTCCATCCTCGTGGAAAAGTCAAAAACCCAGCCGGAATCCCTGTAATCAAGGGACACGCAGGGCTTGCGGCGGTGGGGGTGCACCGCTACAGGAAGGTCGATGAGCGCTCAGGAAAAGGGCTACAAGGACACGTTGTCACTACCGCAGACGAGTTTTCCGATGCGGGGCGATCTCGTGAAGAACGAGCCCAGGCGTCTTGCACAGTGGGAGGAAGACGGCCTTTACAGGAAAATTGTGACCCGTCGCCGGGCGGAGGGAGCGCCCCGGTTCATCCTGCACGACGGCCCCCCCTTTGCGAATGGTGACGTCCACATGGGGACGGCGCTCAACAAGGTGCTCAAGGACCTGGTGGTGAAGTCGCGCACCATGGCGGGTTGCGAGGTGCCCTTTATTCCCGGTTGGGACTGCCATGGACTTCCCATCGAGTTCAAGGTCGTCCAGGAGGCGCGGGATGAGGAACCGGCCGAGATCCGGCGTCGCTGCGAAAGGTTCGCGCGCGAGTGGATCGACATCCAGCGCGAAAGTTTTCGCCGACTGGGTGTCTTTGGCGACTGGGAGAATCCCTACCTTACTCTCGATCCGGGCTACGAGGCTGAGATCATCCGGGTCTTCGCCACTCTGGTCGAGAAGGGGGCGGTCTACCAGAGCAAGAAACCAGTGCAGTGGTCTTACGGAGCGCATACCGCCCTGGCGGAGGCGGAGGTGGAATACAAGGAGAAGACGAGCCCGGCGATCTGGGTGCGGTTTGCCTTCACCGATGGTTCGGAGGCGAAATTTCGCGAGGTGACTGCGGCGGCCGGGGAAGGTCCCTACAGCCTGGTGATCTGGACCACTACTCCGTGGACGCTTCCCGCCAACGTGGGAGTGGCCCTGCACAGGGACTTTCTCTACGTGGCCGGACGCTTCGTGAATGAAGCGGGGGAGGGCCACGACCTGGTGGTTGCCAAGGATCTGCTGGAGCAATTTGCATCTAAGACCGGGCTCTCGCCGGCCGGGGAGCTGGTCGAGTTCAAGGGAAGAGAGGTCGAGGGACTGGAAGTACAGCACCCCTTCCTGGATCGTCTGAGCAAGGTCATCCTGGGTTCCTTCGTCACGACTGAAACGGGAACGGGAGTGGTGCACATCGCCCCGGGTCACGGCGCGGACGACTATGTGGCGGGCCGTGAGCACGGCCTCGAGGTGGTCTCGCCGGTGGACAACGACGGCAAGTTCACCGAGGAGGTCGGCGTGGCGGAGCTGGTGGGCCGGCATGTGTTCGCGAGCAATGAGGAGATCATCTCGATGCTGTCCAGTCTGGGAGTCCTCCTTGGACGGGAGGATTATCAGCACGACTACCCGCATTGCTGGCGCTCCAAGACCCCCATTATTTTCCGGGCGGTGGAGCAGTTTTTCATTTCGCTGGAAGGGTTGAGGGAGATCGCCCTGGAGGAGATCGACAAGACCGAGTGGCTCCCCCACTGGGGGCGGAACAGGATCCGTGGCACGGTGGAGTCGCGGCCTGACTGGTGCATCAGTCGCCAGCGCACCTGGGGCGTGCCCCTGCCGGTCTTCTTCACGCCCGGGGGAGAAGTCCTCCTGGACGCGGAGCTGGTCCGCAAGGTAGCCGATCTGGTGGAGAGTGAGGGAACCAACATCTGGTTCGAGCTCGAGGAAGCGGAGCTGGTGGAGCGCCTGGGCCTGCCCGAGGGCACGCGCAAGTGCAGGGACACCCTGGACGTCTGGATTGATTCCGGCAGCAGCCATGTGGCGGTGATGGACCGCCATGAGGAATTGCAGAGCCCGGCAGACCTCTACCTCGAAGCCACCGACCAGCATCGGGGATGGTTTCAGAGCTCGCTCATGCTGAGTGTGGCCTATCGCGGAAGCGCTCCCTACAAGACGGTGATGACGCACGGGTTCGTGGTTGACCAGGACAAGAAGGGCAAGCTCTCCAAGAGCGAGGCGGAAAAGGCGGGCAAGCCCATCGATGCGGCTCACTATTACAACAAGTACGGGGCTGATATCCTGCGTCTCTGGGTGAGCAGCGTGGACTGGCAGAACGAAGTGCCCTTCGGCGAAGACCTCTTCAAGCAGGTGGCAGAACCCTACCGGCGGATCCGCAACACCCTGCGCATCCTGCTGGGGAACCTGCATGGCTTCAATGCCTCGAGCGATGCGGTTGCCCCGGAGGCGATGACCCTGGTGGACCGTTGGATTCTCGAGTGTCTGCACGAAGTGGTGAGCGAGTGCCGCCGAGCCTATGACGCCTACGAATTCCGCAAGGTCTTCACCGTTATCAACCAGTTCTGCGCGCGGGACCTCAGTGCCATCTACATTGATCTCACCAAGGACCGGCTTTACTGCGATGCGGGAGACTCTTTGCGCCGACGGGCAAGCCAGACGGTCATGAACAACGTGGTCGAGGCCTTGGCCAGGCTCCTTGCTCCCATCCTGGTTTTCACCGCGGAGGAGGCCTGGGAGCACGCGGGACGAGAGGGCAGCGTGCACGAACAGGACTTTCCCGTCCCTGACGACCGCTTCGCGGGGAAAGAGGCGACCACGGAGGTGAACCAGCTCCTGGAATTGCGGGAGGTGATTCAGAACGGCATCGAATCCCAGGTGCAGGCCAAGGTTTTCAACAAGAACAACGAGGCGGCAGTCGAACTGACCCTCCCGGCCGGGCACGGGTTGAGCGGACTCCTCGGCGACCGTGAGTTCGCTACCGAGTTCTTCATTATTTCCGACCTGAAACTGGCAGAGGGCGAGGGGGTCTCCGCCAGTGCGTCCAGGACGAATCATCCCATGTGTCCCCGCTGCCGTCGTTACGAGCCGCCGGCCACGGAGCAGTCCGTGGAAGGAGACGGGACGGGGTTGTGCGGGCGCTGCGAGGAAGTATTGTCGGGTGCCGCGTCATGAATTCCCTCCCGCGCCTGCTCCTCGTCTTCGTCCTGCCGCTTTACCTGCTCGACCAGGTTACCAAGTGGCTGGTAGTCCTGAACTTTTCTCCGCCCGCGCCAGGGTCCAACTTTTCGCAGGAGTCCCACGTGGTGGTGGAGGACTTCTTCACCATCGTGCGCGTGCACAACCAGGGAGCGGCTTTCGGGCTGGGCAATGGAACCCCCTGGGCGCCGGTTGTGTTTTTCGTGATTGCCCTCGTTGCGCTGGGAGCCCTTCACCACTTCTGGAAGCGGGGGGCCTTCGACACCCTTCTTCTGCGACTGGCGGCAGGATTGCTGACCGCAGGAATCCTGGGGAATCTCACTGACCGGATCCTGCAGGGATTCGTCCTGCCAGCCTACCGGGAGGAAGGATTCCTCTCCCGCCTCTCGCAGGGCTACGTCGTGGATTTTCTCGATTTCCAGATCGGACTTTATGGAAAGCTGGTTCCGGACTCGGAAGGACATTGGCCCTCGTTTAATGTGGCGGATTCCTGTATATGCGTGGCAGCTTTTTTCCTGATTCTTTCAACGTTTCGTAGTGAAGCGGCGTCCAAGGGGGACAAGGAGCAGGCCGAGGCATGATGGTTTGCTGCTACGATCTGCTCCGGAAAGGACGTGCCACCAGGAACCCGGGAGAGGCATTCTCCGGTTCCGGAAACATCCCCGCTTGAGTCCGTTACATCCCGTTGCGTAATTCCCACCCTTACAACCCTCAAGACATGGAGATCTGGAAAGCAATCGTGGTGGGAATCGTGCAGGGGCTCTCGGAGTTCCTGCCCATCTCCTCCTCGGGGCACATCGCCTTGCTGCAGCACGCCCTGGGAATGCGGGAAGCGGGTGCCGGGGCCCAGGAGGACATCACCTTCGAACTGGTCCTGCACCTTGGCACTTTCCTGAGTGTAATCCTCTATTTTCGACACCGCCTGGTGGGCCTGCTTCTCAGTTTGTGGCAGAAGGAACGGATCGAGGAACGGAAGATGATTCTCTGGCTCATCATTGCGACCATCCCGGCCACTCTCGCCTTCTTCAGTGCCAGGAGCTTTTTCGAGGGAGCCTACGCTTATCCAGTCCTGGTGGGAGGCTGTCTGCTGGGGACGGGAGTGATCCTGCTCCTGCCCAAGCTGGTCCGTGCGAGGGAAGAGGAGTTCGGTCTCAAGCATGCGATCTGGATGGGCATGGCCCAGTCCCTGGCCATCCTGCCGGGAATCTCGCGGAGCGGGGCCACCATCACGGCGGGTCTGCTTTCCGGGGCACGGGCTTCAAAGGCAGCGGAGTTTTCCTTTCTCATGTTCCTGCCCGCCATCGGCGGAGGCACCCTGGTGAAGCTGAAGGATCTGCAGGCAGTGGCGCAGAGCGATGCGGCGGCGGCCTATCTCTGTGGATTTGTGGCCGCCTTTCTCTCCGGTCTCCTTGCGGTCTACCTTGTCCTCAAGACGATCAGGAAAGGCAAGTTCGAGTACTTTGCCTATTACTGTTTCGTGGCGGGAATCACGGCCATGGTCTACTTTGGCTGGAAGTAGGGTGGCGGTATCCGCGGGCAGGACCGGGGGAAAGCCGCCTGAGGGTTGGCAAGTGGGGTGAATCGGTCATAGTCGCCGCCTCCGCATGCTGGCCAAACGTATCATTCCCTGTCTTGACGTGACCGATGGTCGGGTGGTGAAGGGCGTCAATTTTGTCGACCTGCGAGACGCGGGGGACCCGGTTGACTGTGCGGTGGCCTACAACGAACAGGAGGCCGATGAGATTGTCTTCCTTGATATCACGGCTTCCTCCGACGAACGCGAGACAATGGTGGAGGTCGTGCGCAAGACCGCGGAACGCTGCTTTGTGCCCCTGACCGTTGGTGGCGGAATCCGGGTGGTGGAGGATATGCGGCGCATGCTTCTGGCCGGGGCCGACAAGGTGGGAGTCAATACCGCTGCCATCACCCGTCCGGAGGTGGTGGACGAGGGAGCCAGCACCTTTGGGAGCCAATGCATCGTGGTGGCCATCGATGCCAAGCGCCAGGGAAAGGGCCAGTGGGGTGTCTACACGCATGGCGGACGGAATCCGGTGGAGGGCCTGGATGCCATCGAGTGGGCCCGCGAAGTGTACAATCGCGGGGCGGGCGAAATCCTCCTCACCAGTATGGATGCGGACGGCACCAAGGACGGTTACGACATCGAACTCACCCGGGCGGTGAGCGATGCGGTGGGCATTCCTGTCATTGCGAGCGGTGGTTGCGGAACGCTCGATCACATGGTGGATGTCCTGGGGGAGGGCAACGCGGATGCCGTCCTGGCGGCCAGCATCTTCCACTTCGGGGAGTTCACGGTGCCGGAAACGAAGAACTACCTGCAGGAGCGGGGAATTCCGGTGCGCCCGGAGGTTGGAAACTAGCGGAACCGGGCTGCAATAATGAGCAGGCTCAAGCAGGTTCGGGGTTACCCGGAGTAAACCCGCTCTACCCGCGGCGTAATACTGGTGAAGACTTCCCAGGGAATGGTCCCGGCCCTGCTGGCCACTTCCGCGACGGGGATATTGGGACCGAAGAGCTCCACCTCGTCGCCGGGGCTGGAGCCGGGATGATCGGTGAGATCAACCATGACCTGATCCATTGTTACGCGGCCGAGAAGGGGAGCCCGGTGTCCACGAATAAAGACTTCGGGTGTGTGGTTGGAGAGCGCACGAGGGTAGCCGTCGCCGTAGCCGATCCCGATCGTACCTACCCTGGTGGGGCGGGTGGTGATGTGGGTCCGTCCGTAGGAGATGCCGTGGCCGGCCGGGAGGTCCCGAATGACGGCGACCCGCGACTTGAGAGTCATCACGGTGCGCAGGGTGGTGCCGTGCCCGGCCAGCGGTGAGACGCCGTAGAGGAGCAGCCCCGGTCGCACCAGGGTGGAAGTGCGGGACCGGTAGCCGAGGAGGCCAGCCGAATTGGCCAGGTGGGCGTGTTTCAGTTCGTCTCGACGGGGAAGGGACTCGACCAGGGAGTCAAAGGCTTCGAACTGGGCGCGGGTGAACTCGATATCCTCGTCGGCGGAGGGAAGGTGGGAGCCGAGTCCGGTGACCTGGATCCCGGGGAGGGTCCGGATGGCCTCCAGGGCCGCTGGGGCATCGGCGGGGAGAAAACCGCCCCGTCCCATCCCGGTGTCCACCGTGAGGTGGGCTTCCACAATAGTGCCTCCATCGCGGGCGAGTTCGTCAAAGTGGCGTGCTTCTTCCATGGTATTGAGGCAGGGCAGCCAGCGGTGGGCCACTACCTCTTCCCGTTCGGCGGGAAAGGTTCCCCCCAGGAGGTAGATTGGGGTCCGGATCCCGGTTTCTGAAAGGCGGCGGGCCTCACCGACATTGGCCACCCCGAAAAATGCGATCTCTTTCTGCTCCAGGGCGCAGGCCACGGCTTCCAGGCCGTGGCCGTAGGCGCTCGCCTTGACCACCGCCATGACCTGCTGGTCGCCGCTCAGCCCCCTGGCAGCCGCCAGGTTGTGGCGCAGGGCGGAGAGATCAATCTCGGCCCAGGAGCGGGGTGGGCTTTCGGGAATGGCGCTCACGGGTGTGAGCCTAGGGCACGATGGAAAGTTGGGCAAACCCTGCAACCGATCCGGATCCACAGGACCGTCTCTTCCCTGCCGACCGAAATTGACGGGAGCCGTTCGGGAGGATTCCGGAAATACGCCGGAATCCGATCAGCACTGGATGAGCCGTGGGACTACGGAGTTTCCACGGTGGGGGCGGATGCCGGACCTTGGCGGAGGGATCAACGCTATCTGTTCTGCGTAGCCTGGGAGGCATACTGCAGATCGCGCCCCAAACCCGAGATGGTTTCGCAGGAGGTCAGGGCGGAGAAGGCAATGAGACTGCCAAGGAGGAACACAACTTTCAGAATCTTGCTGGCGGAGTTCATTTGCTTTCGTTGATAATTGGCAAATTCTAACCCTTTGCGGCAAGAACGAAATAAGAAAGAATGAGATTAGCGATAAACGGACGAGCTTCCTTTTCCCATGAGGGGATGGGACAACTCCGGAAGCTGCGGAGGATTTTACGTATTAACCGTAACCCCGATTTCACCCGACTTTCGTGAAGTCAGCTTACTTCTTCGCTGGTTTCTCGAAGATCATGAGGTGTTGCCAGGGAAGGAGCTTGGAGTCCGTGCTCTTCCACTTCAGCCCTACGACTTCCATCTCCTTGCGCGATTGTGCCTCGGTCATCTTGTGGAGAGGCTTGATCGGAACGGTGGGATCCTCGGCGCGGTATTCCAGCAGGATGATACGACCGCCCGGCTTGAGAGCCTTGAAGAGGGACTCCATCATCTCCCGCGGGTGAGAGAACTCATGGTAGGCATCGACCATGAGGGCGGCATTGATCGAGTTGGGTTTGAGCCTGGTGTCATCGACCTTCCCGAGGTGGGCTTCCACGTTGGTCAGCCCCAGTTTCTTTTCCTTCTTTTCGAGGAAGGCGATCATCTCGGGCTGGATATCAACCGCGATCACCCTGCCCTTGGGGACGAGGGAGGCGAGGCGGAAGGTGTAGTAGCCGGAGCCGGCCCCGATGTCGGCGATGATATCAGCGGGCTTCAGGTTGAGGGCGGCGATTGCCTTGCTGGGGGCTTCCTCCTCCTCCCGGTTGGCGCGCTCCAGCCAGCGGATGGCCTGGTGACCCATCACGTAGGAGATCTCCCGGTCCATGTAATACTTGCCGGTTCCGTCGAAAGTCTTGCGCCCCTTGCTGTAGTGGCTGGGCCAGGGAGTCTCCCCTTTGCCCTCCTGCTCTTTCCCCGTCTCCGATTTGGTGTCGGCGAAGGAGGTCAGTGGAAGAATAAAGATGAACGCAATGGTGAGGAATCGCTTCATGGGTCCGGGGAAGACAGATTGGTGCAGGCCACGTTCCGCATTCTCAAGGCGTGGTGCAATCAGAAAGCAATCCTGATCCCTCTCCCGCCAATGGGCGTCATGGCCGGGGTTCCTTTCGATTACGCGCAGCCGGGGCCTTCTCTGCTGGACCGCAACCACCCCCCGGGAGCGGGGTTGCTTCCACTCCTGATTATCGTCCTGCCTGACTCGGAACGGCAGACCCAAATGTTCAGATAGTATTAAATTCGTAAAGAGGGCGTTAACGGAATGGAGTCTCGCCAGTCGATGTGCTTCATTGTTTCTCCCTGATCAAATCATCATGAAATCCGCCCTCCTGCCCTCCTGTCTCGCGCTGTTCTCTCTTGTTTCCCCGCTGGTCGCGCAGGGGGATCGTCCTGATCGCGAGCTACCCCGGCCGCCTGAGCGGGGCGAGCGGCAACAGGGTGAACGTGGCCCGCGGGGGCCGGAGCAGTTTCTCAGCAACTTGCCGGTCGTGAAGGCCCTCGATGCAAATGGTGATCGCATCCTGAGCGGGGAGGAAATCAAGGATGCGACCAGGAAGCTGTCGGCTCTCGACACGAGCAAGGACGGCAAGCTCAGCGGGGAGGAGGTTCTGCCTCCTCCGCCGGAAGATCGAGATGCCCCCGGGGAGGGAGAGGGCCGGGCCCCGGGTGGACGGGAAGGGGGAGCTCCCCCCCGCGGACCGGGCGGGACCGGTTTCCTGATGAGGCTTCCGGTGATGTCGACTCTCGATCGGGATGCCGACGGAGAGATATCGGCCAAGGAATTGCAGGAAGCCACCGCGTCGCTCCAGCGCCTCGACAAGGACCAGGACGGGGAGATCGAGATGTTCGAGATGATTCCGGAGCGCCCGCCGGGGCGCAGGGGAAGCCGGAGGGGACGTGGATTCGGGCCGGCTGATCCGAATGTCAAGCGGCAGGCCCCGGAGGAAGTGGAGTTCAGGAATGGCGCGGCCTCCCTGCCGGATCGCGGGACCTTCGAGAAGTTAAGCTACCAGGGGGAGGAGGTTCTCATCGACACGCATCTCATCGGAAACCAGTTCGTCAAGTTCCAGATCGAGGAGGCGGCCAGCGAGAATCCGCAGCTGTATTTCATCAATACCAAGACCCACCGCGCCCACATGAGGTTCATGTCAGCGGTGGGGATCCAGCGGGTTCGTTCCGACCCGGGATCACAGATGCGTGGAGTCCTGGTCTATCGGCCGCTCGCCCGGGGGCCGGATGGCAAGCCGGGACTCTACACCTTCGAGTTCGAGCCGCATGATCGCTACCCCTTTGCCGCCATCAAGATAGCCTACGAACTGCTCGTGGCGAAGGGGGACGAACTCAAGGGCCAGCTGGGCTACTATCCCATGCCCTCCGCCCTGCCGCGTTACCGCGAGGAGAAGAAGCTCTACGATGCAGCCGCATTCCGGGTTTATCTCGATGAGGATCTCTTCCGTGATATCGGGTATCTCCCGCTCAATCCGGGGGAGAGTTACGGGCGATTGCGCGTGATGGGACTTGATGAACATCCCCGTCCCCGTGACATCGTCCTCTATAAGTCCCTGCCCAACGAAATGCCGCGCAGCGCGGGGATCATTACCGCGGTGCGCCAGACGCCGCTCTCCCACGTCAACCTGCGGGCGATCCAGGACAAGGTGCCCAATGCCTTTATCACCAGGGCGGCCGAGCAGGAGAAGATCGCCGCGCTGGTGGGCAAGTATGTCTACTACAAGGTGGAGGCGAGCGGATACACCCTGCGCGAGGCCACGGACGAAGAAGTGGAAGCACACTTTGCGGAGCTGCGCCCGGCCGAACCCCGGAAGCCGAAACGCGATCTGGCGGTGACTGGAATTCGTCCGCTCAGCGAGGTCGGCTTTGAGGATTCAGACAACGTGGGGGTGAAGGCCTCCAACCTGGCGACCATGGGCTCGTTTGAGCTTGCGGAGGGGATGGTGCCGAAGGGGTTCGCGGTCCCCTTCCATTTTTACCACGCCTTCATGGAGCACAACGGGTTCTACGAGAAAGCGGGCGGGATCCTGGGGGATGAGGAACTGGGCAAGGACAGTGAGGCGCTGCAGAAGGCGCTGAAGGATTTCCGCAAGTTGATCCGCAGCGGCGACTTTCCCGATGAGATGCGGAAGAGCCTGGAGGTGGTGCATGCCTCGTTTCCCGAGGGGACCTCCCTGCGCTGTCGCTCAAGCACCAACAACGAAGACCTGCCGGGATTCAGTGGAGCGGGGCTTTACGATTCCTGCACCCATCGACCCGACGAAGGACATCTTTCCAAGTCCATCAAGCAGGTTTTCGCCAGCCTCTGGAATTTCCGGGCCGTGCAGGAACGCGAGTTCTATCGCATTGATCACCTGACCACCGCGATGGGTGTGCTCATTCACCCGAACTTCGATGACGAGGAGGCCAACGGAGTGGCGGTGACGAGCGACATCCTTTATCAGACCGAGGGCACGTATTACGTGAACACCCAGGTCGGGGAGGACCTGGTGACCAACCCGGAGGAGGAGTCGGTTCCGGAGGAGCTTCTGCTGGACTGGTTTGATGTCAGGGAAGTCAAGGTCATGCGCCGCTCGAACAGGACCTCAAGGGACCGCATCCTTGAGCCGGAGCATCTGGAGCAACTTCGCAAGAGTCTGGGCATCATTCACAACCGCTTCGCCAAACTCTATGGACACACCTACGAGGCCAGGGACTTCGCCATGGAGGTGGAATTCAAGATCACCAGGGAGGGAAAGCTCAGTATCAAGCAGGCCCGACCGTGGGTCTTTGCTGAGTGAGCCAGCTCGTGGGGAGCAGAAATGAGAGGACGAGCAGATGGTGCATTGAGTTTCGAGCTGGGTAGAGCAGTCCTACTGCTTGTAGAACGCTCGTCCGGTGTAAACGACAAGTCACCACTTTGGGGGAGAGGTCCCAATTTGCTCCGAAATGTCAGATTGACCTGACTGCCAATGAGCTGTGAGATAGCGGTTGGTCATGACGACCGGCAGGAATCGACCGCTTCTCCCTCGTTCCGGCACTTCCTTCTTCCTGACTCATGAAGTTAATCCGGTTTCTCGCTCCGCTCCTCCTGTGTCTCCCCGTGTCGGCCGAGACGGTCATCGCGGGGAGAGACTCTCTCGATGACAATGGAACTACGGACGGGTGGTCGGGGCTCTTCGTGATGGAGCCCATCATCAGCGGTCCGGGAGGCATCGACCTGGGCACGGTGACCACTTTCAACTTCTGGGCGGACGCGAACCGGGCGGACGGTCTTCATCATGTCACGCCCATCCTGATGCGGCGTAGCGGGGGAGTCTACCGCATCCATGGAATCGGGACTCCTCACGCGCCCAACAGTCCGGGGTTGCAGTCGGAGCCTTTCGGGTTGACGGCGGGCAGTGACCAGGTGGATGTGAGCGAGAGCTCGACCTACCACATCGCGGTGTTGCAGCAGTGGGACGGAGGCGACGACAACGGAGGGGGTCTGATTCCCTTCAGTGGGAGTGGCGGGGGCGGCATGTTCGTGGAGAACACCCCGGGCCCCAATCACGAGCCGGTCGTCAATGATGTTGTGGGCCGCAACTACTCCTCCGGGGCCGGGGGCCGGAACTACTCTTTCAATTTCGAAATCAAATTCCTGTCCGATCCGTTGACTCCACACGACATCACGCTGGCGGCGGGAGATCTTTTCCCGGGCCAGCCGGCCGGAACAGAAATCGGGACGTTCACGACGGACGATCTCAACTCGAATGACACGCACACCTACACCCTGGTCTCCAATCCTGACGGCGTCTTTACGATCGTCGATGACAGGCTCACGCTTGCCACACCGCCCGGCGCAGCGGGGACAGACCACACCATCCGGGTGCGGACCACGGACAGCGACATGCTCACCTTTGAGAAGGACTTCGTCCTGACCGTGACCGCAGCTCTGGTGCCGAGCGGCCTCACCCTTTCGGCGAGCAGCATCAACACTGATGCGCCGGTCGGCGTGCTGGTGGGCACTCTGTCTACCACGGACGGGAATTCAGGAGACCAGCACGAGTACACCCTGGTGCCGGGACCGGGTGATGTCGACAATGACCTTTTTACGATCGCCAACGGAGATGAACTGCGCCTGGCGGCGGCCATTCCAGCCGGGCGAAGGGGCCTCGACCTGCGGGTGCGCACGACCGATCTGGCCGGGTTGTGGCAGGAAGAAGCTCTCGTCATCGTTATTCTCGATCCGAGTTTCCGCATCAACGAATTCGTGGCCAGCAACGTGACCGGACGTCAGGACGGGGATCAGAATTTTTCAGACTGGATCGAGATCTACAACGAGCAGGAATCCCCTTCGAACTTGAACGGCTGGTTTCTCACGGACGATCCTGATGACCTCACCAAGTGGCAGTTTCCCTCTGTGGAGGTGGGGCCCAACGGCTACCTCCTGGTTGTTGCCTCGGGCAGGGACCGTGCGGTGACAGACCAGGAGCTGCATGCCAATTTCGAACTCTCGAGTGTGGGTGACTACCTCGCTCTGGTGAAGCCGGACGGGATCACCATCGTGGACCAGTATTCATTCGGAGCCCAGTTCCCGGATATCGGATTCGGCTACGATGGATCCGGGGGTGGTCAGGGGTTTCTCACTCCGACGCCGGAGGCAATGAACGGTCCTGCCTTCCAGTATGGAGCCAACGAAGTCATCTTCAGCCGGGAGAGGGGATTCTACGACGCAAGCTTCAACCTGACCCTGAGCGCGACCGTGCCGGGATCAGTCATTCGTTATACCACCAATGGAGCCAGGCCTTCCGCAAACAGCGGCACGGTTTACAGCGCTCCCATCACGATCAGTCCCGACAGCAGGGGCAGCGACCGGGGATCCCGCATCATCCGCGCCATTGCTGTTCACGCCTCCGCAGCGGTGCAGCCGGCGGTCACTCACACCTACCTTTTCATCAATGGCGTGAACAGCCCTGCCAGGGACGGGGTGGTGGGGCAGCCGGGGTTCCACTCCAGCATCGTGAACCATGCCAGTTACAGCGGATTGATGGACGATGCCCTTCTCGCGCAGCCTGCGGTTTCGATCGTGGGAGGCCTGCCCAACAACAGCGAGTCGGAACGCTCGGTGGAGTTTTTCACCCCGGACGGGTCAGAGCCCGGATTTCACATCAATTGTGGAGTGAAGGCGGTGGGCGGACACAGCATTGGATCTCCCAAGAACAACTTCCGGCTCTACTTCCGCGGTCAATACAGCACCTCCAAGCTGCACTACGATCTGTTCAAGGATCACCCCTACAGCACTGGCGCGGCGGATGTTTTCAACCGATTGAACCTGCGAAGCGGCTCCCACGACTCCTTCTTCTGGCTCGCCAGTCCGGGCAATCCGCCCAACAGCGGGGGACCGCAGAAGGGTGATGCCCAGTACCTGCGCAACCGCTGGATCGGCGACATGCAGTTCGCGATGGGACACGAATCGCTGCACGGTCGCTGGGTGCATGTCTACGTCAATGGGGCCTACCATGGGCAGTATCACCTTCATGAGTGGCCCAACGATGACTTCATGGCCTCCTACCTGCCGGGGTCGCCGGAGGACTACGAGTACACCAACGGGGCGAACGCTTCCAAGGCGGGCAGCGACAACTGGCAGGCGACATGGGCCTCGGTGAAGTCGGCCGCCAGAGCCGGGGGGGCCGCACTGCGCTGGATCGATCTCGAGAATCTCATCGACTACCAGATCCTGAACTATTACGCGGGAAATCCCTGGGATTGGAATCCGAACCAGAACTGGATGGCGGCCGGCCCGGGCCGTTCAGGGTCCCCGTCCGGTGGCTGGAAGTTCTTCGGCTGGGATTCCGATATCTGCCTGCAGGATCCCGGCGCCAACGTGCTGGGGAAAAACGTGCCCGACGGTATTTTCCAGAGTCTCATGAATGACGAGGAGTTTCGGATTCTCTTTCGCGACCGGGTCTACAGGCACTGCTTCCACGATGGAGTGCTTACGCCCATCAAGGTGGCGCAGATTCACAAGTTCAGGGCGGATCAGATCCGGACCAGCATCATTGCGGAGACGGCGCGATGGCAGGGGAGCGCCGCCAGTGCTCCGTGGGATCGCGATGGCGAATGGCAGAACGAGCTGAACCGCATGGACAACTATTTTCAAGTGCGGACCAGGAACCTGCTGAACCAGCTGCGGAATCATTCCGACTGGTATCCCGTGGATGCGCCGGAGTTCGATGTCCGGGGCGGCTTCGTGGCGCGAGGGTTCGCGCCCGCCCTTACCGCATCGGCCGGGACGATTTACTACACTACCGACGGGAGCGATCCCCGGCGCCGCAGAGGCACAGTGAGCCCCAGGGCCACCGCCTTTACCCCCGGCAGCCTGATTATCGACGACGCCACGGTTGTTCGCGCACGTGTGTTCAATGGGACGACCTGGTCAGCCTTGAACGAGGCGGGCTTCATCCTGGTCGGAACGCAACTGGCGGCCGCGGCGAACGCCACCATCACCGAGATCAACTGGCATCCCTATGATTCGGAGAACTACGAGTTCATCGAGTTCAAGAACACCTCGGGAGCAACGGTCGACTTCACCGGGGTGACGCTCTCGGATGGCGTGCACTTCACCTTTCCGCTGGGATCGGTGGTGCCGCCGGGCGGACATATCGTGGCGGTAGAGGACCTGGGAGTGTTTCACGCGCGCTACGGGAGTAGCGGGTCGCCCTGGTACTTCCCGGGTATCCAGGCGGCAGGGGCCTGGTCGGGGGCTCTCGACAATGGCGGGGAGAGGATCGTGGTGACCGATGCCGCTGGTGCCCCCCTGCAGACGGTCACCTACAACGATGCCGGAGCGTGGCCCGGTCGCGCAGATGGGCGTGGGAGTGCGGCCGAGGTGGAGGATTCCTCCCTGGTGCCGGTGGTGCAACCCGAGAAGGATCTCTATCTCGACAGCGGGAGCAACTGGCGGGCAAGCAGCGAGTTTCACGGCTCCCCGGGACGGGATGGAGCAGGGCCGGACAATCGCGTGGTCTTCAACGAGATTCTCAGCAACCCTGATCCGCCCGAGGTGGATGTCTTCGAACTGTTTAATACGCAGGGGAGCGATCTCGACATCGGGGGTTGGTTCGTGAGCGATGACGCAGGTGAGTTCAAAAAGTACCGCATTGCCGACAACACCGTGCTGCCGGCAGGAGGGTTGCTGACCTTTGACGCGAGCGAGTTCAACAACGTGGCGAACGCGGAGAGCCTGGTTCCGTTCGCCCTGAGTGGATCGAAGGGAGACGATCTCTACCTCCTTGAACCGGATGCCACGGGGAACCTGTTGCGCTTTATTGATCGGGTCGAGTTTGGCGCAGCGGCGGCGGGGGAGTCGTTTGGCCGCTGGCCGGACGGAAGTTCAGGGGAACTCTATCCCATGACGAGCCAGACCTTCGGCCTTCTGAATGAGAGCGGAGGCAATGCGGTGCGAGTGGGCTCGCTGGTCATCGCGGAGATTCATTATAACCCGGACGGAATCGACGATGGACGCGAGTTCATCGCGATCTGCAATGCTGGAGACACGGCTGAGAACCTTGCGAACTGGAAGCTCCGCGGAGAGGTCGACTTTGACTTTTCTGCGGCCACTTCCCTGGGGCCGGGAGCCTTCCTGGTCCTCGTTGACTTCGATCCGACGGACGCGGTGGCCCTGAGCGTATTCCGGAGCGAGTACGGGCTCGATCCGCTCGTTCCCATCCTCGGTCCCTGGACCAACGACGGGGCCGTGCCCACCAAGCTGAATGATGGGGGGGGCTCCATACGGCTTCTGCGCCCGGACGCCCTGGTGGTTCCCGGTGATGGTTCGCCCGCTTTTTATCCGATGCTGATTGAGGACCTGGTCAACTACGATGACGTCCCCTCGTGGCCCCTCTCCCCGGATGGTGCCGGTGATTCCCTCGTGCGGGTGGCGGTGGGGATCTACGGGGATGATCCACTCAACTGGGATGCTTCGTCAGCACCCCTGAGTGGCGTTTCATACGCCACCTGGGCGGCCACCGCCTTTCCGGCGGGAACTCCCGTCCCCGATCGTCTCGCGGAGGCCGATCCGGATGGGGACGGAGTGAGTAATTTCGGCGAGTTCGCGTTTGTCCTCGATGCTCTCAACGGCGGGGAATTCTCCCATGCCGTTTCCGTGGGTCCCGAGGCGGGTGGTGATGCCATTCTCGTTCACTACCGGACGCGCCCGGGCGGTCACGCGCTGACCTACGAAGTTGGGGTGAGTAGTGACCTGCAGGTCTTCGATTACAGCGAAGGCGCCCTGCAGTTTGTGTCAGCCGAGGTGCTGGGCGATGGAGCGGTGCTGGTGAGCATGCGCTACCCCTTGATCGCTCCCATTGCGGATCGCCTTTTCTTCCAGATCAGGGCGACCGCAAACTGAGATGAGGTTGAATGCCAACGCCGCCGGCGAACGCGAACTTTTCCAGTCCAATTTCCCGGGCTTCAACGACCCCATCAGGCTGGGGAGCGGTCTGGCAGATTGCTTCGCTGCTGCGGCCGGGATGCGGCATGAAATCGACGATTCCAATATCTGGACACGACCGGGAGGATACCGGCTGGAGACGGACAGGATTGCGGTTACTTGTTGCGCAGCTGGGTCAGGAGTTTGAGGTTACGCTTGGCGAGGGCGTTGTCCGGGTCGATCACGAGGGCGCGGCGGAAGTGGATTTCGGCCTCTGCGAGTTTGCCCTGGTTGGCGAGCAAGGCGCCGAAATCGTTATGGGCAGGGCCGTTCTCCGGATCCAACTGCAGGGTCTTCTCAAAGTGGAAGGTCGCCTGGTCGACTTTGCCTCCACTGGAGTAATCACGCGCCCACGCGAGGTGACCGTCGATGACCTGGCGGCGCAGGTTGGCGGCTCGGTTTGAGTTGAGCGCACTCGTCGTGGCGATTTCCAGGTAGCGCAGGCGCTCGGCGGGATCGTAGGAATGAAAGTATTTCGCGACGAACTCTGCGAGCTCGGACCCGGTGATGGACTTGGTGTGCCATCGCCCCGGAAATGGGATGGCAAGGTCGCGCAGGGAGTCAATGTGCCCACCGACACCGTGGCGCAGGTCGTGGACAAGGGTCTCGAGCGCAACCGGACCGCGATAGATGGAAACGATATTCCGCTTGGCGTCGAGGAGGAGGCTGAGCGGGACCGAGAAGGGGGCCGGATAGTCAAAGAGGGAGCCGAGCAGGTGGCGGATCCGACCTGCGGAGGCAGCGGTGACGGAACCGGTCAGGAACGGGAATTCAGTTTCCTGGATGAGCTTGGCGGCGGCCCCATCCGCATCCCCGCCCGGTGCCAGTGAGTCCAACGAGAGCGCCAGGATCTCCAGGCCAGCCTCACGGATGGTCTGCGCCTCCGCGGTGAATTCCGTCATCTCCGTCCGGCAGGTTCCGCAGTGTCCGGAGAAAATCAGGAGGAGGAGCGGGCGAGATCCCTCCCGGAGCGGGACCGGTGCAGATGCGCCTGCAGGGTGAAAGGTCATCGTTGGGAGAGGAATCCGACCCGGCAGGATGATCTGGGCGGCTCCGGAAACCGGGAGCGGCTCCTGATTTGAGGCGGCATGGTCTGCGACCCCGCTGCGTGGCGGAAGCAGTAGTGCCTTCCCGGCACCCTCGCTCAGGCGGTGGCGCCGCTTGTTCTCGATCCCGACAAACGTCTCTGAGTTGCCACCCGGCCAGCGCACCCTGACCAACCGGATCTCCGGAGCGCCACTGCCGAGCCCGAAGTGGAGCCACTTGCTCGACTGCGAGAGGAACCCGGTGCCGGCATGCACCGTCTCCTGGAGACGCGTCCCGTCCGCGAGCACGACCTCGGCGCGTGCGCCAATGGCGTCGCGGTTGACCTTGCGTCCCTCCAGGCGGAGGGCGATCCAGTTCTGCGCCCCGGGATCGTCCGTGCTCGCATTGTTGCGCAGCATGCGGAGCCGCGGGGCATTGCGGTTGCGCGCCCAGAGATCGAGGTCGCCGTCGCCATCCCAATCGGTTACCACGAGCGCGCGACCGTCGTCCGGGAAGTCGAGCCCGGAGACCGCCGATACGTTGGCGAAGCGCGCACCCTGTTCGACTTCACCGCAATTAAGGAAGGCGCAGTGCCGCTCGTGGCCGCTCCAGGACGAACCCGCTCGCGCGAGCCTCATGATAGCCGCCCAAGCGGCACTGTAATCCTTCACCGCTTCGGCATCCGTCTTCTCGGTCGGGGAGGGCGCCACGACCTGGCGCCAGAAGAAGCTTCATAAGTCATCGGTGCGCTCGTTCGTCAAATAGCCGTTGGCCACGACGAGATCCTGCCAGCCGTCGTTGTTGAGATCAGCGAACAGTGAGCTCCACGCCCAACGCCCCATGGTGACAGCCGCCGTTTCACTGACATCGTGGAAGCGGCCATCGCTGGAGCCCTGGAAGAGCGTGTTGCCGCGGGCCATGCGCTGGATCTGTTCGGCCGTGTTGGGACGGTTTCCGGTGAAGCGCCGCCGGAAGGTGATGCGGTTTCCAGCGGCGGAGAACATGTTGCCGACATAGAGATCCATCTTCCCGTCCCGGTTGTAGTCGGCCCAGGCCACCGACATCCCCGAAGCCATGTCCTCGACGCCCAGCTCGCCTGCCACGTCGCGAAAGCGGATGCCGCCTCCCGGGAGCTGGTCGTTGCGGAAGAGGTTGTTGCGCCCGAAGTCATTGGACACGTAAAGGTCCTGATCGCCGTCATCGTCGAAATCTTCCCAGGCAGCCGCGAAGCTCCACCGGCCGGCAGTCGTCTCCAGGCCCGCCTCCCGGGTCGCATCAATGAACCGGAATTTGCCGTTGTTCTTCAGGAGCACATTGCGACCGCCGTTGTTCGCGTCGTGGAACGGGATTGGCGCGGTTGCCTCGAACCCGCTGCGCCCTGCGTCCGCCGGCTTCGCACCGTAGTTGCACACGAAGAGATCGACGTCGCCATCGTTGTCGTAGTCGGCCGCCGACATCGAATGCGGGTCGGGCAGGTCGGGGATGCCACTGCGAACGCGAAACTTGCCCCGACCATCATTCTCCATGAATAGCAACAGGGCAACCGTCGCCACGACGAGGTCCTGATCACCGTCGTTATCGAGATCGAGGAACAGGGCAGACTTCGACTCTTCGAGCCAGTCTGCTCCTGACTCCGCGGAGGCATCGCGCACGGTCCCATCGGCGTTCTGCAGGTAGAGCCGGTTCGGCAGGCCGCCGCCGTCGCAGAGGTAGAGATCTTCCATGCCGTCGCCGTTCGCGTCCCCGATCGCCAGGCCGTGATGGCCGAAAAAATGGAGGTCGTCGATCTTTGTCAGCCGCGCGGCCCAGTGGTTCATTCCCCGCAGGACCTGGTCACGGTAGCCCGCATTGTCCCCAATCACCGCGTGGGTCACATCTTCGAACATCGCGCGCCCGGAGGTCGCTACAGTTTCCTCGTAGCTCGCGAGCGCAAGGCGATGAAGGAGAGGTCCGGACTCACTGCCGTCGTTCTCCGCCTGCAACCACTCACAATCCCACCACGCTGAGACCTGCGTCCGCCTGCGGTCATCGACACGAAAGAGCTCTATCAACGCCCGGGTCGAAAACCCATTGGTGTGCGGTGCGACGCGGACGATCTTGATCTTCACCCGCGTCCCCGGGAGCACACCCACAGCTTTGACTTGAGCCCGCAGCGTGGCCTCTCCACGCAGGGACATCTCCTGCGGGACCTCGCCACGGTGGATTGCCATGGTGCCGGTCCGGAAAACCTCTGCCCGTTGATTCGGTCGGAGTGGCGTGCACGCAAAGCCAGCTGAGAGCGGCCAGGCACCCCCACCTTCGGCGTCACTGGCCAGAATCCTCCGGAGCTGATTCAACGCCGCCTCACCGAGTAGTTCGCCGTCCCACCCGTCGGCCCGGGGATCGAGTTTTCGCTCGTGCAAGTCGGTGGCCGTGGCGGGTGCCGAGGCCGGAATCTCGATCGGAGTCATCCGAACATCGACACCGTTGGTTTGATCCGGTCGTTCGTGCGGGGCGCTCTGTCGCCCTTGGATTCCCTCCCCCTTGTCATCTGATGCGGTATCCCTGGGGGCGACCTTGAGGAGGATCCACACGCCTATCCCAATCAGGAAGATCACTGAAATGGAGACATTCTTGAGACGTGGGTGCATCGGCCAGGGGCCTGTTGTAAGTCGTGCCACACCGCGGCATCCAGTGAATTGAGTCGGATTTTGAGATTCAACCCCTGATTCCCAACGAATACCTGGAGGTTGGAGAATTGAGCCTATTCGCCAACAGGAAAAACTTGTGCGGTGGGGGGTCGCAGGACGGATCCCTCCCCCGGGATCATCCCGGGGGCATGGGGGCTCTGTGGCATGGAGCGGAAGGGTGCTCCTTCTTCGCAGGCGCCGATCCTCCCGGCTATTCGATCACCTCGATATCGTCAATGCTCAGTCCGCTGAAGTTATCCGCGCTGCCGTCGCTCACGAAATTCCACTCGATGATCACATTCTCGCCCAGGGCCTCCGTCGGGACGGGAACCTCAAGGGTGGTGTAGTCGACATCGAATACCGTCATGTCGAGGGCCGTTTCCGCGCCCAGTTGCAGGAGG
>DLRK01000067.1:0-5401 GCA_002501065.1 Akkermansiaceae bacterium UBA7890
GGGGGTGTTGCCTTCCATGCTTCCCCCACCGCGCACCCTGTATCATGCGCAGGGTATCGCCTTCATCCCACTTCTCACTGGTTGGATCGCTCTTGAAGTCTCCGCCAATCACCACGTAGACCCCGCCTGAGTTCGTCTTCAGGTGGACCGAATACACGACGAGCACAGTTTTATCGGGCAGCATGCGTCCGACTGGTCACTGGCGGCTAGCAAATGCGGTTTCGTGCGCTGACAGTTGAACTGGTTTGCTCGGGGCTCCTTGACCGAGCGCAGCGGATTGCCGAAATTTGAGATTTGGATGAAGCAGAACTATCGATCCCGCGACCGGAAGAGAATAAGGTTTTCGCGCAGATGGGCTCCAAGTTTCTGAAAGTCGCGCTGCAGCAGTTCCTGTTGCCGCACGGCGTAGGCGAGAGTTTGCTCACGAACCGGTGCTCCTTGCGGAGGTGGAGGACCAAGAGGTTGGACCAGAGTCGGCGGCGGGTCGGTCACCAGTTCACCGGGTTCGTCTGGATTGTTCAGAAAGAGGAGGGTGAGGACCACCGCCGCGGTGGCGGCCGCCCCGCAAACAACAACCCTCGGCCGAACGAGAACCGTGAATGCCGGCTTCACCGCCGGGCCTTGCTCCCCACGCTTGATCATCGCCATGATCGACTGCGCGAGCTCCTCGTCTGGTTTTTCGGCAGGAGTGCGGAGGTCTTCCTCAAGGGAATGAACCCGATCGAAGTACGATTGGCATTCTTCGCAGCGTCCGACATGGTTGGCCAACCAACCGGCAGGAGTGATATTTCTTTGGACCAAGCGGCAAGTGATTCGTTTCATGGCATCGTTCAGAGGAGGAACTGCGACACCGTCCTGTGTGTCGTTCCGGTTGTTTTGCTGGAGAGTTTGGAGGATTCCTGGGAAAGGGTGCGGAGGAGGGATTTGCGGGCGCGGTGGAGGAGCACTTTCACATGGCTGTGGGTCAGCATCATGACCGTTGCGATCTCGGACAGATCGAGTTCTTCCTGAATTCTGAGCCAGAGAATTTCTGCTGAGCGCTGGTCGAGGTTTCGCCAGATCCAGCGCCAGATGGCATCAACCTCTTCCCTCTGCCCAAGAAGGGTTTGGGGATCCGCCCCGGCGACCGGCTCTGGCTCGCTGAGAAGTTGCTCGTGGACCCTGCGCCGCGATCCCACCTGCCGCAGGAAATCGATGCCCTGGCGGCGGGCAATCGTGAAGAGCCAGGGCGCGAAGCGATGACCTGGTTTAAAGCGCCCCAGGCTGGCATGGATCTGGAGAAAGGTCCTCTGGGTCACATCCTTGGCATCCTCCCGGTCTCCCAGCTGCTTCTCGTGAAAGCGCAGGACCCGTGGCTGATAGCGTAGCAGGAGAAGTTCGAAGGCACGAAGCGAGCCAAGTTGACAACGCGCCAAGAGGTCTTCGTCCGATTCACTCATCGATCCGAAAGTGAAATCTATTCTGCGGGGGTTGTTTGCTTCGTCTCCGTCTGAAAGAGGGGTCCAAGTGATCGCAACAATTCCGCGGCTTTTTTCCGCGGAGCGCCCACCTTCACGGTCATCCAATGATCCTTGATTTCCACTCTGAGGGCGCTCATCAATTCAATCCACGCTGGAGGAACGCCTTCCTGGGATTTCAGCATGACCGTCAGGAACTGCAATTGAGCTTGGAGATAGGCGAGGCCCGCGGCATCCGCACTATCGATGAGCACGGCAGCTTCGACCTGATCATCACGCGAACCGATCAGGAACCACGCCCTCCGGATGGAGCGCGTGATGTCCGATTCAAATTGCAGTTTGCCGCCAATTCTCTTCATGTCCAGCGCGAGCAGGGCGCTGGCCGAGTTCAATTCCTTCTTGGCGTGCTCAGCGAGTGAAACGCCCTGCCAAGACTTTTGGCGACCGGTCAGGACATCCAGCGCCTCACGCACCGCTGGCAGGGAAGTTCCGGCCACCAGCTCGCTGGCCGAGGGGCTTGCGAGAAAGAGAGCGTCGGCCTGCCATTGCGGCCCCTCATGAAGTTGTACCCCGCGATAGGTCCCACCTGGTGCAGACGACAATCCGGACAGATCAAGGCTCTCGAACTTGCCGCGCACAATCACCGCCGTTTCCTGAGAATTCTCGCCCGATCCAAAGAGGGTAACGCCCTCGGCAGCCTTGACATCAATGGCCAGTTTTTCCTTCAACACTTCCTGAAGCTGCATGATGCGGTCGAACCCCGCGATTTCGAAAAGGAGGGAGGAAATCGGCGAATCATTCACTTTCGCAAGATCGACGTGAGCCGCCCACGGCGAGGACGCACCGATATCCTGCTGCCGAACCGGATCGGCCATCCCCGTGGCCAACCCCAGGAGCATCGGGATCAAGGCGTGGAATGCTCTTTGGGCGATGTGCATGGACAGGAATGTTAAGACCCGGGAAACTCCATGGTCTCCCGGGTCGAAGGTCGTCAAGGACTCAGGTTTACTCGCGAGGTTGCCCTCTTCGCATGAGGTTGCCAATGCGACCTTCCAGCTGGCTCCGATAGAGTTGCAGCTGGTCTTCGGTCAGAATCGGACGGAGTTGCTCGACTTGTTGTTCGACGGACTCGCTGACCGCACCCGTGGCAAATTCCTCTATCGACTCGCGGTCCAAGGACTGGCCTGAGGCCAGTCCTTCCAGTCCACGATTGGCAAGGCCCGAAATCACGCTCTGAAGCGCTGGGTCGATGGTCACTCCGGCCTGGGAGGCAAAGGATTCAATCAGCGAGCTGATGTCGGATTTCCCCTGAACCTCGGCCAGCGAGTTCTCGTGCAAAACACCGTAGACATCGTTGCGTTGTTCTGGGGTGAGCATCAGGTCTTCCTGGAGTCCCGCGAGTTGGCGAAGGGTTCGGGCTTCGGCGCGACTTTGGTCCTGCCTCTCGCCAAACTCCTGGTAGGTCGCCTTCTGACCTGGGGTGAGAAGTTCCGCCATCGATTCTTCGAGAGCCCTTCCGCTCATGATGGCCATGGCGCGCTTCGCCGACTCGGAAATGAGAGCGGAATCCCCGCCCTCTGCGTTGGCCGTGAGGGTCTCCAGCTCTTCGAACTGGGCGTCTGCGATCTCAAGGAGCTCCTCCCGCTGGCCTTCTTCGAGACCCAGGGCGGCGCTCCATTTGGCCATCTTGCTCGTCAACCGTTCCATCTGACGTTCGCGCATCGCACTCCGGAATTCGTCCCGTCGTCCCTCCAGTTCCGCGGGATCGATCTCGGGATTGGCCTCGGCGATTTGCCCAAGGATGCTCCCTGCGGCAGGTTTCTGATCTGACTGGTCGTCGCCCTCCTTGGGATCCGGATCACCCGCGATCACTTTCGATGAGGCCGCACGCTCCGGCTTGGGGGTGCTTTCTTCCCCGGTGGGCTGGGCCTTCATGATGATGACAGCGACGATGGCTCCAAGGGCGGTCCCGCCTCCAATAAAGAGAATTTGTTTCGTGTTCATAGCTTCGGTGAGTTCGGACCCGATCAGAATCGGACCTTCATTGAGTAGTTCGCAGTTTGATCTGCACTGGTTACAGGAAGATACATTTTTTTTCAAAAATCGGGCGCAGCCGGCCGGGGCCTTATCCAGGAGCAGTCCGGGGTGTTTTTGAGGGAGAGTGACCGGCGGAACATCTGGAATCTGCTTCGACAGGGTTCAAGGGGCACTGCTTCCCCCACCCCGCACCTGTTTCCTGCACCGTGATGGGGCGCTGCTTCCCTTGCACTCTGGTGCCCTTTTTGAATAGATGGACTGGGGAATCGGCCTTACACTGATCCCGTGAAACCCGCGCTCCTGTTAGTTGTTCTGCTGCCTCTTGTTCTGTTTGGGTGGTGTGGGAAGAAGGAAAGGTGCAAGTAATGCGCCTGTTCACCGCAGTGCATGTGACCCGTAGAGTGTTATTCTCTCTGATGGCCCTTGGGGTCGGGGCCCAGGTCCTCGCAGACGTTGGTGATCCCCAGATTCGCACCGACCATTCCTGGTACCCGGGCGAACTCGCCATCTCCACGTTCGAGCGTCTCTTCGCTACCCAGGCTGCAACCTATGAACGCGTCACCGGTCGACGAGTCGACTCCGACGAAAGCAAGGCGCTGGCTTCCTGGCTTTGGCGCAATACCCATTACTGGCATGGCGAGACCGGGCGCCGTGACCTCTGGGGCGAAGGACTTACACAGGGCAAGGACCAACGCCTGCGCGAATACTGGAACGGTCTCTTCGGCTATGGTTTCGGACTGTGCGGCACCACTCATTCTCAATGGACGGCGGAGCTTGATCACCTGCTGGGGCATGCCCGGGGGCGCGGAGTCGGTGTGGCAGGGCACAATTCCTTCGAGGTTTTTCTTCAGGGAGGAGCCTACGGAAAGGGCAGATGGGCCTTGCTTGACCATGACTTGTCCACCGTGATCTTCGACGAACCCGGTCGCCGACTGCTCGGTATCGCAGAGGTGCAGAAGGACGTAGATCGCTGGACCAGTCGAAGCTACAAACCCGACAGGCAACGCGGCTGGCTGGTCTGCGGACTGCATCCCAGTGACGGCAATTCCTATCGGAAGTATGCCGTCGCCGAATACCTTGCAGGCTACGCTGGTCCTCCCCCCATGCTGCGGCTGCGGCGGGGCGAGCGAATGCGGCGTTATTTCCAGCCCGGTCTTGACGACGGCAAGACCTTCGTTTTCTGGGGACGCAACTACAACACAGCGGGCATCCCCGGACCCGAGCGCTCGCGGACCTGGGTAAACCAGCCGGAGAAGATGAGGGGATCCAGGAACGGAACAGCTCACCGAAATGGCCAAGCCAGGTTCGCCAACGTGGTTTATGTTTATGAACCGGACTTCACCGGTGCCGACTACCGTGAAGGCGTTGTCGGGGAGAGCGCAAAACAGGTTGTGTTCTCTTTCCAGACGCCATACGTCATCGGGGCAACCCCACCGAATAACAAGGCCTGGGGTATTTATGACGAAGGTTGCCGCAATGGTTTGTTACTTCAAGGGAAGGCGACCTGCCCGGTATCTGTTTCACTGGATGCCGGACGCACCTGGTCGCAGCCACAACCATTCAAGGATGGCCTCGACCTGACAGACCTGGTCAAGGGACGATCGCACTATTGGTTGCGCTTCGGAACCGCCGCCAGCAGGCTGAGAAACACCAGCCTGGTCATCCGCACAGTCTGCCAGGTCAACGTAGCGGTTCTGCCCTGGCTGAAGGACAACGGGACCACCATCAGCTACGAGGCCTCTGGCAGGGAAGTGTTCTCAGCCGGCCCGGAGTTGAGCCTGGCAAAATCCTTCGTCACTGGCGGTGGCTTCGGTGAAAAAAGTGTCACCCTTGCCATCAAGCCGGATAAACCCGTTGTAGGGCTTCACGCCTCCGCCCACGTGGCCTCCGGCAGCCCCCCGAATCCC